>VGYQ01000022.1 GCA_016872915.1 Planctomycetota bacterium | reverse complement strand
TGGGAACAAGCCGCAGGGCAGTACTCGGAATCTTGGCGATGATCTCCGCGGCTTCCGGGTTCGACGCCAAGCGTTCGAGAATCACACAGATCGCGTAGGGCGTTTGGAGATTCTCCTCGTAGATGTCGAACCCCGCGGAGGGACCCGTCGCCGACAGCGTGAAATCGGGCGTTCCCGTGGTGCCCGTTGGAAGCGTTCTGCGCCCAAACGACAACTCGCGTCCGGTCTGCGCTTGCCACGATGCGATCGCCTGATCGAGCAGCAGGAATGTGCCCTGCATGCTGCGGCGGTCATTGCCAGTCAGCACGGTGCTTGTCACTGTCAGCGCCAGAGCCATCAGGATCAGGATCACGCCGATCACCACGACCAACTCCAGCACCGTGAATCCGCGTCGCATCAGTTTCCAACCTCCACGATGTTGTCTTCGTTGAAGAGCTCTGCATCGGCCCGGACAAAGTTGTTCACGCGCTGATCGGGACCCGAAGAAAAGAGTGCAAAGTCCGCCGTCTGCAACTGCCGCGAGGTGGCGCCATCGTTGTTTGCATCCACCGCACCGACCAACTCGGTGCCGGGCGTGAAACGCTGCGGACGAAGCACGAAGATGTCCGACAGGTCCCAGCCGATGCCACTGCTGCCGCCAGAGCCCGACGACTTGCCTGCCGTGCGCCGGGGATCATCGCTCGAGTACCCCTTGCGGTAGTACCGAATCGGCTGCCCGTAGTAATCGAGGAGCACCTTCGGACCATTGGAGTTGAAATGGTTGTCGCCAGGGCGCGCGACGACCACCATGCCATTCTGATCGAAGCCCGCCACCGCCCCAATCGCTGAGCCGTCCTTCAGTTCCAGGTACGGTCCGAGCGAACGTCCCTGCACATTGGGATCGGTGGATGTGTTGGCTTCCAGGGCGCCCCGCGGCAGGTTGCGCGAGTTGTACGCACCATTCCCGGGCGTGGACTGCCGAGGCGATGCAAGCGCTCCCCACACCCCATCACGAAGCGGCGATCGAATCCCCACACTTGGCATCTCCTTCGCGCCAAGGCCCGTCGGACTTGTACCAACGCCTCCGTAGCCATCCTGATCGCGTCCGCCGGGACCGATCAGGTACTCCACCGGCGTGGTCAGCGAGTAGTACGTCTGCAGCGTGGTGATCTGCTGCGGGTTCAGCCCTGCTGGGGCAACAACTGGACGAACCAGATCGCGCATGTAGCCCGTGTCCTGCGGCGCAGTGGGACCGAGACCGAGCGCTGGCGGGAAGTAGCCGACATCGCCCTTGAACTGCACGAGCGCGCGGCTGACGGATGACATGAGGTTCCGAGTGTTCGCCGCCTGTGCGCTCCGTGACGCCGCGGAGATACCGACCACCAAGATGCCCACGAGCGTGACGATCACCCCCACCACCGTCAAGAGTTCGAGGATGGTGAACGCGCGCCGCTTCATCAACTGCCCTTCTGTGCAGAACTCGACACGCTCTCGATCATGGACACCAGAGGGAGGAACAGCGCGAGCACGATGGTGCCCACAATGCCACCGAGGATCACCACCATGAACGGTTCGAGAAGCGAAAGCAGGCTGGCCACCGCGACATCCACCTCTTCGTCGTAGTTGTCCGCCACCTTCATGAGCATGGAATCGAGATCGCCTGTCTCCTCGCCGACATCGATCATGTTCACCACGATCGCGTCGCACACCTTGCTCTCGCGCAGCGGCTTTGCGAAGGTCTCGCCCTCACGGATCGAATCGTGCACCTTGGTGAGCGCCTTCTCAAAGACATAGTTGCCAGATGTATCGCGCGTGATGGTGATTGCCTCAAGAATCGGCACACCTGCAGCGACGAGTGTTCCGAGCGTGCGGGTAAAGCGGGCAATCGCCGTCTTCCGAACCAGCCCCCCGATGACGGGGATCTTCACTCGTATCACGTCCGTCACTGCCCGCCCAAACTTGGTCATGCGCACCAGCTTGAAGAAGAAGAAGATCAAGAACGGCGACATGATGATCCAAAGCACGCCGGGCACCTTCTGCCCATCCTGCTGCCCCGCCACCCACTGGCTTGCAGAGATAAGCCACTTGGTCAGGGCAGGCAGTTCAATGTCGAAGTCCGCAAAGATCTCCTGGAACTTCGGAATCACGAAGTACATGATGCCTGTGACGATGGCTACAGCAATCAGGATGACCACCGACGGATAGATCATCGCGCCGATGATGCGCCGCTTCAGGCGCTGCGCCTTCTCCATGAACTCGGAGAGTCGTCGCATCACGACATCGAGCACACCGCCGACCTCACCTGCAGCGACCATCTTCACGTACAAGCGCTTGAAGACCTTCGGGTGCTGATTGAACGCCTCGGAGAGCGAGGACCCAGAAGACACAGCTTCACAGACATCCTCCAACACGTTCTTCAGTTTGGATGGCTTCTGCTGATCTTCGAGAATCTGCAGCGACCGAAGCAGCGGCAGACCCGCGTCCTGGAGCGTGGACATCTGCCGCGTAAAGAGCGTCAACTGCTTTTGATTGACGCCTCCGATGGCGATCGAACGCTTCTTTTTCTTTGCTCCCAACTGCTGCCTTTTCTTTGCCGCGGCCGCCTTCTTGGCTTCCTTTTGCTCGCGAACCGCCGTCGGGAACAATCCCTGACTGCGGATCTTCTTGATCGCATCCTCGCTGTTGTCCGCCTCGATGGTGCCCTTTTGGGTCTTGCCCGCGGTATTTGCAGCCTCGAATGCGTAGCTTGGCATGATCAGTCTCCTGTCAGAATCGTTTCTCGAACGATCTCATCAATGGTGGTCTGTCCCTCGTACAGGGCCAGCAATCCCGACTCACGGAGCGTCCTCATGCCGCGCTTGCGCGCCTCCGCCTGAAGGACAGCGGTCGATGCCTGTCGCATGACCAACTCGCGCAGCTCGTCATCCATCAGCATGATCTCAAAGAGCGCCATTCGCCCCTTGTAGCCAGTCTTGGTGCAGCGGTCGCATCCACGTCCTCGGAAGAACTGCCGCCCCGCTACATCTGCCGGTTGCATGCTGAGTTCCAGAAGCTGTTCGTGCGATGGCGTGAACTGCTCCTTGCATTGCGTGCAGATCCGCCGAACAAGACGCTGCGCAACGATCGCCTCGATCGTCGCAGTCAAGAGGAAGGACTCCACGCCAAGATCGAGCAAACGCAAGATGGAACTTGGCGCATCGTTCGTATGGAGCGTTGCAAACACCAAGTGACCAGTCAGGCTGGCCTGGATGGAGATCTGTGCCGTTTCGAGATCGCGCACCTCGCCCACGAGAATGATGTCGGGATCCTGCCGAAGGAAGGAGCGCAGCAACTTGGCAAAGGTCAGTTCCTGATCCAGATTCACTTGGCACTGCACCATGCCGTGGATGTCGTACTCGACCGGATCCTCCGCGGTCAGAATCTTTGTATCAATCTGGTTCAACTCACGCAGTGCCGCGTAGAGCGTGGTGGTCTTGCCCGAGCCCGTTGGTCCCGTCACGAGCACGATGCCATTGGGCTTGTTGATGATGTAGCGCATCTTCTCCAGCTCATCTTCGCGGAGCCCAATGCGGTCCAGTTCCAACTGCACAGCCGAACGATCGAGCACACGGAGCACCACCGACTCGCCGTACATGGTCGGCAGAACAGCGACACGAAGATCGATCGGATCGCGGTCCGCAGACAACTGGTAACTGATGCGTCCGTCCTGCGGAAGACGGCGTTCAGCGATGTCGAGCTTCGCGAGAATCTTGACGCGGCTGACGATCGCCATCGCGATCTCCTTTGGCGGATTCTTCATCTCGTACAGCACACCATCGATGCGATAACGCATCTTGAACTCGTCCTCGAACGGTTCCAGATGAATGTCGGAAGCTCCGTTGGCGATCGCCTGGACGAGCATGTTGGTCACGAGTTGAACGACCGCGTTGTCGCTGCCCGCGTCGACAAGCGACGCCACATCGACCGAGTCACCGCGCCCCTGCAGGTTCTTGACTGCCTCGGAGCGATCCACCTCCGAAAAGAGTTCGGCGCTTTCCGACTTCCGCGCGTACTCCTTCTTGATCAGCGCGTCGATGTCGGCGGACGGAGAGATCACAACCGTGATCGAGTACCCAGGGAACATGTTCATCCGCAGGTTGTCGATCGCCTGGAAATTGCCGGCCGAACCGATTGCGACCGTAATGGTCTTTGCGGCTGGATCGATCTCAAGCGGCACAACCCGCATGACAGTCGCCGCCTCGGGAGTGAGCGCACGCAGCGTTTCGGGTGGGATGACTTTCCCCGCCAGCGGAACAAATCGGAATCCACGCTGACCAGCAAGAGCAGCCGCGAGGTCCTGAGCACTGATGAGCCCCATCTCGATGAGCACTTCGCCGAGCTTCTTCCGCCCCTTTGTTGGATCGACCGTCCTTGCAGAGATCGCCTCGTGCACCTGCTCACGAGTGATCTTGCCCATCTTGGTAAGAACTCGACCGAGCTTGCGCCCCTTGAGTTCGCTCGGATCTATATCGGAAAGTGCGCTCATGCTATGACCTCAAGAATGTACGACCAAGCATGGGAAACCATGCAAAATCGGCTCAATAATTCTGCCAACGGACTTTCGATACGTTATTTTGCAGTTATTCGCCTTTTGCAGCCTCTTCTTTTTCATCCCATTCTGGGCGTCCTACCGTGCCGCCAGAACGATGAATTTTGTCCCGAATCGCGCCCGGGTTCTTGGCACAGTCCATCATTTCCTCGGCGTCGATAGTGCCTGCTTCATAGAGCCGCCAGAGATGGTCGTCGAGCAACTGCATGCTGAACTTCCGACCAGTCTGGATCGCAGAGTCGATTCGGTACGTCTTGTTCTCACGGATCAGGTTCGAGATGGCTGGCGTGATCATGAGGAACTCATAACCAGCCACCCGCCCCGGCGCATCCTTCCGCTTGAGCAGAACTTGACTCAGGACGGCAATCAGAGCCGTCGAGAGCTGTACGCGGATCTGCTCCTGCTGATTGGTCGGGAACGCATCGATGATTCGGTTGATCGTTCCTGCCGCGCCCGTGGTGTGCAGCGTGCCAAACACCAAGTGTCCAGTCTCCGCCGCCCGAATGGCTGCTTCGATGGTCTCCAGATCGCGCATTTCGCCGACGAGGATCACATCGGGATCTTGACGCAGCACGCGCTTGAGCGCTTCGGCAAACGACGGCACATCCTCCCCCACTTCGCGTTGATTCACAACTGACTTTTTATGGAAGTGATAAAACTCGATCGGATCTTCCACTGTCACGATGTGCCGCTCAAGCGTGTTGTTGATGATGTCGATCATCGTGGCGAGCGAACTTGACTTGCCTGATCCCGTCGGCCCCGTGACAAGGAACAAGCCTCTCGGGCGGCGAATGAGTTCCAGACAGATGCCGGGCAGACCAATCTGCTCAAATGTGAAAAGTTTGTTGGGAATCTGCCGCAGCACCATCGACACAGCACCGCGCTGCTTGAAAATGGAGACTCGAAATCGTGCGAGATCCTTGAATGCCATGCCAAAGTCTGATCCACCGTGCTCTTGAAGTTGCTGCTGATTTCTCTCTGGTGTGATCTGCTTCATGAGCGACATCGTGTCCTCCGGTTCAAGGACCTTCGTCGCAAGCGATCGCAACCGTCCATGCAGTCGAACCGTGGGAGGCCGCCCGATACTGATATGAAGATCGGATGCCCCCTGACGAACGGCTGTGTCGAGCAAGCGATCCATTTGGACCGATGCAGCTGCCACTTTTGTTGATGGGGTCGATTCGCCTGATGACATCTCGTCTCCTTCACTCGCTCAGCGAGCGTTCAACTGGCCATGTCCGACTGTGCGAACTTCGCAATCTCATCGCACGTGGTCTCACCTTTCAGCACCTTGATCTTTCCGTCTCCGAGCAGCGTTCGCATGCCCGCACGCACAGCAGCTCCACGAAGCTTGGAGACGGTCGAACGTTGGAATGCCAAGTCGCGGATTTCGGCATTCATGATCATCATTTCATAGACGCCGCGGCGCCCCTTGTAACCGGTGCCGTAGCACTTGGGGCATCCGACAGGCTTCATTATGGTGCCACGGGCGACATCCTCGGGGCTGATGTCCGTCAAACGGAGCATGCGCGGATCTGGCTCCGTGTCGGGCACCTTGCACTCGGGGCAGAGAATCCGTGCGAGCCGCTGGGCAAGCACCGCCTGAATCGAACTCGCCACAAGGAAGGGCTTCACCCCCATGTCGATGAGACGCGTGATCGCGCTCGGCGCATCGTTGGTATGCAACGTGGAGAACACCAAGTGACCAGTCAACGCCGCCTGAATGGCGATGTCCGCCACTTCCCGATCTCGGATTTCACCGACGAGGATGATGTTTGGCGCCTGTCGAAGCATGGACTTCAGGATGATCGGGAAGGTGAGCCCGATGTGCTCACGCACCTGCACCTGATTGATTCCCTTGAAGGAGAACTCCACCGGGTCTTCAGCGGTGATGATCTTGCGGTCCGGACGATTGAGATCGTTGAGCGCCGAATACAACGTGGTTGTCTTTCCAGATCCCGTCGGACCTGTGACAAGGAAGATGCCGTTGGGGCGTCGGATCACCCTGTTGAACGTATCGAGGGTGTCCTGTTGCAGTCCCAGGTTGAGCAGACCGATTCGCGCCGATTCCGGCCGCAAAATACGCAACACAACACTCTCACCCCACACAGACGGGCAGGCACTCACTCGAAAATCGATCGGCGACCCCTCCACCGTGAACTTGATGCGACCGTCTTGTGGGATCCGTTTCTCAGCGATGTTGATCCCCGCCATCAGCTTCAAACGAGCCAAGACAGACCCTTGCAGTTTCTTGGGAATCGAGGGGGTGATATCGACGCAGGAACCGTCGATGCGATAGCGCAGCCGCACGAACTCCTTCATCGGCTCGACATGAATGTCACTTGCCCGGTTCGTGACAGCCTGGATGATCATGCGGTCCACAATCTTGATCGCACCCTCATCGATTTTGGCGACGCTCTCGCGGTCCACGGATGCATCGCGCGATGCATCGCGCGATGAATCACGGCTCGACTCCACGCTGCTGTCGCGCGTCCTTGTCACCGAATCGGTGACGACGGACATCTTGTTGAGAAGCCCCTGCGCAGATCCCCCGTTGTCGATGAATGAGCGAAGTTGGGTACGGCTCGTGATGAACTTCTCGAACTGGCAATTCAGGCGAAACTGAAGTGCAGTCAGCGCATCGAGATCCATCGGATCATGGATCAGGATGCGCATGGTGTTCCCAGTCTTCTCATCAAGCGGCAGGATCAGGTACTTCTTGATGATGTCATCAGTCAGCAGTTTCTTGTTGACGCGGTTGAGCCCCTCAGGCCGATCGAGGTTGACGAATTCCAATCCGAACTGCTTGCCGAGCGCACGCGCGACATCTTCGTCGGAGCATGCGGACATCTCCACCAGCACTTCGCCGATTCGGCGCCGCGATCCCTTTGCAGCAGCTGCAGCCTCCCCGACCTTATCAGCCGTGGCGACGCCTGCTTCGATCAGCAGATCTCCGAGTTTTTTCCGTTCTTTGCGGGCCAATGATCACTCCAATCGTGCGGCATCAGAATGTACGGCAGAAGGTTGCAACGCGCACCACATCGGCGAAAGAATGCAGGAACATGGCCTAGAGCGAGTCCTTCGAGCGCCACCGCAGGGTTGAGGGAGCTTCCAGAGAGGAACATAACACGATTTCATCTTCCTCCTGTATAGTCTTCCCCCCTTCGACCAGGCACAAATGTTGAGCAACTTGGACAGGCGCGCGATGGCTGATCGAACAGAGACCAACCTAGGACACACACCATGCAACTTGGAATGATCGGACTCGGCCGAATGGGCGCCAACATGACGCAGCGATTGCTGCGCGCGGGACATGAAGTTGTCGTGTACGACCGCAGTGCAGAGGCAGTCGCCACACTTGTCAAAGCGGGTGCGAAGGGTGCCACGAGCCTGCAGGATCTGGTGAGCAAACTGAAGGGGCCACGGCATGTGTGGCTGATGATTCCGGCCGCATTCGTGGACACCACGATTCATGAACTTGCGCCACTGCTGTCCAAGGACGATGCGATCATTGACGGCGGCAACTCCTACTACAAGGATGACATTCGACGCGCGAAGGAACTCGCTCCGCGCGGCATCCACTACGTCGACTGCGGGACGTCGGGTGGCGTGTGGGGGCTCGAGCGCGGGTATTCGCAGATGATCGGCGGCGAGAAAGTGGCGGTGGCGCGCCTCGATCCGATCTTTTCGGCGCTCGCTCCAGGCAAGGCGGCTGCACCGCCGACCCCTGGTCGGGGCTCGCGAGGTACGGCCGATCAGGGCTACCTCCACTGCGGACCATCCGGCGCGGGGCATTTTGTCAAGATGGTGCACAACGGCATCGAGTACGGCATCATGGCGGCATACGCCGAGGGCCTCAACATTCTCAAGCATGCCGATGCAGGACTGCACACGCGCGAACAGGATGCGGAGACCACTCCGCTGCGCGACCCTGAGAACTACCAGTATCAGTTTGATCTCGCCGAGGTGACGGAGGTGTGGCGCCGCGGCAGCGTGATCGCATCGTGGCTGCTCGACCTCACCGCGCAAGCGTTCGCGGGCGACAAGGATCTTGCGCGCTTCGCCGGGCGAGTGTCCGACTCGGGCGAAGGTCGCTGGACCATTCTTGCCGCCATCGATGAAGGTGTCCCCACCCATGTGCTCAGCGCAGCACTCATGGACCGCTTTGAGAGCCGCGGCAATGCGGACTTTGCAAACAAGGTCTGTTCTGCCATGCGTATGGGCTTCGGCGGTCATCTCGAAAAGCCTGAAGGCGAGAGGGCGCACTAAACCATGACCGCCTCTGCGCCTTCGGACGCGCTGGTCTTCTTTGGTGCAACCGGCGATCTGGCACACAAAAAGACTTTTGCAGCACTGCAGGCCCTTGTACGCCGCAACGTGCTCCGTGTTCCAGTGGTCGGCGTCGCCAAGAGTGGCATGACGCTGGACCAGTTGAAGGAACGCGCTCGCGATGGCATCACGAAGTTTGGTGGCGGCGTGGATGAAGCAGCGTTTGGGAAACTGTGCTCCCTGCTGCGGTACGTCGATGGCGACTACGCCGATCCGAAGACGTTTACACAGGTTCGGCAGGCGCTCGGAGATGCCAAGGCGCCGCTCCACTACCTCGCGATTCCACCCTCTTTGTTCGGCCCCGTCTGCGGGCACCTCTCGGAGTCCGGCTGCGCGAAGGGGGCGCGCGTGGTCGTTGAAAAGCCATTCGGTCATGACCGTGCGAGCGCATCGGAACTCAACACGCATTTGCATGAGGTGTTCGACGAGCGATCGATCTTCCGCATCGATCACTACCTCGGGAAGGAGGCTGTCCAGAACATCCTGTACTTCCGATTCGCCAACGCGTTCCTGGAACCAATTTGGAACCGCCATCACGTTCGGCAGATTCAGGTCACGATGGCTGAGTCCTTTGGCGTGGAGGGGCGTGGTTCGTTTTATGACGCGACAGGAGCGCTGCGCGATGTCGTCCAGAATCATCTGATGCAGGTGCTGGGATTCCTCTGCATGGAGGTGCCCGACTGGCAGGACACGGAGCGCACCCGCGATGAACAGGTGAAACTCTTCCGCGCCGTGCGAACATTGAAGCCAACGGACTTGGTCCGTGGCCAGTTCCGTGGCTTTCTGCAAGAGCCGGGCGTCAAGCCCGATTCCACCACCGAAACATATGCGGCGGCACGCCTCCAGATCGACAACTGGCGTTGGTCCGGTGTGCCGATTTACCTTCGGGCAGGAAAGCACATGCCGTGCAGTGCAACGGAGGTCCGAGTGGAACTGCACCGACCACCACAGGTGGTCTTCAGCGAACCCGTGCATCCCCCGCACAATTGCTTCCGTTTCCAACTGACGCCGCGCATCGAAGTTGGCTTGGACGCCAATGTGAAGGTAGACGGCGAACGAATGGTCGGTGAGCCCATCGAACTTCTTGCGATCGATCAGCAGCATGACGAGATGACCCCCTACGAGCGTCTGCTCGGCGATGCGCTTCGCGGCGACGGAACGCTCTTTGCACGCGCGGATGGTGTCGATGAGTGCTGGCGTATCGTGAATGATGTGCTGGGTTCCGTGGTCCCGGCGCACTCCTACGAACCGGGGTCGTGGGGTCCCGAAATTGCCAACGAATCGCTGCTCCCTGCCGGTGGCTGGCACTCGCCGCGCATTGCTGCGAAGTAAAAGGCGCCGCGAGGCAACTCGTACTGCGGGGTTTACCCGCGCTGCGGTCGCGCTTGAACCAGAATGGTCCGCGTCAGCGTTTCTGGCAACCCCTGCTGAAGTGGATGCACGAACGCCAAGAACCCGAGAGCTGGCGCGAACAGCACGACCCCCTTGAGCAGCGCACGAATCGCTCTTCGAAGCGCGCCCGCGGACTCGAGCGGACCTTCGGCATCGATGCCGAGCACACGTGCACCCATCAAGCGCTTGCCCGGCGTGGTCGAAAGAACCGTCTCAAACACCAGACACCATGCAGTTGCCACGGCAATCATCAGGGCGGCTGGTGCAGACTGCCCAATGTCTGGCGTCCAAGCGGGCATGACAAGAAGGTCCCCAACACGGCACTCCGTCACCGCGAGTGAGACACCCGCGCCCGGGAGCAAGTCGACCATCAGCGCAAGCGCGCGCCGCGCCATCGGCAGCGGCATCCACTCGGGCGGCAGGTGTCGCGGAGCCTTCATCGGCGGACGAATGATGAAGCCCGCGAGCAGCATCGCGATCGTGACTGCACCGATGATCGGCAGATGAAGCCACAAACTTGTGGTCGTGGGCTGCGGCTCGAGCGCCGCGGCCTCGCCCGCAGATCCAGTCAGCGGATCGATCGGCGCCACTCGGACCGCACCGTCCGCTGCAACCGTAAGAAGCCGAAGTCCGTCGCCAACGCCGACAATCGCCCACGGTTCGACTGGCATCGCCATGGTCGCAAGCATGCGCACCCCCGTCGGCGTGGGGTAGACGATCCGAAGACCACCACTCTCTCGCACAAGAAGCGTTGGGCGCGATGACCCCTGCACCACCGACCATTCCTCGCGTGCTGCGCCGGGCCAGCGCGTCTCGCGCCAATCCGATGCCGCTCGCCTCTGCCACAGCAGGAGATCGCCCCCCTCTGCCAACGCAAGCGCAGGCACTTGCGCTGCGCCATCGGACCATGTCGCAAGAGACGTACCGGCACGCTCGGTCGGCAGCGGTTCCACCGCCCAGTCTGTTGGCTCAAGTCGAAGCAACGACATGGGCGAATCATGCTGCAGCACCCAGATGCTGCTGCCATCCGTTGCTGCGCCAGCGAATGTCCCACCGCTTGGCGCACTCGCCAGCACATCCAGCCGCCCGGCGGGTCGATAGAAGAACGCGCCCGTGGCGGGGTTGCGCTCCGTGGAAAGCGCAAACACTGCATGACTCGCAGGCTGTCCAGAGGCAGGCATGATGATGGTGAGCGCAGAGCCCGATGCAACGAGTGCCTGCGGCAGACGCTCAAGCTGCACGACGCTTCGGCAAAAGGATCCTTCCATCGCGGACGCATGGTGCACAAGCTTGCAGCCACCATCGATTGGTATCGCAACCCAGACATGAGTTCCGCTGCTTGCAGCGACCAACTCGCGCGGTGTATCCGCACGCGCAGCGACCGCCAGCACCATGCACCCTGCCACACCAATCGCCCGCAGTCCTGAACAACGAGCGAGCAAGACACCCAACACGCGACACACAAGCCGTGCAGTCACTCCCATGCGACAATCACCTCCGGACGCGTCGACCCACGGACATCGTCCCAAGAAAACATCTGTGGCTTCATGCGAGCCGATGCATCCGTCGGTTCCCCCGCAGCAAGCTGCAGAACACCATCGGGATTGCCCTGCTCACGCTTCCGTCCGCCACTCCACACTTCGATGCGGATGCGGGTTGGCACGAGCGGCTTCGTTGATTCCGAAGCAGCGATCGCCTGCTCGCTCCGCAACCACTCAAACGCACCCAGTGTGCAACTTGCCGTGACCGCTCCCGATGCATCGAGCCACTCCATGCCGATGGGCAGCAAACTCTCCCCACGGACAAACACGCGTCGACCGGGCAGCAAAACTGCCCATGCGGCACGCCCACCGTCCCACAGAATGGACTGCACATCGGCCGCATTCGCACGCCCGATGCCAAGCGCCTCCGTCAATCGGTCAGGATCAAAGAAGCGCTCAATCCCGGGCATTGAGTCGCCGAGCCCCGCCGGCGGGCGCTCCGGCGCACGTCCCGCTGGCTGCACCAAACGATGGACCGCACGCACAGGCTTCTCATTCAGGAAGATCACCCACGCCTGCCCGCCCCCCGCACCGATCCACAGCACCTTCTGCCCCAGTTTGGAAAGGCGCAGGCAGAGTTCGCTCGGTGCGCGAAAAATGATGTCGAAGTCACCGTCATCGAAGTGTTGCCCAGCAGAGTCTCGCCACTCAAAGTCCGCATGACCACGAAGCGAGAGCGACGGAACAGCGGCAGCGCGACGTTCCTGCGTCTGTGCCCACTGCTGCGCAGTGGGCGCAGGACCATCGGGCTGCGAAACTCCTGGCGGCGAAGCACAGGAAACCGCGATGCAACTCCACAACAACCCGGCGACGATGGAGAATGCCGCTTTACACATCCGCTCGGAGAATCGCACCAAGTTGCTCCGAAAGTTCGCTGACTTCCTCGTCGCGGATCTTTGGATTGACAATGTGCAGTGGTGCCTCGCCTTCGACTGCGCCGCGACGCAGAAAAGACCATGTCTCGGCGCCATGCTCCTGCGTGATCCCCTCGAGCCGAAGCAGCTTGCGACGAAGCAGCACGAGTGCAAGGATCCAGCGGAACGCGCGCCGCCGAGGATCCGCATCGGCTTCGTCGCGCTGCACCATCTCCAGCAGCGTCTCGTCATCCACGAGCATGGTGCGGCGTTCACCCGCCTGCGGAGCAGTCGAACGCCAGAAACACATGAGGCGTTCCGGGCGAGCACCGGACTCCCACGCCCCGTGAGAAACATCAGCGCGCCGCAACATCGGCTTGCCTGTTTCGTCCGCACCCTCGACAAGCGCAGCGATGAAGACATCCCCCGCTGCGATCACGTTGCCCGTGTGCGCGCATTGACCACTGAAGCGTCCAAGATCGAAGGTGTCGGCTGTCCCTGCCATGATGCGATCCTAACCGCGCACACACTCCGGCACGCTGGCAGCACTCATGCGGTGAACTCGGCGACCGCCCACTGCCGCTTTCCTCTGCGGATAAACGCATAACTGCCATGGAGCAACCCTTGCGCGGTGACCTTGCTGTCGAGTGCCGCACGCTCGCCGTTCACCTGTACTGCACCGGACTCTAGGAACTCACGCGCCTCGCGCTTGCTCGCGGCGAGTTGCGTTTCCACGAGCAGATCGAGCAGCGCACGCCCCTCGGCGGGGAGCGTGCCGCGCGGCGCACGCAAGCCTGGAAGGTCTGCAGCCACGTCAGCCGCTGATCGTCCATCGAGAGAACGAATGTCGCCGGCAAAAAGTGCGGCCGCACAGGCGTTGGCACGCTGTGTCTCTTCCGCGCCGTGAATCAACTGTGTGACTTCATCGGCGAGCACTCGCTGTGCTCCGCGCGCACCCGGGTTCGCCGCATGTTCGGCTTCGATCGCCTCAATACGCGCTTTGGTGAGGAAGGTGAACCACCGTAGGAACTTCCCAACATCGTTGTCGGCACTCTGCAGCCAGTACTGATGAAAGCGGTAGGGACTCGTGCGCGCGGCATTCAGGTAGACCGCACCACTCTCCGTCTTGCCGATCTTGGTGCCATCGGACTTGGTGACGAGTTGACTGGTGATGCCAAACGCATCGCTGCCACTGATGCGGCGGATCAAATCAATACCGGAACAAATGTTTCCCCACTGATCCGCGCCGCCGATCTGGACGGTGCATCCCGCGGTGCGCTGAAGGTGAAGGAAGTCATACGCCTGCAGCACCATGTAACTGAACTCGGTGTACGAGATGCCCTGCTCGCGCTCGTTGAGTCGCACCGAGACAGAGTCGCGCGCAATCATCTGATTCACCGAAAAGTGCTTGCCCACTTCGCGCAGGACGTCGATGTAGCCAAGCCGCAGGAGCCAATCGGCATTGTCCACGATGCTCGCCGCATGCTTGCCGGAGAAATCCAGGAGACGAGTAAAGACCGGACGCTGCTGCGAGATGTTGTGCAGCACGCGCTCGGCGCTCAGGAGTTGACGCTCGGATGTCTTGCCGCTCGGATCGCCGATCAATCCGGTCGCTCCACCCATCACCACCAAGGGTCGATGCCCAGCCTGCTGCCATCGCGCCAAAATCAACAGCGGCACGAGATTGCCGACGGTCAGACTGTCGCTGGTCGGGTCAAACCCGCAGTACCCCAAACGCGCCGCCGAAAGCAGATGCCCCTGAAGGAGAGGCGATGTGGTCTGATGCAGCAGCCCGCGCCAAGTGAGTTCGCTGAGAAAATCCGTCGCCATAGGGGGTGCCGCATCCTATAAGTGGAAGAGGCTTTGGGCGCGGCTGACTTGGACCGTGCCTTGCGTTCACTCGGCGGCCCTGCTACGCTGTGCGGCTCGACATCCCAGACCGTACGCACTACTTGCGCGCGCCGGACCTTGGCTGGGCCGGCTCCGCCCCCCGTTGGGGCACGCCAGGTGGGAGGTTCCAGACATGGCCAAGAAGATCCAAAAGCAGTTCAAGATCCTTGCCCCGGGTGGCAAGGCAACTCCGGCTCCCCCGCTCGGACCTGTCCTCGGCGCCAACGGCGTCAATCCTGGACAATTCATTCAGAAGTTCAACGACGCCACGCGTGAGTTCAACGGCCGCGTCGTTGGCTGCGTCGTCACGGTCTACGCAGACCGCACCTTCGATCTCGAAATCAAGAGTTCACCATCTTCCGTGCTGATCGCGTCGGCATTGAAGATCGAGAAGGGTTCGGGCAAGCCGAACTCCGAGAAGGTCGGCAAGTTGACCCAAGCGCAACTTCGCAAGATCGCGGAGGACAAGATGAAGGACTTGAACGCCGGCAGTGTCGAGGCTGCCATGCGCGTGATCGCAGGAACTGCCCGCTCGATGGGCGTGACGGTGGAGGGCTGAACCCATGGCACTTCGAACACCCAACGCACGAGCACGCGTCATCGGACACAGCAAGCGCGTCCGCAAGAACATGGAGGGGCGCATCACCGAACCGCAGTCGCCATCGGCTGCGATCGCCGCGCTTCGCAAGTACAAGGCTCCGAAGTTCGATCAGACGGTGAACATTGTCGTGCACCTCGGCATCGATCCGAAGGCGGCCGATCAGGCACTTCGCGGCGCGATCTCCTTCCCGAAGGGCGTCGGGAAGACAGCGCGCGTGGTGTGCTTCTGCGGTAGTGACAAGATTGCAGCAGCAAAGGCGGCTGGTGCGGTGGAAGCAGGCGGCGATGACCTCGTGGCTCGCATCGAAGGCGGATGGATGGACTTTGATGTCGCCGTCGCAAGCCCTGACATGATGCGCGTGGTCAGCAAACTCGGAAAGGTGCTCGGGCCCAAGGGGCTGATGCCTTCACCCAAGGCGGGCACCGTCACTCCCGATGTCGCCACCGCGGTGCGCGAGTACGCGGCAGGCAAGGTCGAGTACCGAAACGACGAGGGCGGCAATGTGCACTGTGTCGTCGGCAAGATGTCGTTCGATGACTCGGATCTGATCGCCAACATCCAGCATTTCATCGGTGTCATCGAAAAGGCACGGCCTTCCTCGGCCAAAGGCACCTACATCCGTCGGTGCGTCATCAGCGCCTCGATGAGCCCCGGCGTTCCCGTTGCCGTCTAATCCCGAAGCGAACGAAGACCAAGGACTTCCCATGAGCAAGCCAATCAAGAACATGATCGTTTCGGAGTACCGCAAGCGTTTCGAGCAGGTCGAAGGAGCGGTGCTCGTTGAACTGCGCGGCATGCCTGCGCGTGCGAACACGCAACTCCGCTCGCAGCTCCGCTCGAGCAGCGTGCGCGTGACCGTCGTGAAGAACTCGCTCGCCAAGCGCGCATTCGCAGGGACGCCGCTGGAGGCACTCAACCCAGGACTCAAAGGCCCCCGCGCCATCGTGTACGGACAGACGAGTGTCGTGACGATTGCGCGCGAACTGGTCAAGACCGCCGAGACGAACGAACAGCTCTCGCTCATGGGTGCATGCATCGATGGCGCGTGGTTCGAAGGGGCAGAAGGCGTGAAGCGCCTGAGCAAGTTCCCCACCCTCGAAGAGGCGCAGTCGCAGTTTGTCGCGCTCATCCTCTCGCCCGCTCGCAAAGTGGTCGGCAGCGTCGTGTCGCCCGGCAAGCGAGTGCTCGGCATCGTCAAACAAGTTCAGGAGCGTCTAGAGAAGGGCGAGACCATCGCCAAGGCAGGCTGAACCAAATCAGGATCCCAAACGCGTTCCCACTGGTCCCTTCGGGGATGAAATGGCACCTCGTGGTGCTGCCTCTGGGAAGCATTCACACTTAGGAGTTTCAACATGTCAGATGCAAAGACCTACGAAGCGAAGATTTCCACACTCGGCGACTCCATCGCCGGACTCACCCTCAAGGAGGCCGTGGAGTTGGCGGATTACATGAAGGACAAGTACGGCATCGAGCCCGCTGCTGGTGGCGCCGTGATGGTTGCCGCTGCAGGCAATGCAGGTGGCGGTGCTGCCGCTGCCGCAGAGCAGACCGAGTTCACGGTCGTGCTCGAGAACTCTGGCGCAAGCAAGATCAATGTGATCAAGGTTGTGCGCGAAGCAACGGGACTCGGTCTGAAGGAAGCGAAGGACTTGGTCGACGGCGCGCCGAAGCCTGTGAAGGAGAACATCCCCAAGGAAGAGGCAGAGAAGCTCAAGGCTGCACTCGAGGCAGCTGGAGCCAAGGTCACCCTCAAGTGATCCTGGTCGGGCCGGCAGGCCCGAGGCGGGTCTCCTCGACGCGCATGCACTCCGCATGCGTCAGGAAGGAGAGTCGCCGAGAGTCAGATGAAGGAGCACATCCAACGGACCCCACTTCGGTGGGGTCCGTTGTCCTTTTGCGCCGAACGCCTAGCGATCACGATCGCCACCCCAAAGCCCGCTTTGCGTTTGCATAGCGGACTGCCCAT
Organism: Planctomycetota bacterium; assembly: GCA_016872915.1. GTDB lineage: Bacteria > Planctomycetota > Phycisphaerae > Phycisphaerales > SM1A02 > F1-60-MAGs104. The sequence goes on along the minus strand of VGYQ01000022.1, from coordinate 17,425 downwards.
CATGTGCAGGGCAACGCGCCAAAAATCTTGAAAGAAATTTGAGATCGCGCCCCTTGCGCAAAGAACGGCAGTCTTGCTACTCTTCGGGACTTGGCGCGCGTTCAGGCAGGTGCACTTTTCAGAGGCGAACAACGATGGAAATGGCCTTGTGCCATGCTGTCGTCCTGCCTCCGTGAAGGGTCCCGATGGAACGCGTGCGTGTGCGATCCGAGCGAGACTCCTTTGAGGTGAACATGACTACTCAAACCGTCCGTGACTACTCCAAGCGCGGCGACGCGATCCCCGTTCCCAATCTGACGCGGGTTCAACGCGAAGCGTACGACCGATTCCTGCAGAAGGATGTTGCGCCCGAAAGTCGCAAGAAGCACCTCGGCATCCAGTCCCTGCTCGAGGAAGTCTTCCCGATCGAGAGCTACGACGGTCAAATGAAATTGGAGTTTGTCTCCTACTCGTTTGGCGAGCCTCAGCACACCGAAGGCGAGTGCCGCGAACTGCGATTGACGTACGGCTATCCATGGCGCGTGAAGATGCGCCTGCGACGTGAAGGCTCATCGGAAGTGCTGGAAGAAGATATTTATCTCGGCGATATTCCGATTCTCCTCGGTGGCGGCGAGTTCGTCGTGAATGGCTCGGAACGGGTGATCGTCAGTCAGTTGCACCGCTCGCCGGGCGTCGACTTTTCAGTGGCATCGAGCATCGCGGATCGACCGCTGCATAGCGCGCGCATCATTCCGGAGCGTGGCTCGTGGATCGAGCTGGAAGTGACGAAGAAGGACGTGCTGGCGATGCGAATCGACCAGTCCACCAAATTGGCCGCGACAACTTTCCTGCGAGCGATGGACGAGAAATTCTCGAGCACCGAGAAGATTCTCGAACTGTTCTACGAGGTGGAGGATGTGCGCGTCGAGAAGTTGCGTCCGGAGCATTACTCCGCAGAACTCATCATTGATCAGGACACGGGCGAGGAACTCTGCCGCGTGGGCGTGCCGTTCGGCGACAAAGTTGCCGTCATTCAGGCGAGCCCGCTCAAGACCGTTCGCGCCATCTGCAACCCAGGCGACCCCCTGATCCTGAACACGCTTGCGGAGGAGAAGCTCGACTTCCTCGCAGAGGCGACCGAGCACGAGGCTGCGCTGCTTCGCCTCTACGCACGGTTGCGTCCAGGCAACCCGCCGCAGACGGAGAAGGCACGCGATCTCTTCGCGGAGAAGTTCCAAGATGTGAACCGCTACCGCCTCGGGCGCGTTGGGCGCTTCCGCGTCAACCGAAAGTTTGCCGACGATCCGCAGTACAAGCAGGTGGGTGAATCGGCGCAACACCTGCGCGCCGAGGACTTGCTTGCGGTGGTGCGCTACATGCTCGAACTGCGCCGACCCGCGGACCCCAACCGCGTGTCGCGTGCCCACGTCGACGACATCGACCATCTCGGCAACCGTCGCCTGCGAACACTCGATGAACTCTCCATCGAAGAAATGCGCAAGGGATTCCTGAAGCTCAAGCGCACGGTCCAAGAGCGCATGAGCGTGAAGGATCCGGCGGACACCTCCTACAAGATCGCGGACCTCGTCAACTCGAAGTCCATCTCAAGCGCCATTGAGTTCTTCTTCGGGCGCGGCGAGTTGTCACAGGTGGTCGATCAGACCAATCCCCTGTCGATGTTGGTGCATGAACGCCGCCTTTCAGCACTCGGTCCTGGCGGTCTCAACCGCAAGCGCGCCGGCTTCGAGGTGCGCGACGTGCACATTTCGCATTACGGACGCATCTGCCCGATCGAAACGCCGGAAGGCGCCAACATTGGTCTGATCGCGAGCCTCGGGATCTACTCGGAAGTGGATGACTATGGATTCCTGTTGACCCCCTATCAGGAGGTCAACAACCGCAAGGCGAGCGGCAAGAGCATCAAGCTGCGCGCCGATGAGGAGATCAAGAGCATCCTTGCACCGAGCGAGACACTGAACAAAGACGGCAAGATCGATGAGCAACTTGTGCTCGTGCGCCGCGGTGGCGAGCTCGTGACTGCCGAATCGACCGAGGTGCAATTCGTCGACAGCAGCCCCAAGCAGACCGTGGGCGTGTCGGCTGCGCTCATCCCCTTCCTCGAGCATGACGATGCGAATCGTGCGCTCATGGGTTCCAACATGCAGCGCCAGGCCGTTCCGCTGGTGAAGGTCGATCCACCGCTCGTGGCGACGGGCATGGAGAAGTCCGTGGGCAAGGCGAGCGGCATGATCGTTCGCGCCGAGCGCGGCGGCACGGTGACCTTTGTTGACTCCGAGCGCATCATCATCGACAACGCCGACGAGTATGTGCTTCGAAAGTTCGTTGGCTTGAACGAAAAGACCTGCCAGAACCAGAAGCCCATCGTGAAGGTGAAGCAGCGCGTGAAGAGCGGCGAGATCATCGCAGACGGTGCAAGCACGCAGGAGGGCGAACTGTCCATCGGGAAGAATGTGCTTGTGGCATTCAACACCTTTGACGGCTACAACTTCGAAGACGCGATCGTGATCAGCGAGCGTTTGGTGAAAGATGACGTCTTTACCTCCATCCACATCGAGTCATTCGAAGTGGAAGTGCGCGAGACGAAACTCGGGCGTCAGGAGTTCACGGCGGACATCCCCAATGTTTCGGAGAGCGCTCTGCGCAACCTCGACGAGCACGGCGTGATCCGTGTTGGTGCGCGCGTCGGCCCCGGCGACATCCTCGTCGGCAAGGTCAGTCCCAAGAGCAAGAGCGAGCTGTCACCCGAGGAAAAGCTGCTCCACGCGATCTTCGGTCGTGCGGGCGAAGATGTGAAGAACGATTCGCTGGAAGTGCCCGCGGGCACCGAAGGCGTCGTGATCGCCGCCAAGAGCTTCAGCCGTCGACAGCATCAGACGGATGAGCAGAAGAAGGCCCTCAAGAAGCAGATCGCCGCCTTTGAGACGGAGATGGACGCCAAGGCCATCACCCTCTTCAAGCAGATGGCCTCGGAAATCAATCGCATCACCGGTACAGAAATGGTCGACCTTTCGACCCGCCAGCGCGTCGGCTTGAGCGACATTCCTGACGTCATCATCGAACAGATCGATGGCTTCCAGGAGAAGTGGATCAAGGGCTCAAAGGAATCGCGCGAGGACGCACTCGTTGCATTCAACCAGTTCTGGCCGCGCATCCAAAAGCTCCGCCGCGAAAAGGACCGCCGGGTCAACCACATGCGCCGCGGCGATGAACTGCCATCTGGCGTTCTGGAGATGGTCAAGGTCTATCTCGCCACCAAGCGCCAGCTGTCGGTGGGTGACAAGATGGCAGGCCGCCACGGCAACAAGGGCGTGATCGCACGCATCGTGCCCGAGGCAGACATGCCGTTCCTGGAGGACGGAACTCCCGTGGAAGTTCTGCTCAATCCGCTGGGCGTGCCCAGCCGCATGAACGTCGGCCAAATCCTCGAAACCCATCTTGGATGGGCGGCGAAGGTCTTGGGCTTCCAGGCAGTCACGCCCGTCTTCGACGGCGCGACCGAGGCAGAAATCTTCGAGGCGATTCAGGAAGCGAACACGCATGTCAACGAGCGGGTTGCTTCATTCGAGTCAAGTGGCAAGAACGCTGGATCCGCGCGCGAACTGCTCGCGCTGATGCCCGAAGATGGCAAGGTGCAACTGTACGACGGACGTACCGGCGAGGCATTCCACCAGCGCACGTCCGTGGGCTACATGTACTTGCTGAAGTTGCACCACCTCGTGGACGACAAGATTCATGCTCGTTCGACTGGACCGTACAGCCTCATCACACAGCAGCCACTGGGCGGCAAGGCACGCACGGGTGGCCAGCGCTTCGGCGAGATGGAAGTGTGGGCGCTCGAGGCTTACGGAGCCGCCTATGTGCTGCAGGAACTGCTGACCGTCAAGAGCGACGACACCGAAGGCCGTCAGAAGATCTACGAGTCCATGGTCAAGGGCGACAACACGCTCGAGGCCGGCATGCCCGTGGTCTTCGACGTGCTCTGCCAAGAAATCAAGGGTCTCTGCCTCAACATCCAGCTCGAAAAGTTGGATGGCGAAGTTGTGGAGCCCGTGATCTGACGGCCCTTTCCAAGCACCCACTCCTGTTTTCAACGACCAACGACTCCCCCGACTCTTTACTGATCTGATCCGACACCGACCGCAGATTTGAGAGACACACCATGAACAACATGGCCGAAAGCGTTTTTGACCGCGTAAATGATTACGGCGCCGTCCGCATCCAGCTGGCGAGCCCCAACGACATCCGCAGCTGGAGTTTCGGCGAGGTCAAGAAGCCAGAGACGATCAACTATCGCACCTATCGCCCGGAGCGAGACGGTCTTTTCTGCGAGCGAATCTTCGGTCCAGAGCGGGACTACGAGTGCGCATGCGGCAAGTACAAGGGCACGAAGTACAAGGGCATCATCTGTGACCGCTGTGGCGTGAAGGTCACCCATTCACGCGTGCGCCGCAAGCGCATGGGGCACATCAATCTCGCGGCGCCTGCCGTTCACATTTGGTTTTTCAAGGCGCTGCCAAGTCGCCTCGGAACGCTGCTCGGCATGCGCACCGGCGATATCGAGAAGATCGTCTATTTCCAAGACTACGTTGTGACCGATCCTGGTTCGACAGATCTGGAGTTCAAGCAGGTGCTCACGGACGATGAGTTCCGCGACTACTCGACGAAGTATCCGGGGAAGTTCACCGCGATGATGGGTGCGGAGGCGATCCGCGAACTTCTCTCCCCCGCCCTGCTCGATCTCGATGCCATTGCGACTGAAGTTCGGACGGAACTGGCGGAGACTCGCAGCAAGCAGAAGGCAAAGGATCTTTCCAAGCGACTGAAGATCGTGGAGCAGATCCGTGGTTCGCAGAACGACCCACAGTGGATGGTGCTCGATGTCGTGCCCGTGATCCCGCCGCAACTCCGTCCGCTTGTGCTGCTCCAGAGCGGAAACTTTGCGACAAGCGATCTGAACGATCTCTACCGGCGCATCATCAACCGCAACAACCGCCTCAAGAAGCTGATGGATCTCAATGCACCCGAGGTCATCATCCGCAACGAGAAGCGCATGTTGCAGCAGGCGGTGGATGCATTGTTCGACAATGGTCGCTGCCGTCGACCGGTGCTCGGTTCAAGCAATCGCCCGCTGAAGTCGATCACCGACATGATCAAGGGCAAGCAGGGTCGATTCCGTGAGAATCTTCTCGGCAAGCGCGTCGATTACTCGGCTCGCTCGGTCATCGTGGTCGGCCCCGAGTTGAAGCTCTGGCAGTGTGGTCTTCCCAAGAAGATCGCGCTCGAGCTCTTCCAGCCGTTCATCATCCGCAAACTCAAGGAGCATGGGCTCGCCGACACCATCAAGAGCGCGAAGCGCATGCTCGAGCGGCGCGACAGCCAAGTGTGGGACATCCTGGATCAGGTCACGCGCAACCACCCCGTGCTCCTGAATCGAGCGCCCACGCTCCACCGCATGGGTATTCAGGCGTTCGAGCCTGTGCTTGTGGAAGGCAATGCCATCAAGGTGCACCCGCTCGTGTGCACCGCCTACAACGCAGACTTTGACGGCGATCAGATGGCAGTTCACTTGCCGCTCTCGGTCGAGGCGCAAGTGGAGGCGCAGGTGCTCATGATGAGCACGCACAACATTTTCTCCCCTGCCAACGGCAATCCCATCGTCAGTCCATCGCAGGACATCGTGATGGGCGTGTACTTCTTGACTGCAGCGCCCATCGATAAGCCCGCCGCAAACGCGAAGGTGCCTGCCTTCAGCAGCGTGCAGGAAATGATGCTCGCGCATGATCTGGGCAAGATCGGCGTTCATGAGTGGGTCGAGGTGCGACTGGAGCGATTCAGCGAAGTGATTCAAGCCGCTGGCGACGCTCCCGTGGCAACGCCTGCGAACCGTCGTCTTCGCACGACCGTTGGCCGCGTGGTGTTCTCGCAGATTTTGTCGGATGGCATGCCCTTCTACAACTGCGCACTCGGCAAGAAGGGCGCAGCTCGTGTCATCGACGACACCTTTGCGCGACTTGGCAAGGGTGCGACCATTGAACTGCTCGACGCGCTCAAGGAAACGGGATTCAAGGCGAGCACCACCAGTGGTCTCTCCTTCGGCATCACCGACCTCAGCATTCCTGCGGACAAGGAACGCCTCATTGAGGCGAGCCAGCGCAAGGTGGACTTGGCTCGTTCGGCCTATGAAGATGGCAACACCACCGACGACGAACGCCGCAACCGCGTGATGGACGCGTGGGCGCAGTGCCGTGATGCACTTTCCGCAATGGTGCTCGAGTCGCTGAAGAACGACCGACGCACTTCGACCGCATCGAGCGCGCTTGTGGCCGGCAATGTGCCGGGCAAGCCATCGGGTGCCGCGCGAAATGCTCGATACATGAACCCGGTGTACATGTTCATGGATTCGGGCGCGCGAGGCAACAAGACCCAGATGCAGCAGCTCGCGGGCATGCGCGGACAGATGGCGAAGCCGAGCGGCGAGATTATGGAAACGCCGATCAAGTCGAACTTCCGTGAAGGACTGTCCGTGATCGAGTACTTCTCGTCCACGCACGGCGCGCGCAAGGGACTCTCCGATACGGCGCTCAAGACCGCGGACTCCGGCTACCTCACGCGCAAGCTGTGTGACGTGGCGCAATCCGTCGTGGTCATCGAGCATGACTGCGGTCAGAACAAGGGCATTGCGAAGGAAGCGATCTACAAGGGCGAGGAGATTGACGTTCCGCTTCGCGACATCATCAAGGGCCGAACCAGTTGCGAAAGCATCGTGGATCCGCGCACCGACAAGACGATCGTTGCGAAGAATGAGATCATCACGCTCGAGAAGGCCCGACAGATCGAGGACATGGGCGTTCGAACGGTGTATGTCCGAAGCCCGCTCACCTGCCTGACCCCCCGTGGCGTCTGCGCCACCTGCTACGGCATGGACATGTCGACAGGACGCATGGTCGAAGAGGGACTGGCGGTCGGCATCATTGCTGCGCAGTCCATCGGCGAACCAGGCACTCAGTTGACGATGCGAACGTTCCACACGGGTGGTATCGCGGTCAGCGCCACAACGGAGAACCAGTGGAAAGTCACGCAGGCCGGTCGCGTGGAGTTTGTGGACTGCGGTGACGTTCCAATCCAAGGCGACGGGACAAAGCGCATCGCGCTGCGAAAGACTGGCGAAGTGCGCGTCCTCGACGCCAAGGGGCGCGAACTCGAAAAGTACAAGGTTCCTTACGGTGCCAGTCTTCTGGTTGCATCAGGAAGTGAAGTCAAGAAGGGCCAGCCAGTCCTCGAATGGGACGTGCATGTGTCGCCGATTCTCGCCGAGAAGAGCGGAAAGATTCAGTTCCGCGACATCGAAGAGGGCGAGACCGTGCGCATCGAGCGCAAGGCCAACAAGGAAGAAATGGTCGTCATTGAGCACAAGGGTGAAATGCATCCGCGCATCACGATCGAAGATGCAAGCGGCAAGGTGCTCGACCTCCACCATCTCCCGGCGAAGGCACACATCGAAGTTCGGGACGGTCAGCAGATTGAAGCTGGTCAGCGCATCGCGTTCACTCCCAAGGGTGCGGCGCGCTCGGCCGACATCGTCGGTGGTCTCCCCCGCGTGACTGAGATCTTCGAGGCGCGGATCCCGCGCGATCCTGCAGTGCTCGCACGCATCTCAGGGCGCGTCGAGCTGCTGCCGAACGAACGACGCGGCAAGATGACCATCCGCGTGCATGCCGAAGGTGCGAAGGAAGAGCTGGCCGAGGACCACTACGTGCTGCAAGGCAAGCGCCTGCTCGTGCACTCAGGCGACGAAATCGAGGCGGGTGATCCGCTGACCGAAGGCGCACTGACCCCCTCTGAAATTCTCGCCATTAAGGGCGAGGATGAGCTCTACCGCTACATGCTCACAGAAGTGCAGAATGTGTACCGCGCGCAGGGCGTGCCTATTTCCGACAAGCACATCGAAGTCGTGCTGCGGCAGATGCTCGCGAAAGTTCGCGTCGTGGATGTTGGAGACAGCGATCTGCTGCCCAACGATGTGGTCGAGCGGTATGTATTCCGCGAAGTGAATGATCGACTCGCGCAGTGCCTGCGCGTGGAAGATGGTGGCGGTACCACTCTGGTCAAAGGAACGCTCGTCACAAAGGACGAAGCAAAGCAGGCGAACGCCGAAGCGGAACTTGCGGGGAAGACCCCCGCGAAGACGCGCAGGCCGAAGCCAGCACGCGCGCGAACCCTGCTGCTTGGCATCACCAAAGCCTCGCTGCAGTCGGAGAGCTTCCTCTCAGGCGCAAGCTTCCAAGAGACCACCAAGGTTCTCACCGAAGCTGCACTCAAGGGAGCCGTCGACACGCTCGTCGGACTGAAGGAGAATGTTCTGCTCGGACACCTGATTCCTGCGGGAACGGGCTTCGATGCCTACACGAGCATGGTCGTCAAACCACTCGTCGAGGGCTATGAGTACGACTACTCCGAGGCCTCGGAAATGGCTTCCGCCGCACGTGCTGCTGAGGAACTCGGAGCGGATCGCCGCGGGACTGCACCCACCATTCAGGAGGCTGCAGTCGCCGTGGAGTCAGGGGACATCAGTGCCGAAGATTCGGAGTCCTCGGACGACGAGAGCGACGGCGACGAGGATTGAGACCACCCCGTCGGAAGCAGCGCCATGGCCGACTCGCAGCGGCAACCGGCTGACGCCCCCTGGTATCAGGACGGGTTGCGCTTTTCCTGTACGCAGTGTGGCAACTGCTGCACGGGTGGACCCGGTGCGGTCTGGCACACGGATGCAGAAGCCGCCGAAATGGCCGCGGTGCTCGGGATCACGACCGATGAGTTCCTGCGGCGCCACTCACGCGTGATTGCGGGGCGCCGTTCCTTGAACGAGCACGAAACGGAGCACGGCTTTGACTGCGAGTTTCTCGATCGCACCACGCAGCCTGGCAAGGCGCTGTGCCGCGTGTATCTCGCTCGCCCCACGCAGTGCCGAACATGGCCTTTCTGGAGCGACAACATCCGCAGTGCGCGGTCGTGGCGCGCCGCCAAGGATCGCACGCCTTGCCCAGGCATGGATGCTGGGACGCTGATTCCCGTCGAACAGATCCGCATTCTCCGCGGACAGGATGATGCGGACAATGCTTCGGCGCCGTGGTGAAACGCGCCGTGCACCCGCTTATTCCCCAAGAGAAACCCTCCGACGCATGGATCCAACAGTGGGCGATCGCTGCGGCTCACTGTGATGTCGATGACTGCCTGCGTGCACTCCACGTGCACATCGATGATGTCACGGCTGTCCACCGACCGCTTTGCGTCGCATCTGGACGATGCTGCCGCTTTCGCGAACATGGACATCTGCTTGCAGTCACGGGACTGGAGGCTCTTTGGACGCTCCAGCGGACAGGTCGCACGCTTCACGCCGATGAGGCCGCACGTGCTCTCGACCGCGGCTCCTGCACATTCCTCGGTGGGACCATGTGCACCATCCACGGCACGCGACCGACAGGCTGCCGTACCTACCACTGCGACAGCACGGCGCGCGCATGGCAGGAACCGCTCGCAGAATCTGTGCACACCACCATTCGGACACTTCATACACGCTTAGGCATCCCCTATCTGCTCGCGGAGTGGACGTGGTTGCTCCATGCGATTGAGCACGCGCGTGATCGGGGGCTTCTTGGCGGAGCGCATGGGGCGTACTATCAACGGGATGCGGGAGTATGAGCTGCGCAGCGATCTGACACGCTCCGAGGTCGAGGGCTACAAGTTTCCGCTCGGGATCGAACCGATCTCGCTGCCCGCGCCGCAGCAGGGTTACACGCTCGAGTACTGCCCGGGTGAGGATGGTGACCCAGACACGTACGCGTTCCATGTGGTCATCAGCCACGATCGTCTCGGCGCACTCATCCGGGATGCATTCGGATTTCTGCCCTCGGAAGTCACACCGATCGTGGAGATCGGTTCACGCGACGCGTACCGCGCGCTGGACATCTATCTCGGCACCGAGCCGATCGGACGCGAACAGTTCCTGCGAGTCTGGGATCACTACGAGCAGCTGCTGCTTGAGGACGGATCGATCGGCGCTGGAGCCAACGCAGAGCAACCGTTCGTGGAGGTATTCCTCGATACCTGGAAAGGGCTGCTGATCAACGTACCGATCTCGATGCGGCGACAAGTCGAGTCCATGCTGGCACGCCATGGCGTACGAGAAGTGCTGGAGACATGGCCGCACGATCTTGAACACTCGGAAGAGCCACCCTCCCAGCTTCGTGAAGTCCTGCAGGTGCTCGACGATCAGAGCCCAGACCTCGATGAAATCCTCCTGCAACTTCGTGACGCCTGGCGGCTGGAGCTTGATGTAGACCCCGACGCAAACGTGGATGACACCGGGCGCAAACTCGGGCTCGTATTGTGGCATGCGATTGTGCTCGCGACGCGGCATGACCGCCCCAACAAGGGTGGATACGTGACGATTTGGGCAACGGCGGGAAGTTTGAGCCAGATGGAAAGGCTTGTGAACGAACACTTCGAGCATCACCTCCCGTCGTGGCGGTGCGATGGGTTCTATTCGGTGGACCGCGTCGCGTATGACGATCGCCCCGAGGAACTCGGCGATTTGCCGCCGCGCCGCAGTGCCGCGGAAGTCCACCAGAGCGGCATCGAAGAATGGTGAATGCGCGGAGCGTCAGGTGCCACCTAGGTAGGCGCTGGCGATCCGCTCATCATGCAGCAGCTCGCTGCCCGACCCTGTGATCGTCGTGCGACCGTCTTCGACAACGAAGGCCCGGTTCGAGAGTCGAAGTGCGGCGCGCGCGTTCTGCTCGACGAGCAACACCGTCAACCCTTGCCGATTCAACTCACGGATCGCCTCAAAAATGCGCGCCACCAGAATCGGCGCAATGCCCATGCTCGGTTCGTCCATCATCAGGAGTCTTGGACGACCCATCAACGCACGACCGATCGCGAGCATCTGCTGTTCACCACCCGAGAGCGTTCCTGCAAGCTGCTTTGAACGTTCCTGCAGGACGGGAAAGAGCGCGTGGACCCGGTCCAGATCCGTGCCGATCGGTCCGCGCTGCAGGAACGCGCCCATCTCAAGATTCTCTCGCACCGTCAGTCGCGGAAAGACGCGGCGCCCCTCGGGTACCTGTGCCAGTCCGCAGGCGACGATCTCGTGCGCAGGACGGCCCAAAATTCCCTGCCCTTCGAATGCGATGCCACCTGCGCTCGCACGCACGATGCCTGAGATCGCCATCAGCGTCGAACTCTTTCCTGCGCCATTCGTGCCGATGAGTGAGACGATTTCGCCTCGCCGTACATCCAGTGAAACTCCACGCAGCGCATGCACAGCGCCGTAGCGAACTTCGAGGGCGTTCACTTCGAGCATGAGATCACTCACAGTCCGTCCTCCGCGCCGAGATATGCCTCAATGCAGCGGCGGTCTGCCTGAATCTCCTGCGGCGTTCCCTCGCCAATCTTGCGCCCGTACTGCAGCACAACGATGCGGTCGCTGATGCCCATCACCAATTTCATATGGTGCTCAATGAGGATCACCGTGACGCCGCGATCCCGCACGCGGCGTATCAGCTGCATCAGCGAAGTCACTTCGGATGGGTTCATGCCTGCGGCAGGCTCATCGAGCAGCAGCACAGCAGGCTGACTTGCAAGCGCACGTGCGATTTCCAGACGGCGCCGATGTCCGTAGGGCAAACTCCCTGCCGCCGCATGCGCACGATCGGCGAGCCCAACGAATGCGAGCAATTCCATCGCCTCTGCGGCGCTCTGCGAACGCTCGCGCATGAAGGCAGGCAGACGCAGCACATTCGTCCAGTATCCACACTTCAAACGGCTATCCATGCCGACCAGCACATTCTCAATCAGGCTCAGATCCGTGAACAGACGGATGTTCTGAAAGGTGCGGGCGAGCCCCGCGCGCGCGATCAGATCGGGCGTGCGGCGAAGGCGTTGCCAGAGAGCGAGCACTGTGGCAGCACCGAGCATGCCCCCCACGACTGCAGGAACAACTCCCCAGGCCAGCGGTACAGCGCGGGCGGTGCTCCATCCGTCCCGGAGCGCTTTGCTCCAAGGGAACGGTGTGTCGAGCAGATAGTTCGCTTCGATCGCCGCCGTCCAGATCTCCTGCACGTTCAGTGCAACGAAGGTGGTGATCGCTCCAAGAATGCCGACAAGCGCTGCGCGTACGACGAGTTGCAGATCGGGATTGCGCCTGACCTGTGAACCGCGGAACTTCACACTCCCTTGCGTGGGCTCGTAGACCCCCGTGATCGCATTGAACAGCGTTGTCTTGCCGGCTCCATTGGGGCCAATCACGGCAAGGATCTCCCCCTGCCGCACGTCGAAAGTGACCCCATCGACTGCGGTGAGCCCGCCGAAGCGCATCGTGATGTCCCGCACTTCCAGGAGACTCATGCGCCTCCCCCACCGATCGAAACTCCCGACTTCGGCTTGGAGGCGTCGGGCGGCAGCGCCGGTGTACCGCCCTCAAGACGCGGCGGCAACAGACCCTCGGGCTTCAGGCGCACAACCAGAATGAGCGCAAGTCCGAAGATCAAGTACTTCCAGTTGTTGGGGCTTGCCAGGACATTGGAGGATGAGCTCTGCTCGCGCGAGCCGAACCAGTCCGCAAGTTTCACGAGCACGATGGCGTTCATGCCGACCATCACGACAGCACCGACCAGCGTGCCAGCGATACTGCCCATGCCGCCAACAATGATGATGCACAGCGCAAGGATCGACACTTGGAAGTCGTATGAGTTCGGTTCACCGGTTGAACTGAGCAGCGCCGCAAACAGCGCGCCGCCGATGGCGGCCACTGCACTCCCTGTCGCGAACGCGATCATGCGAGTGCGCTTTGGTGGAATGCCCATGCACTGGCTCGCGAGCGCGTCTTCGCGAATCGAAAGCCATGCTCGCCCCGTTCGGCTGCGTTCGAGCCGACGCACCAGCAGCACCGCCACCGCGAGAATCAGAAGCAGCAGGTAGTACCAACTGCGCTCATCCTGCAGCTCGATCGTCCATCCACCGATCGTCGGGCGCGGCAGCGGATTGATCCCTTGGGTGCCCTTCGTGATGACTTCCAGGTTCTTCAGCACATCCAGCGTGATTTCGCCGAAACCCATCGTCACGATCGCGAGGTAATCGCCGCTCAACCCCAGTGTCGGTGCACCCAGCAAGAACCCAGCGAGCGCACCAATGGCGCCCGACAGTAGCAGTCCCCACCAGAAGCCCACTTGGAATGGATAGATATCGCAGGTCAGGATGGCGAAGCCGTAGGCACCAATGGCCATGAAAGCCGCCATGCCGAGGTTGAGCATGCCCGTGAATCCCGTGATGATGTTCAGGCCAAGACCCACGAGCGCAAACACGAAGATCGACTGGAATGCGTCGTAGAAAAGGCCCGTAGCACCAAAGAACATGGGCAGTGCCGCGGCCACGGCGAAGAAGATCAGGATCGGGTTCACGCGCGCGCGCATCACACTTTCTCCTTCGCACGCGAACCGAGCAAACCGCTTGGACGGAAGATGAGGATCAAGACCAGAATCCCGAACACGATCGTGTTGGTCCAACGCGTTTCGAGATAGCCATCGCTCATGGCGCGCACGAGTCCGATGACGATCGCACCGGCGACCGCCCCCGGCATGCTGCCGATGCCACCGAGCACGGCTGCCGTAAACGCATCCATGCCTGCGCGGTATCCCATCTGGAAGGAGATGGTGTTGTTATAGAGCGCATAGATCACGCTCGCGAATCCTCCAAGGGCACCGCCAATCAGGAAGGTCGCACCGATGACGCGGTCGGTATCGATCCCCATCAGGCGCGCAGCGATGGGATTCTGCGCGGTCGCCCGCATCGCCTTCCCCAAGCGCGTGCGCGTGACGATCCAAGTCAGTGCGAGCATGAGCGGCAGCGTGACGCCGACGACCAGAAGATCCTTCGGCGTCAGTTGCACCAGCGAATCAGCACCGAGCAGGTTCGTGTTGGGAACGAGTGGAGGGAAATCTTTGGGCGCAGCAGCTGCGACACCGCCTGCAAAGACGTCCATGGGAAGACCACCCCAAAACAGCCCAAGATTGACGAGGATGAAACTTGCACCAATGGCGCTGACGAGCAGCGAGAGCTTCCCCGACGCGCGAAGCGGCCGGTATGCGACGCGCTCGATGGTCCAGTTCAGTCCGGCGCAGAACACGGCGCAGGACAACAGCAGCAAGAGCACCCCGCCCCATGTCCCACCCCCCGCCCATGCATCCATTCCAAGCGCACCGAGAATCGTGAGCGCGAGAAAGGACCCGAGCATGAACAGATCACCGTGCGCGAAGTTGATGAGCTCGATGATTCCGTACACCATCGTGTAGCCGATGGCGATCAGCGCAATGATCATGCCGTTGGAAAGGCCGGTGATCAGCTGCTGCAGGAAGAATTCGAGTTCCATGCTTTCGCACCGACTCCTCAGACGACCCTGCGCCAACGAGGGCGCACAGGCATCACGCTCAACGCGCAGGGGCGTCCGAAGGGGTTTCTGAACCCTTGGCTGCACCCGATGCGGATGCATCGCCCGCGCGCTTGACGAACACGAACTTGCCGTCTTTCACGGCATTGATGCTCATCACCCGATTTGTTGTGTCGCCATTGGCATCGAAACTCCAGGTGCCGAGCGCCCCATCGAACTCTTTGGTCTGGGCAACCGCTTGCAAGACACCAGCACGATCCTTCGTAGACGCACGGCGAATCGCGTCGAGCAGCACACGAGCGCACTCGTACCCGTAAACCGCATACGCCTCGGGCTCGGCGTTGTACATCTTGTGATAGGCATCTCGGAACTGCGCGCCGCGACCTGTCAGTTCCGCCGGTGGCAGCCCACCGAACGTGACGAACGTGTTGCCCTCCAAATTCTTGGCTCCCGCAGCTTGTATGAAGGCTTCCTCACAGCAGCCATCCGGTACCACCAACATCCCGGTGAATCCCGCGCTGCGCAGATCCTTTGCCACCTGCCCGGCGTTGGTCTGCGTGGTACCACCGAAGAATGCGGCATCGCTCTTGGCAAACTTGACCTTCTGCGCAAGCGACTTGTAGTTCGCCGCCTTGGTGTCGATGCCCTCCAGGCCAGCGACTTCCATCCCAAGCTCCTTCGCGCGCCGCTCGAATACCTCGGCGATGCCCTTGCCGTAGAGCTCGCGGTCGTGCAGCACGAACACGCGCTTGGCCCCGGACGCCGCGACAAACTCCGCGGCAACGGCTCCCTGCAAATCGTCCGTTGGGACGACTCGGAAGTAGTTGATCTTGCCTGAAGGTCGATAGATCGCCGGCTCGTTCGCCTCTCCGAGCCCCGGCTTTGTGAGCCCCGAGTAGGTATTCGCTGGGCTAATCATCACCAGTCCGGCGCGGTTCAGTTGCGGCATCGAGATCTTCGCTGCACCACTGTTGAATGTGCCGATGTAGCCCACGATCGTGCTGTCGACCACAGCCTTGTTGGCGTTCTGCGCTTCGACAGTCGGATCCCAGTTGCCGCGCTGCGGGCTCGCATCGTCCCAGTCCTCATAGGCGATTTCGTATCCATCGATCTTGCCGCCAACCTCGGCAATCGCCATCTTGATGCCGTTCACGATTGTCCCCGTCTGCGCATTGGCGCTGCCCGTGCGTGGCAGGCTGCTGACGATCTTGATGGTGCCGTTCTGTGCGGCGGATGCTGCTGCAATCACCAGTGAGACGCCTGCAGCGACGATCATGGAGAGGGGTTTCATCGGGGGTTCATGGGATGCTACGGTGAAGCCTTGCCGTGCGCCGTGGCCTGCGAGGGACGCGCCGCAGACACCACCGAGTCAAGCACCATTGCCGCGGTGCTGCCGCCGCGGCAGACATGGTCGATCAACGCCGCGGCCTCGAAACCTGAGTCATGCCCCACGAAAAGCTGCGCCACCAAGCGGAGTGCTGCCCGCGCCTCGTCGGCTGCGTGTGAATCTCGAATCAGTGAATCGGCGGCAGCCGCAAACGCCTCCGGACCTGCCGTTGTGGGCACGAACTCGGGCACGATCTTGCGACCGGCGATGATGTTGGGGAGCAGTCGAACGGGTGATCGCAGCAGCAGACGCGAGACGGCAAGCGAGGGCGCGGAAATCCGGTACACGCCCACCATGGGCTTGGCATGAAGCGCCACATCGAGTGACACTGTTCCGGACACATTCAGCGCCAGATCGCACCAATGCAGAACGGCATCGAGCCCACCGACCTGCACATGCATCCCACTCGGCATCGCGGGGACAATCTGCTGAGCGAGTTGACGGAGGTTCTCATTCGCCGCGACAAGAACACACACCGCCTTCCCATGCGATTGACGCAGGCGCGCAAACGTCTCCACAAGCGAACGAAGGTTCGCGTGCAACTCTTGGCTCCGGCTGCCCGGCAGCATCGCGATGCGCGGCGAGCCGCTCGGCAACCGAAGCGCATCGGCATCCAGCCGCGCTGCATCGAGCTGCCGCTCCATCACGGGATGCCCGATGAACGCCGCGGGTACGCCGCGCGATCGAAACCACTCCTGCTCGAATGGAAGCAGACACAGCACAAGATCCGTTCGGCGCCGCAACTTTCGAATTCGCCACCCACCCCACGCCCAGAGTTGCGGCGCCACGAGGTGAACGGTCTTGACTCCGAGTGGGCGAAGCGCCCGAACCACAGGGAAGTTCGCGGCGGGACTGTCCACGGGCACATGCACGGTGACGGCATTCTCGCGCGACCAAGCGACGGCAGCCGCGCGAACGCGGCGCACGAGCCCGATCTTGGCGATCCCGGCAAGCCCCATCGCGCCATCCTCGGCTGTGATGCCCAGCATCTCTGCACCGGCCGCACGCATGCGCGGACCGCCCCAGGCCGCGATGCGGACCGATGGATCGCGCTGCGCGAGCGCGGCAATCACGGGAGCGGCGTGCGCATCGCCTGACGGCTCGAACGCGGTGAACAGCACGGTTGCTCGCCTGTCGGACGCGATCTGCGCCATCGTGCGCAAAGGGTAACCCGTGGATGGCATGCCGTGTCGGTAGGATCCCCCGCTCGACTCTGCCAAGAGGCACAACACAGCCATGATCAAGCGAACCCACTTCTGTGGACAACTGCGAGCGTCGGATGCCGGAAAGACCGCTGCACTTTGCGGGTGGGCCAACACCTACCGCGAGCAAGGCAAAGCACTGTTCTTTGTCGACCTTCGCGATAAGGAAGGTCTTGCACAGGTTGTCTTTGAGGGCGCACCCGAGGAGTTGATGGAACGCGCGCGAGCCGTGCGCCGTGAGGATGTCATCGGCGTGCGCGGAAAGATTCGCATTCGTACGGGTGGCGCGAACCCCAAACTCGCGAGCGGCGAAGTGGAACTGGTCGCTGAGGAACTGGAGGTGTTCAACAAGGCCGAAGCACCACCGATCCTGCCAGACGAGCATGATGCGGA
>VGYQ01000021.1 GCA_016872915.1 Planctomycetota bacterium | reverse complement strand
AGCTTTTGCGCCTTCTTGGTCAGCAGCGCCGGGAGGGCCTCCGCCGTCGATGGGAAGTTGGGAAGCCCACGCTTCGCCGCCTCGGCGTGCCACTCCGCACTGTAGCCGTTGCCATCGAAGCACACGCGACGATGTTCCTTCACAAGGTCCTTCAGCAACGCACGCACCGCCGCTTCGAGTTTTGCGGCAGGCGGGTTCTTGCCCAGCTTCTTCTCGAGTGCAGTTGCGATGAAGTCGAGACTCTCGGCAACCATCGTGTTGAGAACGGTGTTCGGCCACGCCACGGACTGCGACGACCCGACCGCACGGAACTCGAACTTGTTCCCTGTGAACGCAAAGGGACTGGTGCGATTTCTGTCGCTCGAATGACGGGGAATCTGCGGCAGCGTTCGTGCGCCGAGGTCGAGCTCGCCGCCCTTGTTCGAGCGCTTCGCCTCGCCGCGCTCAAGTTGATCAAGGATGTCCGTCAGCATCTCTCCGAGGTAGATCGACATGATCGCGGGCGGCGCCTCGTTCGCGCCGAGTCGGTGATCGTTGTGCGCCGAAGCGATCGATGCACGAAGAATGTCCGCGTGGAGATCGACGGCGCGGATGACCGCGGCGAGGAACACCAGGAACTGCATGTTCGAGTGCGTCTCATCGCGCGGGTCCAGCAGGTTGGAACCCGTATCGGTCGACAGCGACCAGTTGTTGTGCTTGCCCGAGCCGTTGATGCCTGCGAAGGGCTTCTCATGCAGCAGGCACTCGAATCCATGTCGGCGCGCCACGGACCGCAGCACATGCATGACGGTCATCTGGTGATCGACAGCCACATTCGCCCTCTCGAACGTGGGCGCGAGTTCGAACTGGCGCGGCGCCACTTCGTTGTGGCGCGTCTTCACGGGGATGCCGAGTTCAAACAGACGCTCTTCGCACTCGGTCATGAACGCGAGCACGGTCTCGGGGATCGCGCCGAAGTAGTGGTCTTCGAGTTGCTGCCCCTTGGGCGCCTGTGCGCCGATCAGCGTGCGACCGCAGATCAGGAGATCGAGCCGCTCGCGAAAAAGATCTCGGTCGACAAGGAAGTACTCCTGCTCGCAGCCGAGCGTTGAAATGACGTTCGTTGCCTTGGTATCGCCAAGCAGCTTCACCAGTCGAAGTGCGTGCTTCGACACGGCATCGATCGAGCGCAGCAGCGGCGTCTTCTGATCAAGCGCCTCGCCCGTCCACGAGACGAACGCCGTTGGTATGCAGAGCGTCTTGTGTCCATCGGCGCCACGAAGCAGGAACACGGGACTTGTCGCGTCCCATGCGGTGTAGCCACGCGCCTCGTATGTGTCGCGAATGCCGCCGGATGGAAAACTCGACGCATCCGGTTCGCCCTGAATGAGCGCATCACCCGAGAACTTCTCGATCGCACCGCCATCGCCTGTGGGTGAAAGGAATGCATCGTGCTTTTCTGCGGTCGATCCGGTCAGCGGCTGGAACCAGTGGCAGTAGTGCGTCGCGCCATGCTCAAGCGCCCAGTCCTTGATCGCGGACGCCACGGTGTTCGCGATCGAGCGGTCGAGCGGCAGCCCGCTCTGCACCGTGCGCTGGAGGTTCATGAACACTTGAGGAGGAAGTCGCTTCAGCATCACATCGCCGCTGAAGGTGAGCGATCCGAAATAGTCTGACGCGCGGGGAGCGGTGTGCTTGTTCATGAAGGCTGCAGCCGGCTTGCTCATGGCAGTGTCCTTGGCTCTTTCTCTGTTTGGGAATTCCAGACTGGGCGCCTCGGTTCGCGGCACCTCGCCGACAAACCGATCCACCATCATCGGCGAACGACCCGTTTGGCGCAAGTGCCAAACAGGGTCAGTTTCTTGCGGGTTTCTCTGGTGATCCCAATTCGTCCCTGCGTTCCAAGCGCCCGATCCATCCGCGGCGGCGGAAGGCAATCAGACTTCCAATGGCCACCAGCGCCATCGCACCCAGAACCGCGGGATAGCCCCATCGCCACTCCAACTCAGGCATGAACCGGAAATTCATGCCGTAGACCGAGGCGAGAAAGGTCATGGGAATGAAGATGGTGGCGATGACAGTCAGCACCTTCGTGACCTCGCCGATGCGTACATTGACCATGGCGAGCGCGATATCGGAGATTTCGCTTGCCATCATCCGCTCGGAATCCAACTGGTCCGTGAGGCGGATGACATGGTCGAGCGCACTGCGGAGCAGCAGCCGCCGCTCCATGTCAAAGTGCGCCTCCATTGTCATGAGCGCCGTGACCGCATCGCGCATTGGCCACATTGCCGCACGCAAGCGGTGGATATCCCACTTGACCGCTCGCACGAGATTCAGATCAATCGGTCGACGAGCCGTCATGATGTGCTCTTCGATCGCATCAAGGCGATCCCCAACGCGCGTCACGAGGGGGAAGTAGCGATCGATGACGCTGTCAACAATCGCAAAGCACAGTTCAGCTGCCGAGCCCGCATAGACCCCGCTCACATCGTGCGTGAGTTGGCGACGCACCTGCTGCAGACAGTCGCCGCCGGGGCGTTCGCCGATTGTCAGGACGAAGTTGGTGCCGAGAAACAGCGACAACTGCTCCGTCTCCAGATCGCCCGCGGCGGGGTCTGGGGCGGGAAGGAGCGCAAAGAGGACCTGCCCAAAGGGTTCCACCTTCGCGCGGCGCGGCGGGTGCTGCACATCCTCCATCGCAAGCGGATGCAGGGCGAAAATCCGCTTGAGGGCGAGCAGCGTGTCGAGGCTCGGAACGGAGTCGTAGTTGATCCAACAGGCCGTGCCGCGCGCATGGAGCGCCTCCATGGTGGCGATGGTGGGCGTCGCATCGTGCACCCAGTGCGTGCCGTTCCAATGGTGACACTCCACCTTCCCATCCGTCGCACCGACTGCAGGGCGAAGCAATCCAGCGGGCGTACCGATCGGATGATTGAGTTTGCTGCGGCGTCGCCGGCGGTGGTGCTTTGTCATGGAGTCAGGATCCCTCTCGCACGGGCTGCAGGCACTTCCACACGAGGATGGTCACGATCGCTGCGTGTGCAGTCCAGGCGAGCGTGCGGATCCAGTTGGTGGACACGAGCCGCTCATGCGCAGCCGCATCGAATCCCGCGCCGAGCACATGGTGTGCGGGAATGGAAAACACGGCCGTCGCAACCCACGCCACAAGTACGCAGAGGACACCACCCCACACGAGGGGTGCGGGCAAAGCGGAGGGTCGAATCATCAGGAGCGCGACGGAGGTGCCGAGTTCCACCAGCATCAAAGGACCGACAAGCGGGGTGATGCGCGAAACATGACTTGCCTGATAGCGCATGAATGAATCGGTCCCCACGGATGCGAACAATGGATAGTGCACCCACTGCACAGTCCAGATAAGCCCAGCCATTGCCCATGTCGATGCAAAGTTCGCAAGCAACACGAGAAGAGGGATTGGTGAGGCGGGGTCTGGCATGGTCTGGGGTGCTCTCAGGGAATCGGGATGAACTTGACAAGCCCGCTGACGGGACAGACGAGCGCGACGGTGTACGGATGAGCGCGGGACAACGCACCTGGGTTCACCATGCGAGTGCCGTGAACTTGCGTGTCCATGGCCGTGTGCGAATGACCGACGAACAGCCACGGCACGCGCCGTTCAATCGCCGCATCAACCGCGCTCGCGATGTGACCGTGCGTGAATGCGACTCGGACACCGTCGAAATCCAGTTCGCCCGCGGGGTGATGCACCTGAATACCCAGATCCTCTGCATACGAGGTGAGTTCTGCAGGGTCATCGTTGTTCCCAAAGACGACGTGCGCATGGAGTCCTGCGAGTTGGTCGAGGCAACGTGGTGTTTCAAAGTCCCCGCAGTGGATGATGTGGATCGCGCCAGCGCTCAACAGCGTCTCCACAGCGAATTGCGTGCGCTTCGATTCACCGTGGCTGTCCGAAAGGACACCGAGCATCGCAGGTGATTCACCGAGCGCACGGTCGAGGTCCATGGCGGGGGCATGGTAGGAATGTGCCGCGAAGAGCCCCATTTGCCATGAACGACTCGTCCGCCATCGTCACGCGATTCGCGCCAAGCCCATCGGGGCATTTGCATGTGGGTGGCGCACGAACGGCGCTGTTCTGCTGGGCGTTTGCCAAGGGGCGCAGCGGACGGTTCGTGCTTCGCATCGAGGACACGGATCAGAAGCGGTCAAGCGACGCGGCGAGCATCGGATTCGCCAAGGACTTGCACTGGCTGGGAATCTTGTGGGACGAGGGGCCCATCTGGCAGGGGACAGGTGGCGGCGCGCACGGCCCGTATTTCCAGAGCGAACGCCTCGACATCTACAACGCGCATCTGCAACGACTCATCGACGCGGGGCATGCCTACTACGCGTTCGAGACAGCGGCGGAACTGGACGCCAAGCGCAAGGCGGCAACCGCGGGTGGACGCGCGTACCGCTACGACCGTGCCGCGCTGCAACTTTCGGCAGCGCAGGTGCAGGAGAAACTTTCCGCAGGAACGCCGGCGGTCATCCGTCTGAAGTGTCCGGGCCACGATGTCACGATCTGCGACGAAGTGCTCGGCGAAGCCACCATTCCCGCCACCGAGATCGACGACTTTGTGATCCGCAAGGCGGATGGCTTCCCGACCTACCACTTCGCCGTGGTGGTGGATGATCAGTTGATGCAGGTCACGCATGTGCTGCGTGCGCAGGAGCACTTCACCAACACGGCGCGGCACATGCTGCTGCAGGATGCGCTCGGATTCCGCCGCCCCGCGTATGCGCACCTGCCGATCATCTGCAATCCCGATGGCAGCAAGATGAGCAAGCGCGACAAGGACAAGGCGCTGCGCAAGGCAGTCGCCGAGCGAGGGCTCTCCGCGCCGCCAGCGGCGACAGTGGACGCCACCGTCTGGAACGCGTGGCTCGGCGACAAGAACATTCAACTCGAACTCGACGCCGCGCAGCGGCTCGCGGACGCAATCGGAGTGACGCTGCCGGAAATCAATGTCGACGACTTCAAGCGCTCGGGCTACTTGCCTGAGGTGATCATCAACTTCCTTGCACTCAATGGCTGGAGCCCGGGCAACGATATCGAGAAGTTCGACCTCGAGTTCCTGCGAACGCACTTCGACCCGAAGCGTGTGGTGAAGACGCCCGCCAAGTTCGATCGCGTGAAACTGATGTCATTCAACTGCGATGCCATCACGGGCATGACTCCAGAGGATTTTGAACGGCGCGCCGCAGCGCATGGCAACATGTACCACCCCGACTTCATGGCTCGGCTTGGGCCGGCTGGATTCACCATGCTTGCGCGCGCAAGCCAAGAACGCAGCAAGACGCTCGATGACATGTTCCGAGGCAATCGCTTCCTGATGCTTGCGGACGACGACCTTTGTTGGGAGACGAGCAAACAGGTGCAGAAAGCGATGCTCGATGGCTCGCCGTGCGGTGCGGATCACTTGGAGTCGCTGCTGCCGATTCTTGAGGCGCATTCCTCCTGGACCGCGACCGATTTGGAAGCGCTCGTGAAGCCATTCGCAGACGCGCACAGTGGGGGGCAACTCGGAAAGGTGGCGCAGCCGCTGCGCGTGGCGGTTGCCGGCGGAACGGTCTCGCCACCGATCTTCGACACGCTCGCGATCCTCGGACGCGAAAGTTCACTGGCGCGCATTCGCCGCTGCACTGCGCACTTCAAGACCCTGCGTGCAGCCAGTCCGCGCTGAGCCGGTTGTCGGACTGCCGCGCGGCGGTAGACTTCAGAACAACGGACCGTTGGCGCAGTTGGCTAGCGCGCCTCCATGACACGGAGGAGGTCACTGGTTCAAGTCCAGTACGGTCCACTGCCATTGCCGCCCTCCGGCCCAACGGGGGGCGGTGGTGTTTTCAGAGCATCTCGTCGCAGTCACAGGCATTCATGCGAGCCACTCACCCGCGTCGGCGGCGCAATTGGCTCGCGACCGCGCAGCCTGCAAGTTTGTAAAGCACCCGAGCGCCAACGGATCCGTTCCACTCGCCGCCGTGCCGATCCGGAGCCACCTCGCACAGGTCGAAACCCAGGATGCGGCGGCCGCTGCGGCTCAGCAGTTCAATCAAATGGCACACCTCGGCAAATGTCAGCCCGCCGGGCACGGGCGTTCCCGTGTCAGGGCAGTACTCAGGCGTCAGTCCATCGATGTCGAAGGAGATGTAAACCTCCTGCGGCAGCGCAGCGATCACATCCCTGCAAACCCGAGTCCATGTGGCGCCGCCAAACTGGCGGTCGCGCAGGCGCTGGTCGTAGATGGTGCGTACGCGTCCTCGCGATTGCCGGACGAAATCGACTTCACGCGAACCCACATCGCGGATTCCGACTTGCACGAGCTTTCTCACCCGCGGCAGCCGCGTCATCACATTGTGAAAGATGCTCGCGTGGCTCCAGGAGAAGCCCTCGAAACGGTCGCGCAAATCCGCGTGTGCGTCGATCTGGAGGATGCCCATGCGAGGATGGCGGCGCGACAGTTCGCTGATCAGCCCAAATGGAGTCGAGTGATCGCCGCCGAGCACCGCGGGAATCGCGCCACGCCCGATGATGCGTGCCGACTCGCGCGCGACGAATGCATTCACCTTCTCACTCGCGGCATTCACGGAAGCCACGGCCTTCGCATGCGATGTGTTGCGCGGGTTGGCGCCACCTGCGCGGATGATCGGCTCGGCCGCGGCGCGTGCGCGGCGCGAGAGTGCAGCGATGTCGCGGGAGATGGGAAGCATGGCGATCCCAGCCTCCCAGATGGGGCCAAACTGGATGTCCTCGAGATCCACCTGCTGACTTGCAGCGAGAACATGCGATGGACCGCGTGCTGTACCCGCGCGGTAACTGGTGGTCGCATCGAATGGCACAGGGATGACGACAACGCGTGCGGTGCTCAGCTCGCAGTCGAGCCCGAACAGTCCATCACCAGTCGCTGCCGCATCGGGATCGAAGGACGACTTGCTCATAGCGGTGGGGAGGATAGGACACGCGCCGCACTCCCTTCCTTTCGCCCGAGCCCTCGTTGTGGGCACCGGCACGGCTATGCCGCAGCGCACTTGGCTGAGGGGGCTGGCTACGAAGCACCGGAGGAGACAGATCCATGTGAAAGCGCCCGCCGCGGATTCCGCAGCGGGCGCTGGTTTTCGAACTTCTGTCGATGGAATTCAGATTGGCATCAGCGGCGGCGACGGCTGACCAGACCAGCCACGCCGAGGAGCGCAATCGCGCCTGGAGCGGGCACCAGCGAGCCGTTCACATCCACCATCAGGCGGCTCGGAGACGATCCCGGCGGGGTGCCGAAGGCGAAGAACGCCTGAAAGGCATTGCTGTTATTGAGGTTGAACGCCCCGAATCCATTGACGGACGCACCCGTTGTCGGGGCGTTCACGACGCGCCATCCATTGGCAGTGCTCGCAGCGTTGGCACCCGTGAATTCAACGCCCATCCACCAGCCGCCAAAGCCAGCGTTCGAGGCGGTCTCCAGGTTCAGGGTGACACCAGACAGCGCGCCAGTGCTGACGAGTTGGGTCACGCTTGCTGCACCGCCGCCGAGCGATGCCGAGGAGTAGATCAGGGTGTTGGCACCGCGGCCAAAGTTCGTACCGTCGAAGGTCATCTCAGCGGCGTAGATGTTGATGCCGACATCAAGCAACGCTCCCGCCGACGCGATGCGTCGGATGCCGACAATCGCGCTTTCCAAAGCAAGCTGATTTTGGCCTGCACTCACGGCGGTGAAGCAGTTCATGTATGCGATGGCATTGGCGCCAGCGTTGAAACGGTTGCCCGTTTCAGTGCCGCCGCCGTACACAAGGGCTGCGTTGGAAGCAGAAGCCACAGCAAGTGCGGCAACGAGGGAAGCAAGTGAAGTCTTCATGGGAGGGTTTCCAATCGAGGCTTCTGAACCAACCGCGAACGGGTTCAGCCCCTCACCCCCCTCCAGACGTGTCGAAAGATGCACCGAGTTTTGATGTCTGCAAATAAAAGACAAAAATTATCTCACCAAGTTTTACGACTCGGGCGCGTCAAGCACTCTTTTGCATTTGCGGCAGACTTGCTGCCAGGGGTCAGCGCATGACTTCGTCGCGCAACTCAAGCACAACGCGCGTGTTCGCTCCAGCGGGCTGCTCCGCGGACTCGACCATGGCCACGGCCTGCTCGATCTTCTTGCGAGCATCTGCCTTATCACCCATGCGGGCGGCAATTCGCGCATCGAGCGCGATCGCAACGGCACGCGCGGCGCTTCCCGACGGGAACAGCCGTTCAAGCATCTCGACGGCGGTCTTGCAATCGCTCGCTGCCTTGTCGTATTCGCGCCTGTCATAGCGCACCCATGCACGGCACGCGAACGCACGCGCCGTCGCTTCGTGATCGCCCTCGTGGAGGTTCTGCCGCATTTTGATGGCCCGATCAAGCATGGGCTCTGCGAGGTCCTCGCGGCGGAGTGACTGCTCGACCAGTGCGAGGCTTACAAGTCCAGCCGCAACGGAAGGGTCGTCGCCTTTGTGGATGCGCTCTTTCATGGCGAGTGCCTGTCGGAAGAGGCGTTCGGCCTCGACCGATTCACCAAGACTCTGCTTCACGCTCGCGAGATTGTGCAGGGCATCGGCAACAGCCCAGTGATCACCTGCGTGAAGTGCGCGCTGCATAGCGAGCGCGTCCTCGAGGTTCTTCTTCGCCTCATCCAACTGCCCCAGAGACTGCTGAACCCCGCCGAGTGAGATGAGCGCGGCGGCAATGTCGGGGTGGTCGCCCTTGTGAAGGGCACGGCGAATCTTGAGGGTTTCCTGAAGAACCTTCAGCGCATCCGCATAGTTGCGCTGACGGTCATAGATGTCCGCGACCTTCTGCAGTTCTCGCGCCGTTTGCCAGGCCTTTGGAGCAGTACGAAGCCAGATCGACGCGGCCTCTTCCGCGTGCCGAGCAGCCTCGGGCAACTTCCCCTGCGCAGCGGCAAGTTCCGCCTGAACGCCGATGGCATCGGCGAGAAGCGGCGAGTCGCCTGGACTGATCCGTTTGGCCATGGCAAGCGCTTCGTCCGCGAGCGGTGCTGCCCCCGCAAGGTCGCCCGTGGCGATTCGCGCGCGCGCCGCGTCTGCGATGGCGTCCGCGAGTTCCTCGTGATCGCTTGTGAAACGCCGCCTGCTGTCAACAAGAACATCGTCGAAGAGCTGCTGCGCGAGCACCTCTTCGCCACTGTTGAGCAGCACCGTCGCAATCGTCGTCTGAACGAGGGAGCGTGCGGCGGGGTCGTCCGCGAGCGCACCGGACTCCAGCTCATCAACGGCCCCTCGCATCACGCCCACAACCGTGGTGTCGGATGGACCGACCGTCGTGGGGGCGAATGGATGAAACGCCGTTTCCATGAACTGACGAACCCTTCGGTAACGCGTTTCATCCGCGCGTGCCTGCGCCTTTGCCGCGTCTGCCTCGGCACGCGCCGCGTTCGCTTCGGTTCGTGCGCTTTCTGCCTGCACCTTCGCCGCGGCCAACTCCTTGCCGCGCTGTTCCGCCGCATCGAGCGCGTCTGTCAGGGCCTTGCGCTGCTGCGCCATCTCGGCTTGGATCGCAGCCACTTGCGCCGTCAGGCTCGCTTCACGCTTCGCGGACTCGCCAAGGTCGGCTGCGGACTTTGCCAACTGTGCGGACGCATCGGCGATCTTCTTCTCCGCCTCGTTCAGCCGTGCGTTTGTGGCTGTCAACTCAAGTTCCGCGCGCTTCACCCGCTCACTCTGCACCCAGACCAGCACCAAGAGCACAACGAGCCCTGAGACAGTCAGCCCAAAGCCCCACCGCAAAACCCCAGGGCGTGCAAAGAAGGGTGACGGAGTGTTGCTGTGCGCACTGTGCTGCGGACCCGCCATCCTTCTATGCTAGAACGAGCAGTCCATATCGTGCGCCACCAGTTCGCCGCTCGATTGTGCCGCAGTTGGATCAGCGAACGAGCTCGAGTTGACGGCGGACCGCGCGCTGCGCGAGCGGGGGGGCAGCTTTGAGCGCTGAATCGACGAGTGCCCGCTCCCGCTTGAGTTCTGTCAGCAGTTTCAGCAGTTGCGCATCGACATTCTGAAGCCACCGCTTATGGAACTGTTCAAGTTCTTGCCTGTTGAAGCGGCTCATCGGATCATCGAGCCCGCTCTGAGCAACGGCCCATTCCACCAAACGAGCAGGGGAACCATCGAAGCGGTACAGCGCGAGAAGATTTGCCAGCCGCCTTTGGGGTGCGGCAAAGGGATCGAGCGCATCATCGGAAACGGCGACCATGACATCGTCGATCTTCCGCTTCGACACATCCGCCAGCCAACCGCCGCCGTTTGCCATGTCCAGTTGATGAACCGTGGGGCGATCACCCAGCAACTGCTCGGCAGCGGGGGGGTCCACGAGTTCAAGGCCCGCCGCGCTTGCAAGCAGCGCTTTCTCGCCCATCGTTGGAAAACGCACCCAGAGGCGCATGTCGGGCGTACCACCACGTGACAGCGACTCGATGCGTGAGATCGTTCCTGTGCCCCATTCGGGACGAGATGGATGGCGAACGCGGTCGCCCTTCTTGAACACAGTTTGCATCATGCGAGAGTTTGTGGCACCCCAACCGAGAGGACTGTTGCCACGAAATCCGAATAGAGTGTAGCGATGCCAGACACATTTGCGCTCGTTTTTTTTGGTGATTGTGTCGGGCAGCCAGGTCGGCGCGCCCTGAAGGCAGCGCTGCCTGTGGTCCGCGAGCGATTCAAACCCTCCGTGTGGGTGGTCAATGGGGAGAACCTTCGGAGCGGTTCAGGCATTACGCCTGACCAGTTCAAAGACCTGCGCGAGGCTGGCTTCGATGCCGTAACGCTCGGTGATCATGCATTTCGTGAGCCACGAATCGTGCCGCTCCTCGATGCGCCGGCGGAACCGATTTGCCGTCCCGCGAACCTCTCTCCGAAGGGTCCTGGCAAGCGATATGTGCGCATTGCTGCAACCGCTGATCGGCCTCGTGATGTGTATGTCGCCACCGTGCTTGGCCGCGTTTTCATGAGCCTGCCTGCTGATGACCCATTTGCCTGTGTGGACAATCTGCTCGCATCGCTGCCCGAGCGTGAAGCCATCGTGATCATTGAAGCGCACATGGAGACGACCGCCGAGAAGGCCGCACTCGCGCATCACCTCGATGGACGGGTGACTGCAGTGATCGGATCACACACCCATGTGCAAACCGCCGATGCCCGCGTGCTCCCCAAGGGCACTGCCTTCATCACCGACGTCGGTATGTGCGGGCCGTATGCCAGCATCATTGGTCGTGACCCCAAAGGCGTGCTCCGCGCCATGACAACGGGCGTTCACACCCACTATGAAATGGGGGAAGGCGGCGAACGTGCCTGCGGGTGTGTGGTGACCATTGACGCAACGACAGGGCGCGCGCAATCCATCGAACGCGTGGATGTTCCACTCGTCCAAGGTTGAAAGCACGCAAGCGAATTGCGTGCTACCTTTTTGCCCGCGCCGTGCCGCCCCGTTGGGCAGCAGGGCACATGAACCGCACATCACTTCTCTGGAGACCTCGCCATGTCGCTCACTGTCGGATCCAAGGCGCCTGCCTTCACGCTTCCATCCCAACCTGGAACACCTGTCGATGTGGGTGCACTGATCGGCAAGGAGAAACTGGTGCTGCTCTTCATCCCTCTGGCGTTCAGCCCGGTATGCACTGTGGAGATGTGTCACTTTCGCGATGCGTGGCAGCAGTGGTCAACGCTCGGCTGCAAAGTTTTTGCAGTCAGCGTGGACTCGCCGTTTACGGTGGCGAAGTTCCGCGAGCTCGAGCGAATCCCATTCCCAGTGCTGAGCGACTTCAACAAGGATGTTGCTCGCCAGTACGGCGCGCTGCACGAAGACCTGATGGGCCTGAAGGGCGTGGCGAAACGCTCCGCGTTCGTCGTGGATGCCAAGGGCACCGTGAAGTATGCGTGGGTGAGCGAAGATCCGCGCGTGCAAGTGGACTTTGCCGCCATTGAAGCTGCCGTGAAGGGCTGCTGATCTCAGCGGCTCGCGTGGGGAGGTGTTCCCCAGCCGCCACCGCCTGGAGTCTCCACTTCGAACGCATCGCCGCTGGCGAGGTGGGAGGCTGTGATACCTGGCACCTCCTCGACCGTTCCGTTGGCGCGAATGATTCGTTGTGCGCCGCGAGCCCCGTCCAGACCGCCGTGGCTGCCGCGAGGCGAGGACTCACGCCGCTGCGAAAGGAATGAAAGATCGACAGGCTCAAGGAAGCGCAGACGACGAATGATCCCATCGCCGCCTCGGTGCAGTCCATCACCGCCGGACCCTCTTCGCAGTTGTAACCGCTCCAGCCGAACGGGATAACGGCGCTCGAGCACCTCGGCGTCGGTGAGCCGAGTATTGCTGATGTGCGTATGAACCGCGCTCGCGCCGCACATCGTTCGGGTCGCGCCCGCCCCGCCCGCAATGGTTTCGTAGAAGCCGAGCGCGGTGCCGCCGAAGAGAAGATTGTTGATCGTTCCCTGGCTGCACGCGGCGATATCCAGCGCTCGCCAGAGTGCATCAACGAGCCGCTGACTTGTTTCTGTTTGTCCGATCGCGCAGGCAGGGCAATGCTCAGGGGATCCTGAGAAATCGGGATGCAGGATGCTGCCCTGCGGCACGGTGATGTCGACTGCATCGAGGAGTGCCTCATGCATTGGGAAAGCCGGTCCGTCACTGCCCATCTGCAGACCCGCAAGAACGCGCACGGTGTACATCACGACCGCCCGCGTGACTGCGAGTGGCGCATTCAGATTGCGCGCATGCTGCGGCGCAGAGCCCGTGAAGTCGATATGCAACCGTGTGCGGCAACGTGAGCGTTCGACGCGAACACACAGAGGAGACCCATCGTCGAGCCGCTCTTCAGCAGTCACCACATCACTGTGCAGTGCCGCGATCACCCGCTGTGCGGCCTGACGCGAAGCGGATGCGAGCAGCGCGTCCACACGAAGCCAGCAGTCGCTGCCATACGCATCGAGCAGTCCGCCCATTCGATCTGCCGCAAGGGCATTTGCCGCAATCTGCGCTTGGAGGTCCGCCAAGTTGTCCGCAGGCATCCGACTGGGATGCCGCGCCTCGCTCAGCACACGCGCGACACGGTCGAACTGCGAAGTGCCGCCCTCCACAATGCGCATTGGTTCGATCACGACACCCTCATCCGCGAGACAGGTCGCATCGGGTGGCATCGACCCAGGTCGTGTGCCGCCAATCTCCGCATGATGTGCGCGGTTCGCAGCGAAGGCAACGAGCTGTCCACGGTGATGGATCGGCGTGATGACCGTGAGATCAGGCAGGTGCGATCCACCAAAGCGGGGGTGGTTGACGAGCGCGACATCACCTTCACGCAAAGGCAGTGCGCGCGCGACGGCGCGCACACACGGACCAAGCGCGCCGAGGTGGACGGGGATGTGCGGGGCATTGACCACCAGCTGACCTTCCGCCGAAAGAATGCCGCAGGAGAAATCGAGTCTGTCGCGAATGTTGGGCGACACGGCGATTCGGCGAAGCGTTTCCCCCATGTCGAGTGCAATGGCGACGGCTCTGGCGGCTGGTACTTCGTCGCTGCCGAATGACTTCATCCGCGGGGAGGGCGCCTGCTGCGTGCCGCAGAAATCCCCCTTTCGGAGCAGGATTGCTCCGGCGGGATGCACCTGCGATGTCCAGCCGGGCGCCATCCAAACCGAGGCGCCGCTCAGTCGCACGAGACCACGTGCATCGGGCTGCAGGGCGCTCGCGTCGATCGTGACGTGCGGCAGATCCGTCGACCGCCCGACAGCCTCCACGAGCAGCGATTCAACCTCCATACGTTGGGTCGTTGGCGGATCAAACCCGTGGGTGGCTCGGTAAGCATCCCGGAAGGCCTGTGCCAGCACGCACGCGTCTTGCCCTTGTGAAGCGACTGGGTCCACGTGCAGCCCGATGGTCGACTCCTGACCAGGCAGGCGCAGATGCACCACGCAGCGTGCGACCGTTCCATCCGTTCCGTGCGGATCCGTCGATGCCAGAAGCGAGAGCGCCTCATCGCAGGTTCGGCGAATCACGGCACCGATTGGTTCATGACCCTCTGCGTCAAGTGGGCGCAGCAGAACGCGGTGCACCATTTTGGTGGGCGGTGCCGTAAGCGCACCTGCTGCGCACAGAATCCCTGCATCAAGCGGGATGATCACAGTGTTCATGCCAAGTCGCTCGGCCAAAGCACATGCATGCAGGCCACCGCTGCCGCCGAACGAGAGCAGCGCGTGCTGCACAGGATCCATTCCCTGCCGGACCGTGACGCTTCGAAGTGCTCCGGCCATCGTCTCCTCAGCGATGGCAATTGCCTGTTCCAGAAGCGCCGTTTGATCTTGGTTTCTTCCGCTCCTTTCGATCTCGCTCCAAAGCGCGACGGCAGCGTCCTGCGCGGCGGCACGGTCGAGCGGGATGGTGCAGACCGAAGGATCCACTCGGCCAAGCAGGAGATTGCAGTCGGTGATCGTCAGCGGACCGCCGCAACCGTAACTGGCAGGGCCAGGGAACGCACCCGCACTCCGTGGACCAACACGGAGTGCAGTGCCATCCCACCAAACGATCGAACCACCGCCCGCTGCCACACTCTCGACGGCCACGGCCGGAGCACCGAGGATCACATCGCCAATCCGTGTTTCATCCGTGAGTGCCGCACGTCCATCGATGCGCGCGACATCCGCACTGGTCCCGCCCATATCGAGCGTGACGATTCGAGAAAACCCCACGCGTTGCGCGAGCGCTGCGGCCGCGACCACACCTCCCGCGGGACCGGAAAGAAGGCTTTCCCGCGGGCGAAAGTTGGCTGCCGGCGCGATACCACCTGCACTCGTCAACATTCGCACATCAGCACCCTGGGATTGGTCGGTGATGTTGGCGACAAACTGCCCGACGGGACCGGACAGTGCCGCATCCACAACGGCAGCGCGCGCACGAGGCTCGAAGCGGCTCGATGCGCCGACATCCGACGCGCACGAGATCCAGGTCCACCCCATCGTTGCCAGTGCACTTGCCAGCTTGGTCTCGGCAGCGTTGCCATGCCGCTGTGCAGCGGAGCCGTGGAGGAGCGCAATTGCCGCCGCAGCACCCGATGGATGATTCGCTCGCTCCGCGCGACTCCGAAGCTCGGCGATATCGAGGGGGAGCGTCTCTCGGCCATCGGGCGCATGCCGTACTCGAACGCCAACGGCGTTCACCTGAACATGCAATGGTTTCGATGGCGCTGCAGCGAAGATGTCGGTACGGCGCTGGTCACCAATGGCGAGCACATCTTCAATGCCCTCGTTGGTAAAGAGCACAACTGGGGTTGTGCGCCTTTCAAGCAGTGCGTTTGTGCCGCGAGTCGTGCCGATCCGCAGACGACAGTCTTGAAGTGAATCACTGCCGCTGCGCCCGAGTGCGACGCGCAGCGCAAGGATCGGCGCCTCCCACGGCGCGCAGAGATCCACGAGCGAGCCTGCGAGTGGAAGGGGAGTGTCTGCGCCCTGCAACTTCCCACAGTGCACTTCGACATCAGTCTTCCCATCGACACTCTGGCAAAGGCGCGCCGTGATCACCAGCGGCTGCGTTGCACCCGCGGCGTGCCGACCATGTCGATCCACGATGGGCTCGACACGAAATCCGATCAGGAGTGTCGGATCCAGCCTGTACGCGAAAGACAGCTCCAGGCGCAGACATTCATCCGTCACATCCGCAGCAACGACGCGTGCGCGGAGTGCGGAGGTGCTCAGCACTTTGGATCGGCGGACATCACCACCGCTCGAGATGGCGATGCAGTCGGTAAATGTCCCTCCGGAGTCCACGCCCACATCCCACAGAAGCGGTCGCTGCACATGGGACTCGGACATGCATGCGAGCCTATCGCGGTCGGCTAGCCTCCGCGTGAAATGCTGCTCCTGGTGGACATCGCGTTCGCGCTGTTCGCCCTGGTCACCCTGCCGGTCTGGCTGACTGCGCTGTGGTGGAAGGGAAAACTGCGCACAGACTGGCCCGCCCGTCTTGGGCTTCGGCGCCCCGTCGTGTCCTTGGGACCTCGGCGGGCAGGTGTGCCGCGCATTCTGCTGCATGCTGTCTCTGTCGGCGAGGTGCAGGCGATCGCACCGCTCGCTGAACTGCTGCGCGCCGATGCGGAAGTGGTCGTGAGCGTAACGACCGACACGGGGATCACGCGCGCGCGGCAACGGCTCGGCGACATATCTGTCGTACGCTTTCCCTTTGATTTCAGCTGGGCGATGCGTGGGCTGCTCGACGCAATTCAGCCGGATGTCGTCGTGCTCGCAGAACTGGAGTTGTGGCCCAACTGTTCGGCCCTCTGTGCTCGCCGCGGCATTCGCATCGGGGTGGTGAACGGACGATTGAGTCCGCGGAGCTTCCGTCGATACATGCGCGTGCGATGGCTGTTGAGTCGGATGTTTGCCCGGCTCTCCTTCGTGGCTGCGCAAGACCGCGCCTATGCCGAGCGCTTTGTGGCCATGGGGGTGGATCCCGCACGAGTGACCGTCACTGGCACGATGAAGTGGGACAGCGCCGTCAGCGGGGGAGTTCAGGGAGCTGATGCACTCGCGGCGGCGCTCGGCATCGACCGAACAAAGCCACTCGTTGTTGCAGGGTCGACCGCACGCGGCGAAGAAGCGCTCTTGCACGCGGCATGTCCGGCTGGCGTCCAACTCTTGTGTGCTCCGCGGAAGCCAGAGTGGTTCGCGCAGGCAGCCGAAGCACTGCCAGGCTGCGTACGCCGGAGTGACCGGCGCGATGGCCGACATGAATACCCTGCGAGTGGGCGCTTCCTGCTCGACACGATCGGTGAACTCCGCGCTGCCTACGCGCTCGCGGATGTGGTGGTGATTGGCCGATCATTCGGCGTTTTGCATGGCTCCGACATGATGGAACCTGCGGCGCTTGGAAAGGCAGTCGTGGTCGGTCCAAGGGTTGGGGACTTTCAGGCCACAGCCGACGCGCTCCTCGCCGGTGATGCGATGGTGCAAGTGAACGCCACCGAACTCTCCGCCACACTCAGCTCGCTATTGGCTGATCCGGCGCGCCGAGCGCAGTTGGCGAAGAATGCCAGCGAAGTGATCGCGCGTGAACAAGGTGCGACGGCTCGCCATGCGGCGTTGATACGAGCGGCCGCAAACCCTCACGTCCGAAGCGGTGGGCGGTCATGAGTGGTCGGCAGTCGATCGAGGAGTCGGTCATCGCGCGAGCCGTGCAACTCGCTGGATCACCGAGCGCGCGTGCACCGATCGGTGCAGGCGACGATATGGCGCTCGTCAGCGTTGGCACCGCGAAGGTGCTCTTCGCGGTCGATCAGGTCGTGGAGGGCATTCACTTTCGTGCCGGAACGCCCCTCGATCTTGTCGCGCGAAAGGCGGTCGCGCGGAATGTGAGCGATATCGCCGCGATGGGGGGGCTGCCGTCTGCGTGCGTGGCCTCGGCGACGCTCCCGAGCGATATGTCCGCAGCCGATGCACGAACGCTTGTCGATGCTGTCGCACACTGGGCACAGTCCTTCGACTGCCCGCTCGTGGGTGGCGATACGGCGGTGCATACGGTCGCCAGTGCGCCACTGACGCTGTCTGTGACCGTGCTCGCATCCGTTCGTTCGGATGGGATCATTGCACGACGCAGCGGTGCGTGTGCCGGCGACACGCTGCTGCTTGGCGGCGCAGTTGGCGGATCGTTCGGAGCCGATGGACTGGGGCGGCATCTGCACATCGAACCCCGTGTGTCGCAAGCTCAGCAGTTGATCGATCAACTTGGTGGGAGCGTTCACGCCATGATCGATATCAGCGATGGACTCGGGCGCGATGCGGCGCGTATCGCGCACGCATCCGGCTTGCGGACAGGGCGCTCGCTCCAAGCGCGCCTGCGCGGCGATCAGATCCCGCTTCGCAGTGGTGTGACGCTGAGGCAGGGGCTCTGTGACGGCGAGGATCATGAACTTCTTGCAGCGATTGAGGCGGGCGCACCGATCCCTGCGGGCTGGACTGCCATTGGATCCATCGTGACCCCGCAGCATGGCGACACACGTGGCTGTGTGGTTGATGTGGCAGGTGGTGAACAGGATGCATCCGATCTTGGGTGGACGCATGGGTGATGCGGACAGGATCGATCTTTCAGCACACGTCGAACTCGCCGATGTGAAGGCCACCGAAGCGCTTGGTGTGCGCATCGGTCGCGCGCTGCGTGCAGGTGATCTCGTGACGCTCGACGGTCCGCTTGGCAGTGG
The DNA here is from genome assembly GCA_016872915.1 of Planctomycetota bacterium. Classification (GTDB taxonomy): domain Bacteria; phylum Planctomycetota; class Phycisphaerae; order Phycisphaerales; family SM1A02; genus F1-60-MAGs104. The sequence continues at coordinate 18,270 of VGYQ01000021.1, read as the reverse complement.
CAAGACATGTCTTGTTCGCGGCATCGCACAGGGCATGGGCATCGACCCAACGGTTGTCACGAGCCCATCGTTCGTTCTGATGCAGCGCTATGGTGACGGACCCGTTGGCCTTGTACACGTGGATGCATGGCGCATGCGTGGCGAACAGGATCTCTCCGATCTGGGGCTGGATGAGATCATGGCATCGCGCTGTGATGTGGTAGCCATTGAGTGGCCAAAAAGGATCGCATCAGCGCTCCCGCAGTCGCTGGTGCGGGTCACGTTCACCACGGGACAACAGGACACTCGGATGGTTCACGTGGAGGATCAGCGAGCACGCGGCGGCGTGCGCGGCGACTGAGGCTTTGCGGGGTGCATCTTCTGCGCCGCGGCTTCAGGGCTGACCGCATAAATCTGGAATCGGTGACCAGCCGGACTCCAGCCGAGTTCCTTGCAGATGCGATTTCGCAGAGCAATGAGTTCCTCACTCTGGAACTCGATCAGCCGCCCAGTCTTCATGCACACCATGTGATCGCGAGGCTGCTTGCCGTAAATCAGTTGAAAGTGCGACTGCTTGGCGTTGAAGAGTGCCTGAACGATGATGCCGGCATCCTGGAGCAGATGGATGGTTCGGTACAGCGTTGCCTTCGACACACGCTGACTTCGCCGACGCAGTTCGAGCAGGAGCTCCTCGGCTTCGAAGACGCCATCACGGGCGATGATCGCGTCGAGCACATCCGCACGTTCGTTCGTGTACTTCAGCCCACGCGACTTGAGGTAGCGGCGGAACACCGAGCACAGGGGTGCCATCGGCTGCTGCGTCAAAGGTGATGAAGGGTCACTCAAAACCATGCGGGGATTCCTCGAGCATTTGCAGTGATACACGGGGGATTCGATGCCCCAAAGGTCCGAGAATGGCTGTTCTGTAAAACGATCTACCGACTGGCGAACTGCGACAACAACCCATCAATGTCCGCGACTTCCGCTGCGTTCTTCATTGCCTCCGCGGTGGCACGCGCCTGCTGCAGCCAACCAACGGCATCTGAGTGCCGGCCCAAACTTGCCGCTGCTTGCCCCGCAGTCTTGAGAGCAACGAGCCGCATGGTTTCTGGGATGGATCCCGCCGAAGCCTGCGCATATGGCAAGGCCGCCTCCAGTGCATCTGCGGTGCGCCCGACCTTCAGATACTGACGAGCGAGCGAGATCGCAGCACCAGCGGCCTGACGATTCCCCGCGCCATGAATGGCATGAAGTCCGGCCACGGATTCCTCCCAGAGCACGATGGCATCGTCTGGACGGTTCATCTCCGTGGCGTACATGAACGCAAGGTTGTGCAGTGCATTCAACGTGGAGGGGTTGCGATCACCAAGCGCCCGGCGCTTTCGCAGGATGTTGTCGAGATACACCTCTTCGGCCTGATCATGTCGATGCTGCAACTCCAGCACGATGCCCAGATTCCCTTGCACCGTCAGCGTTGTCTTCGCATCGGGGCCAAACTTTGCCTCAAAGCGTGAGAGCAAGTCTCGGTAGATCGCTTCCGCCTCATCCAGGCGCTTGGTGTCTCGAAGGATCCCCGCAAGATTGTTGCGCGCGATCAGCGTGTGCGGATGATTCTCCCCAAGCAGCCGCGACATGTCATCACCGACCGATCGCAGCGCCTCTTCCGATGCACGAGTCTCCCCAAGCGACTTCAAAACAACGGCGAGGCTGTTTCGAGCAAGCAGCGAATCGGGCGCATCGGCTCCAAACACCCTGCTCCGGATGGCAACAGACTCCTCCAGAGTGGTCCGCGCAGCCTCCAAATTGCCAGTGCGCCGCAGCACATCGCCGAGGTTGTCGAGCGATCGGAGGGTGCTCACATGCTCTGCCCCGAGTGCAGCGCGCTTGCGTTCCACGACATCGGCATAGAGTGCCGATGCCTCGTCGGGGCGGCCTTGCTCGTCGCGGAGCCACGCGAGGTTGTGCATCGAGATCAACAGGTGCTCATGTCCCTCGGGCAAGCGACGCCTGCGAACCTCGAGAACCTGCTCGAATATCGGCGCAGCCTCATCGCGCTGCCCGTTCAGCAGGAGTGCGTTGGCAAGCTCGTTCCGTGCCACCAGCAATCGACTGTCCTCTGCATCGCAATGGTCCGCGAGCAACTGTTCATGGACCCGCAGCTGCTGCAGCGCAAGGTCGTACTTCCCAATGGATCGGTACGCAATCCCTGCCACCGAGTGTGCATCTGCTGCTAGTTCCACATCATCAGCGAAGGCGCGGTCAATGTCAGCAACAGCTTCCGCCAGGATGATCTCCATCAGCCGCGTATCCATCCCCTTGGCGGTCTCTGGATCCACGGCAGTCAGCATGGAGGTGTTGAAGTCGTACAGGCGCGTCGCACGCGCAAGCTGACGACGTGCCTCGGACAATCCAACTGCCATCAGAATCACGCCCGTTGCCAGCGCAGCCGTCACCAGAGCCCCCGCTGCCAGCGCAACCCTCTGTCGGCGGGCAAAAAGGCGGACGCGCGTCATCGTTGGCGCCGGCGAAGCATCGACCGGCTGGTGTGCGCGGAGACGGCGAAGATCCTCGGCAAGTGCATGGCACGTCGGATATCGATCATCCACACGTCCCTCCAGGCAACGCAGGATGACCGCATCCAGTTGCCCCTGCACGCGGCGTATCAGCCGCGAGGTGGAACTCTGCCGCCGCTTCGCATACGCATCGGTCTCCGAGGAATTCGTCTGAGCAGCCATGCGAAGTCGAACGCTCGGCGGCATGACCGGCGCCGCAAGCAGCCGCCGAAGGTCAGCCAGCCCTTGCGAACGCAGTACGCGGATGTCACGCGCAGGAAGTCCTGTCACAAGTTGATAGAGCGATAAACCGAGCGAGTAGATGTCTGCTCGCGTATCAAGCACCGCCATTTCATCGCACTGCTCGGGCGCCATCGCATCGAGCGTTCCGATCCATTCATGGGCAGCGCCACTCTGTAGCGCGTCGAGTTGTTCGAAAAGACGCGAGACTCCGAAGTCAATAATCTTGACGTGCGGATTGCCATCGACTTCCTGCACCAAGATGTTTGCCGACTTCAGATCCAGATGAATGATGCCGCGAGCATGCGCATGCTGGACGGCGAGCGCGACCTGCTGCATTACGCGCAACCGATCATCCAGTGAAAGCCGATGTGCATCACACCAATCGAGGAGCGGCTGACCATCCACCCATTCCATCAGCAGATATGGACGCCCGTCCTCCATCTCGCCTGCGGAAAACACCTGTGCGATATTCGGATGGCTCAACTGCGCCAACAGTCGACCCTCCGATACAAATCGTGCTCGGACGGATTCGCTCGGGAGCCCTGACCGCAACACCTTGACTGCCACCTTGCGAACAAGTGTCCCCTGCTGCTCGCAGAGCCAAACCGAGCCGAATCCACCCGATGCAATCAGTCGTTCAGGCTTGACGCCGGCGAGCAAAGGCGGACGCTGGTCCACACGGTCGGCGCCGCCGCCCCACAGATTCTGACTGAGTACCCCGCTCATATTCATTTACACGCGCGAAGAGTCGATCTGCATCGCAATCGTTGCTCCGTTTCCAAGTCCAAGGCCGAATGCCGAATGAACGGTCTCAAGCGCGCGCTGTCCTTCGGCGTGATCAATGATGCAACTGATCTTGATTTCGCTGGTCGTGATGTTGTGAATACCAATCCCGGCATCACCGAGCGCGCGGAACATTCGGCTTGCCACACCTGCATGACTCTTCATGCCCACACCGACCACCGATACCTTGGCAAGCCCCACCTCGACTGACATCTCTCCTTCGCCGAGTTCAGTCAGTGTGCGAGCCACGATCTGCTTGGCATCACCAAGATCCTCATGCTCGACCGTGAAAGCAATCATCGTTGCAGCCCCCTGCTCCGTCTGCACAATGTCGTCGACCACGATGTTCGAGTGTGCGAGCGCGGTAAAGAGGCGACCCTGCAGTCCAACGACATTGCGAACCTGTCGGATACTGACCCGCCCCAGTTCGTCCTTCAGCGCGCATCCAACGACGGCAAGTTCTTCCATGGATGAATTCTCCCGTGAAATCATGGTTCCCGAATCAGGCTTCTGGCTGTGCCGCACGTGGATGGGCACGCCGTACTTTTCGCCAAATAGCACCGCCCGTGCATGCATTACACCCGCGCCAAGTGCCGCGAGTTCGAGCATCTCCTCGTAGGAGATCCTCGGCAGTTTGACCGCATGGCGTACAAGTCGCGGATCCGCGGTGTACACACCATCGACATCGGTGAAGATTTCGCAGCACCCTCCCTGCTCGCGCACGCGAAGTGCAGCCGCGATTGCAACGGCGGTGGTATCGCTGCCGCCGCGCCCAAGCGTCGTGACTTCACCCTCTTCACTCGTCCCCTGAAATCCAGCCACCACGGGTATCTCGCCCCGCGACAGCATCCGCTCCAGCCGCCCACACTCGATTCTGGTCACGCGTGCACGACCATGGACCCCATCCGTGCGTAGACCGGCTTGACCACCCGTCAGTGCCCCCGCAGAGCAGCCAAGTTCACGCAGTGCCATTGCCAGAAGAGCAACGCTCACCTGCTCCCCCGTTGCCATCAGCATGTCGAGTTCGCGCCGATCGGGGACGGGGCTGATCCGCTCGGCGAGTTCAATCAAATCATCTGTCGTGCGCCCCATCGCGCTTGCAACGACCACCACATCGAATCCAGCCTTGCGCGCATCTGCGACACGCGCTGCAGCCCGGCGGATGCGCTCAGGATCGGCAACGCTCGTTCCTCCAAACTTCTGGACGATCGTCGGCATGTGCGCCCAATGCTAGAGGGATCCCGCGGACGCACTTTCATCGGCAGCAGCTGCAGCTTCGCGGTCCTTCTGCTGCCGCGTGATTCTCCGCCGATCGCTTTCCTTCAGGATCCGCTTGCGTATGCGAACAGCGGTCGGCGTGATCTCGACCAACTCATCTGCCTCGAGGTACTCAAGCGCCGACTCCAACGTGAGTGGGCGCGGCGCCTTCAGAACAACGGTGGCTTCCTTGTTTGACTCGCGAACATTGGACATCGCCTTCGCCTTCACGACGTTGACATGCAAGTCGTTATCTCTGTTGTGTTCGCCGACGATCATGCCTTCATAGATGACATCCGCATTCGCGACGAACATCACGCCGCGGTCGGACAAGTTCAATAGCGAATAGGTGGTGGCCGTTCCGGCCTCGACCGCCACCATGACACCATTCGTGCGCTTCCGGGGAGGCATCCGCACCGGTCGGTAATCACAGAACGAGTGGTGCATCACGGCCTCTCCGCCCGTGGCATTCAAAATCCTGTTTCGAAGTCCGATCAAACCTCTCGCAGGAATATCCGCCTCGATGTGAGCACGCGAACCGCGCATATCCACCTTGGTCACCTCCGCGCCACGCTGTCCGATCAACTCCATCGCAGGCCCCATCGCATGCTGTGCGACATCGAGGGCGAGTCGTTCATACGGCTCATGCCGTACACCTCCGATATCGCGCTCGATGACGTTGGGCTTGCCGACTGTCAACTCGAATCCCTCGCGGCGCATCGTCTCCAAAAGAACACCCAGGTGGAGAAGTCCGCGACCGGACACATGAAACTCCTCGGCACCATCGCCGGGTGCCACACGGAGCGCGACATTCGAACGCAGTTCGCGCTCGAGACGCTCGGCGATCTGCCGGCTGGTCACGAACTTGCCTTCGCGCCCGACAAGCGGTCCGTCATTGATTCGAAAGACCATGTGCAATGTCGGCTCATCGACGTGGACGCGCGGCAACGGTTTTGGCGAGTCGGGCTGACAGACGGTGTCGCCGATCTCGATGTCGGTGATGCCCTCGATGAGACACAGATCACCCGCCTCGATCAGATCGGCAGCCGCGCGCGCAAGTCCCTCAAAGCGCTTGATCCCCTGAACCTGCCCCTTGCGCACGGAGCCGTCTGACTTGCAGACGGCGACGGGTCCAGGGCGAAGCGTTCCATCAAACACCCGGCCGATCCCAAGACGCCCGACGTAGTCGTTGGAGTCAAGATTGACGACGAGGAACTGCAGAGCGGCTTTTGGGTCGCCCGTGGGCGGCGGAACATGCTCAGCGATCACAGCGAAAAGATCCTCGACGCCATGCGTTCGATCCTCGCGGTCGCGGCTGGCCCAGCCTTCGCGACCGGAGGCCCAAACGACTGGGAAGTCGAGCGCGTGATCATCGGCACCGAGATCAACGAGCAAGTCGAAGACCTCGTCCACCACCGCATCTGGACGCGCATCCGGTCGATCGCACTTGTTCACCACCAGAATCGGACGCAGGCCAACTTCCAGCGCTTTGGAAAGCACGAAGCGAGTCTGCGGCATCGGTCCCTCCATGGCATCCGCGAGCAGGAGACAGCCGTCTGCCATGCGAAGGACCCGCTCGACTTCGCCGCCAAAGTCCGCGTGGCCCGGCGTGTCGATGATGTTGACACGAATGGCATCTCCCTTGCGAAGACCACGGGTCACGACATGATCGACCGCGCAATTCTTCGAAAGGATGGTGATGCCGCGCTCACGCTCGAGCGGGTTCGAGTCCATGACGCATTCAGCGTCTTGCTCCACCTCGCTCGCAGCACTCGATGAGCGCAGCAGCGCATCGACAAGGGTTGTCTTTCCATGGTCGACATGTGCGATGATGGCGACATTGCGAATAATGGATCGGTCGTATGGCATGGGCGGGTCGGGTAGAGTCTTGCAAGGGTACACAGCATGAGCAAAGACGAAGTGCAATCCACTCATCCCATTTCGGGCACTGAACCGGGCGCCGCAGCGGCGACCGATCGATCATCCAGTCGAGCGGAGAGCGCTCCGTTGACGACCTGGCAGCGACCCTCTTGGCTTCGCATCGTGCTTGCCATTGGAATTGCGCTCGCATCCGATGTGTTTTCATTCCTGACCAGCAGTCTGATCGTCACCTTTCCGGCGGTTTTTGCCGTTGATGCGCTGACAGCGACACTTTTGTGGCTCGCCCTCGGTCGCCCGCTGCTGATCCTGCCGATTCTTGCTGCCGAAGCGATCCCTGGCGTTGGCACCCTGCCCTTATGGACGGTTGCCGTCGTTCTGATTTCCATCTTCGGACGCATTCCAGGACGCGATCCGAGCAAGGCATGGACGGAGGTCTCCGCCCGCCTCACAAACCCATCTGCCGTGCAGACGCCGCCGAGGCAATCGAAGTCCTGAATCCGCGAGGGAGATTGCTCAAAGACCGTACAGCGGGCGAAGCTTGCCTTCGAGGTACTCCAGATACGGCTCGCTGCTCAGAGGCTTCCCTGTGGCACGCGTGCACAACTCAGTTGGCGAGTAGCGGCGCCCATGCGCGTGGACGTTTGTCCGCAGCCACGTCAAGAGCCGGGAAAAGTTTCCCGAAGCGAATCCATCCTCCAAGCCTGGCAGGTCACGCCGAGCCGCCGAGAACAGTTGCGCGCTGTAAAGCGTGCCGAGCGTATAGGTCGGGAAGTAGCCGAACGCGCCCATGCTCCAGTGCACATCCTGCAGGCAGCCGCGCCGATCATCGGGCACTTCGAGCCCGAGATAGTCGCGGTAACGACGGTTCCACTCGGTCGGAAGATCGGCTGGATCAAGTTGACCGCCAATCAGCAGACGCTCCAACTCGAATCGGACCATGACATGCAGGTTGTACGTCGCTTCGTCGGCTTCGACGCGGATGAAGCCAGCCTCAACGATGTTCGCTGCACCGTACAACTCGTCGACCGTGAAGGTGTCAACCGACGACCCGAAGTGCGAAACGAGATGCGGGCGGCACCACTTCCAGAATGGCAGACCCCGACCGACCTGATTCTCCCACAGCCTGCTCTGACTCTCGTGAATCGCCAGCGAAACGGCGGTTCCGAGCGGTGTTCCGATGGCGCTTTCGGGGAGCCCCTGCTCGTACATGCCGTGGCCAGCTTCGTGCATGGTTGACCCCAGGGCGTCGTTGAGGCAGGTCTCGCAGTAGCGCGTCGTCATGCGCACATCGTTGCAGTGGCTGCCACCACAAAATGGATGCGTGCTTGCATCCAGCCGCCCGCGCTCGAAATCGAAGCCGATGGCTTCCGTCACCATGCGAACAAATGCTGTCTGAAGTGGAATGGGCAGTGCAGTCTCGTTGAAACGATTCGAGGGTCCTCGCTTGGCTCCACGCAACTCTGCGATCAGCTTGACAAGTCTTGTGCGCAGCGGCGTGAACACCTCCGTGACCGAAGCCGCCGTGCAGCCCGGCTCGAAGGTGTCTGCAAGAGCGTCCCACGCTTCACCCCCTGCCGGGATTCCCAGACATGCGGCCTTGTCGCGGTTCAACTGCACCAGACGCTTCAACCATGGCAGAAAGTGCGCAAAGTCGCTTGCCTTGCGAGCCTTCGCCCACTCATGCTGCGCCTCACTCGACACCTGCGCCAGCTCGCTGACGAGCGACTCGGGCAATTTGGTTGCCTTGTCGTAGTCGCGGCGAATCTCCCGAACGTTGGCAGCCTCCGCCGAACCACTCTCCATGAATGTGCGGTCCGCCTCACACGCCGCGAGCAGATCGCCAACCTCGCGTGCTGTCGACATTTGATGGTGGATGCGAGCGAGAGCCGCCTGCTGCTTCCCGCGGAGCGCCACGCCACCCGCGGGCATCATGGTCTCCTGATCCCAGCCAAGAATCGCCGACGTGGCCTCGATCAGATGCGCACTGCGACAGCGATCAATCAGTTGCGCGTAGACAGCAGGCGCAGGCGCGGCCCGCGCATCAGAGCGTGAGAGCGTGGTCATACCCGCAGACTTTACTGTCCTGCGGGCTTCCCAGACTCAGCGGACCCACCTTGGGGAGGAACCGGAACGGCACTGGTCGCACCGCTTGCTTTGAGCAAATCAAAAATCTCACGACCCGCTGCGTCCGTTCGGCGCTGAGCCAAGTCCAGCGCAGTCCGCCCAGTTGCATCCTTCGCGGAAAGGTCCGCCTTCGCCTCGATCAGCAGCTTGACCTTTTCGGCGGTGCCGGACATCACGGCGAGTTGCACGGGCGTGTATCCCTGCTTGTTCACAGTGTTCACATCCGCCTTTCGGTTGATGAGCATGCGAACACTTTCAATCTTGCCGCTCCGCACAGCCCGCATCAGAGCGGTGTCTCCAGTTACGCCGTCCTTCACCTCAAGCGGCAGATTTGGATTGCGCTCAAGAAGGATCGCCACGGACTCTGGCTTCCCGATGCCAGCTGCCCAAATGAGCGGTGTCAGACCGTTGACATCTGTGATGGTTGCATCAGCACCATTCTCGAGAAGAATCTTCACGGACTCGCCTGTTCCAAGTCCGCATGCCCAGATCAGCGGTGTGCCGCCGATGGAGTCTCGGTTGGTCAGACTCGCCCCCTTGGCAATCAGGAGTTTCTCCGCATCAATGCTGCCCGTTTCCGCGGCAAGCGTCAGGGGTCCCTTCCCCGTTCGGTCCGAGGAGTTCGGATCCGCCTTTGCCGCAATCAGCAGGTCAATGATTTCCGTGCGATTCTCGCGAGCCGCCCAGTGGAGTGCCGTGCGTCCCGTTCCTGGATCGGTTTCATTGACATTGACGCCCGGCACTGCAAGCAGTTCCTTCACGCGCGGCACGTTGCCCTGCTGCGCAGCCACCACCAGTTCGCTTGCAGGCTGCGTGGTTGCCCGCTGTGTTGGCTCCAAGGGATTCGGACGATCCTGCGCGGTAATCGGGCGCTTGACCATGACGCCGAGCGATGACGCCTTCGGATGATCGGTTGCGATCGTCAGCTTGATCGGCCGCCCCTGATCCTGCCACTTCTGCCAGTCCACCTGCAAAATGTGCTCCTCGGATGCCGCATCACTGAAGGGCTGCGTCACTGGGGGATTCACCGCCGTCACCTTAAACGCCTGCTTATCGACGGCAGCCAAAACGATCTTGCCTGAGTCGGGCTTCGCATTCGCTGGAGTATCAGGCCCATCGATCGCATCTGGCGTCACCGTGATGTACGCCACGACCTGTCCCTCAACCGTGAGAATCACGGGCGCAGCACCGTCGATCTGGAACGTCACCCGTTTGGACATGGTGACACCCTGCTTCGGCCCAGGCTTCAGTGTGATCTCCATCTCGGCGAAACCGCCTGGCGCGATCGGATCCTTCGGAGCATTGGCCGTGGTACAGCCGCAGCCGGGAATGGCTCGAGCGATGGTCACCGGCTTGTCCGTGACATTTCGAATCTTGATGACGCCTGTCTTTGGAATGTCAGCCTGCATTTCACCTAGGTTCAGAACCGGTGGATCAAAAACGATCGGCGGCGGCCCGGATGGAATCTGACCCGCTGCCCCGTCTGCAGGTGCCTTCTGTGCCATGCCATCCTGTGTCGGTGCGAGACTCGGCTGATTCGCAGTCAATTCCTTGGCAGAGGGGCCTGCTTGATTGTTCCGCGACAGAATGCCTGGCGTCGACGACGCAGCGGGCTTCGGAACGGGCACGCCATCCGGCACCGCGGGAGGCGCATCGGGTTTTGCCTGCGGAGCTTGCGCTGTGGCCGAAAGAGTGATGGCGCAAGCGACAAGACCAGCACAGAGTGAGGCCGTGCGATTCGCGATGAAAAATGAAATGGCAGAGTGTGTCATGGTGCTTCGGTTCTGTTGCAGGTGAATCCCACAAAGTGGGTGGAAATAGGCGGAGGATGATACTCGGTCTAGTGTGTTCGGCTGTTCGCAGGTGGATCTTTCGCTGCTCGGCTTGGAATCGTTGAATCGCCAATCTTTTGATGTCAATAACCCGCGGTTCGACCGTACAATCTTCCTCCCATGTCGGAACTCCCCCCCCACCTTGACCGACCGCACATCAGGCAGTTCCACCCCATTGGCGTTGAAAATGACCAGAAGAAGGTCTTTGTGGCGCTCCGCGATCCAGCGAACCTGCGCGGCGATGGACAGTGCCCGGTCGTACCGCCTGAACTGCTCCCGCTCCTCGGAGCATTTCAGGGCGAGAAGAGCCTCCAAGAGATTGGAGAGGTCACGGGGGCACCATCCGATTTCCTTGTGCAACTCGTGAAGGCACTTGATGAGTCGGGACTCCTTTGGGGACCGAACTGCGATCGGCTCGAGCGCGAGGCGATGATGCGCGTGGCAACAGAGGGCGGATTCCGCACTGCCGCAGCGGATGCGGCTGGTACCACGCCTGAGGAGGCGAAGAAAAACATTGGCGAGTGGCTTGCGGCTGCGGAGGATCCTGAACTCGACGGCGAACTTCTGGGCATTGTCACCCCGCATATGGATTATGCGCGAAGCAAGTCGACCTATGCGGCTGCGTACAAGTCGATCGGATTGGGCAAGAAGTGGTCCCGTGTGGTCATTCTTGGTACGAACCACTTTGGCAGTGGCGATGGCATCGTGATGAGTCGTCACGGATTCCTGAGTCCCTTTGGCGCGTTCGCGCCCGACAAGCCCCTCCTCCATGCCCTCGAGGCGAAACTCGGTGATCGGCTCTTCAAGGATGAAGTCGACCTGCTCGGGGAGCACTCGATCAGTATTCAGTTGCCTTGGATTCATGAAGTCTTAGGCCGGGTCCCAGTCGTTGCGGCACTGGTGCCGAGTCCGCTCGTCCCAATGATTGCCGATGATGGGGCTCGCGTCTCGTTCGATGAGTTCGTTCCTGTGCTGAAGGATCTGCTTGGTGATGCCGAAGGCGAGACACTTGTCGTCGCAAGCGCGGACCTGAGCCATGTCGGTCCGCAGTTTGGCGACCAGACGCCGGTGGGTACGGAGATTCGACGCCAAGTCGAGGCATACGACCGTTCACTGCTTTCCACCTATCTCGAGGGGAACATGGAAGCATTCCTGAGCAAGGTCGGACATGATCAAAACCACCAGCGTTGGTGCAGCGTCGGCAATATGACCGCCGCAAAGTTGGCGACAGGCGGACTGCCTGAACTGGTGGAATACAGCCAGTCGCCGGCGGATCTTGACCCACAAGGCGCCGCCCTCGTCACCTGCGCCGCGATGGCGCTTCTGAGGGTTTCAACCGCATGATTGCGGTGGTGCAACGCGCCTCTGAGGCGAGCGTGCGCGTGAAGGACGAAGTGGTCGGCGCAATTGGGCATGGACTGCTTGTGCTGCTCGGGGTCACGCGTGGAGACTCGGAGCGCGACGCGGAATGGATGGCCCGAAAGCTCGCTGCACTTCGCATCTTTTCCGATGCCGATGGAAAGATGAATCTCAGTGTCAAGGATGTTTCAGGTGGCGTTCTGCTGATCAGTCAGTTCACGCTTCTGGGCGATGCATCCAAGGGCAATCGGCCTGGCTTTTCACGGGCGGAAGATCCTGGTGCCGCACGCGTTTTGTATGAGCGCGTCTGCGAGATTGTGGAGGCACGAGGACTCACCGTCGCCCGCGGCCGCTTCGGTGAATCGATGCAGGTCGCGCTTGTGAACAATGGTCCCGTGACAATCCTTCTTGATTCTCGCGAAACACCCGAGCACGGCGGCGAGCGACCTTCGTAGATCACTCGGACGCTCCCGCAGCTCTCCCTTGCGAGATCGGGCAACCCGATGCACGGATAAAAAAAGAGCCCGCCGCAGAGTCATCGCGGCAGGGCTCCTCGTGGGGGTTGCTTTCTGAGAAGGCATCAGCCTCAACAAGTCATACGCAGCGATCGCGCGCAAGTTCGGCAAATGAGTGAAGAATCCTGTGGCATCTCCCCCGCGATTAACGGATGGGTTAGGCGGTTTCAGCGAGCCGATGCATCACGGCCTTGAGGTCAGACCAGACCTGCGCACGGGTTTCGAGGGTGTAGTTGCGGATCAGGTAGGCGGGATGGAAGGTCGGCATCAGGGGAATCGAGACGATCGGACTGCCGGGCGGCGCGACCCACTGAGACCAGGAGCCTCGGAGTTTCATAATCCCCACGTCTGTGTTCATCAGCATCTTGGTGGCAGGTCCACCGAGCGTCATAATGACCCGTGGGCGGATGATCAGCAGCTGTTCCACGAGATATGGGCTGCAGCGCTCGACCTCCAGCGGCAGCGGCGCCCGATTCTCAGGCGGTCGGCTCTTGAGCACATTGGCGATGTAGCAATCCTCGCGCCTCAGTCCGATTGCTTGGATCATCTCGTCCAACTTCCGCCCCGCCTTGCCGACGAAGGGTCGACCGAGTGTGTCCTCGGTTTCACCCGGAGCTTCTCCCACAAACATCAGTCGTGCGCAGGGATCACCCTCGCCGAAGACCGTGCGCTGATGAGCCGTCGCATGGGTGCAGTGCGGGCATTCGCGGTCATGCCTCTCGCGCAGTTCGGCGAGCATTGCGGCGCAGTGTGAACGCCGATCTTCGGGGAGCGACGCGGAGAGCGATGGCGAAACCGGTGAAGAAGGTGGATACCAGTTTCCAAGGGGCACATCCAAGACCCCCATCAGACGGTCGGACTCGACACAGGCACGGTGCGCGGAAACAGCCCCACCATCGGCCTGTCCAGCGGCGTTCTCAGAGCCACTGCGGGTCGGTTGACTCACCGCGTTTCGCGCTGCGCGCCCTTGGCGGCTGGATCATTCAACTGGAACATGGACTGCGTCCGCAGCACGAGGCCACAGTCACTTCGCAGATGCCAACCCTGCACGTGGATTTCCGTACGGAAGCGTTGCAGATCAATCAACGACAGATTCGGCTTGCCCGTTGTGGCGTCATTCCACTGCACGGAGAGTGATCCGTTTTCCTTTGCATGCCCCATCATTTCGCGGTACGTGCCAACGTACAGATGGTCGGCCAGCGTTTCCGTTTGAACCGCCGTCATGAATGTCAGGTTGTCGCCCAAGGTTTCCTCATGCTCATGCTCGCCGGCACACAGCATGTTCTTGGTGAGACCGCGCTCGGGTAGTGCGCTTGGGTTGTCCGTCACAACTTCACAGATACACAACTTCTCCTTCTGGAAACGCACCACCTGTCCACCTCGAAAAATCCAGGCCTCCGCCTCGATCTCGCCGTTCTCCATGCGGCGGCGAGAGTCGATGGCGAAAAACTCAGGGTGCACAGCCTTTCGGTAAAGAAGCAGCGTGTATGCCTGCAAACTTGTGGACTTTGTGGGGGAATTCATGACTCATCCGAGTTTACCGATGCGCACTTCCCATTCAAGGGTTTTGCTCAATATGTGCAGTGGCACCATGCTTAAACCTTGCCTTTGCAGTGCTTTGTGAATCGGCTTTCGGGCGTGAAAATCCGCCAGTCCACTTGCAAAAAAAGGTGAGGCGGATCTCCTTTCGGAGATCCGCCCCGCGCGCGTGGTCGTAAGCCGAATTCTGTTCCCTTGCGGGCGGCAATCATTTCTCTCTGGACCAGCGTTGCCGCTGGACTCAAAGCACGCGACCCGTCCTCATGCCACGGACAGCGGCTGGCGGAAAAATCCGCCGGAGGACTGCTTGCGCTTGCACGCGGTGGGGTTTGCCGTGCCCTTCTCGTCACCGAGAAGGCGGTGCGCTCTTACCGCACCTTTTCACCCTTACCGAGGCAGAAGCCTCGGCGGTCTGTTTTCTGTGGCACTGTCCCGAGCTTGCGCTGAAGCTGGTGGCCGTTAGCCACCACCGTGTCCTGTCGTGTTCGGACTTTCCTCGCTCGGGGAGATCCCGAGGGCGATTGCCTGACCACGCAGACATCCTAACTCCGCTCGGGGCGCCGTGCGAGAGCCCCGAGCCGGCTCTATCGTGGTGGCAGGTGTGCACTTCATGACGAGTGAAACGCGCTCAAACCCTCCAACGGACGCCGCGGATCTCCCTCGGGGTCCTCTGCTTGGCGTCTGGTCGAGAGAAGCGCTCCCGGAGTGGGTTCTCCGCGGGCTTCAGAGGCGCCCGCTTGGATCGGTGCGCATCGGATCGCCGCTGCGTGCCGTCCGAGATTCCCTTGGCGCCGCAAGCGCATCCGCAAGCGATCTGCGCACTTTCTGCGCAGAGCACTCACAGTCGCCCATCTTGCATGTCGGGTTTGGGAACAGTGACGAGGAGAATGCCCTCGCAAGTCACGCGGGTGCGCTCCTGACAACGGAGCCTTGGATGCGGCAGGCAAGCCGTGAGCGGCAGCGCACCGTGGAGATGCCGCTGCCTGGATTCCCAAACGAGGGATCATTCGCGCAAGCCAGCGCGTTCATTGCTCAGGGCATGGCTCCAGAGCTGCTGCATGCGGCCTCCGTTGCGCCGAGCAACTGCGGATCGATCTTGGCACGGCTGCAGGATGTTTCCGCCTTGCTGGTGCAGTGGCTCGGCATGCCGGAGCGAGTCAGCGCAGCAAGCACTGCAGAACGCCTGCACCGCTCCCATGAGTCACAGCCCGACGCGAGTTCACGCCTGTTTCGTTTCTGGGAGGGCTCGATCAGCGCGACCTGTGCATTCACGGATGGAAGAACAGCATCGTTGGCTGCGTCGAATAGGCATTGGCACTGGAAGAGATGTGCCCTTGTCAGCGGATCAGTCGGCGCGATCTTTGTGGACGATCAGCACATGGAATGGCGCAGCCCAACACATGAGGTCCTGGAGACTCCTGCGCCAAACTGCTCGGATGGTGAAGACTCGCTGCCCGCGGCGCTGCTGAATGCAGCATTGAACCCCCCACTCGTGCCTGAATGGACGCCACTGATGCTGCAGCGCGTCCGTGCCGTCATGGAGGCGGTGTGCCTCAGCGCACGGACGGGAGAAGCAGAATCTCCCCAAGCGATGTTGGAAGTGCTGTCGCAGGCATGAGCCCGCGACGAGTGCTCACGCGGCGATGTCTGTCACGCGCACCTGGACCCGCTTTTGCGTGTGTCCCTTGTGGCGTCGGTAACCCTTGCGGCGCGAGTACTTGTTCAGCGTCGTCTTTTCGGAAGTGCTCCCGACGACTTCGGCGGTGACCGTCGCCTTCGCAAGATAGGGCGCGCCAATGCGGGCGGCCGTGCCGTCCTGCGTACCAACCGCGAGCACCTTGTCGAAAGTCACAGTCGTCGATCCCTCGGGGATCTTCCGCAGGTCGACGTCAATGACATCGTCCTTGTGCACCATGATCTGGGTTCCACTGTCTTCGATGATCGCGTACATAGGGCCGAAAAGTCTACATCAGGCCGGGCGTTCCGCCAAGCGGCGCGGCGGATTGGCCAGAAGACGGCGACGCGCCTCCAACATGGTTGATTCCCGCTTGCAGAACGCGAAACGCAGCCATCGACGATCGGCATTCGCAGGCTCATAAAAACTGCTTGCGGGAATGGCAGCAACCCCCGCTTCCACCACAAGCCTGCGTGCGGCGGTCACATCGTCCGGGAACCCGGCTTCCACAGCATCCACCAAGATGAAGTAGGAACCCTCTGGCTCGACGCATTGAAAGCCTGCATCGCTGAGAACCTCGAGCATCATTGTGCGGCGCGCGGTGTACTCCGTATGCAGTTGCCTGAGGTAGGCATCATCGCGGCACACCGTGCTGAGCGCATCTGCGGCGGCACGCTGCAGCGGCGTTGCAGCACAAAATGTCAGAAACTGATGGGCGCAGCGAATGGCTGCCGTGATGGATGGAGGCGCGATCGTCCAACCGATTTTCCATCCCGTCAGTGAAAAGGTTTTGCCAAGACTTCCAAGAATGACCGCTCGCTCACGCACGCCTGGAATCCGAGTGATGGACTGGTGTGGCCGGGCGTAGGTGATTGCGTCATAGACCTCATCAGACAGAATGATGGCATCGTGCCTTTCGGCGAGATCCGCGACGATCGCATACTCGTCATCACCAAACATTCGTCCGGTCGGATTGTGCGGTGAGTTGAGAAGGATCGCCTTGGTTCGGCTTGAAAAGGCAGCTTCCAGATCTGCGCGCCGAATTCGGAAGTCGGGTCCCTCCAACCGAACACGCCGCGCGACACCACCCGCCATCGCCACGCACGCCGCGTAGGAGTCGTACGAGGGATCGAGGAGAACCACTTCATCGCCCGGCGAAAGCAGCCCCAACAAACAGGCGGCAATCGCTTCGGTACATCCGGCAGTCACGGTGACCTCGCGCTCGGGATCCGCCTGAAATCCGCAAGTCCTTTGTGCCGCTTCTGCGATCGCGCGATTGGTCTCTGGCAGTCCAAAAGCGCGTGCATACTGACCATGCCCATCGGCGATGGCGCGCTGCGCCGCTTCCTTCACAAAGTCTGGACCGTCAAAGTCAGGAAACCCCTGACCGAGATTCACCGCCTTGTGCTCCGTGGCAAGGCGACTCATCGTTGTGAAGATTGACTCGCCAAAGGGGGCGAGCCGTGCGCTTGGTCCGTGCATGCTTTGCTGAGTGGCTGACATCAGGGCAACACCTTTCGCTGGAAGCCTAGGATGCTAAGCGTGGAGCAAGCGCCCGTCGCCAACCCCGCCGTTCCATGCGCGGTGCTGCTGCGGGACGATGCCCTGCTCGCTGTCGAGAAACCCGCGGGGACGGTCACCCTGCCAGGGCTCGGGCATGCAAATGACTCGCTCTTGAACGGTGCGTTCGCAGTCGATGGAAGCGCACTCACCTCACTCGGGGCGCAGCGCGACTGGGGGCTCCTGCACCGGCTCGACCGCGAGACATCAGGCGTGGTGCTCATTGCCCGAACTGCAGCTGCCTACGACTCGCTGCGCGCGCAGTTCGAGGCGCGTTCCGTTGCCAAGGCATATCTCGCCATCGTGAAGGGAAGGCTGCCGGGAACGCACGGCATATGTCAGGAGCCCCTTGCGGAGGTGCGCCGCGGTGATCTGAAGATCAGCGTTCCACAGCGTGGCGGACTCGCCGCGGTGACCCACTGGCGCGTGGTCGCTGCGGCGAGTGGCAGTGCGCTGGTCGCCTGCGCGATTGAAACGGGACGGCTTCATCAGATCCGCGCGCACCTTGCGTGGCTCGGTGCACCCGTCGAGGGCGACCGGGTGTACCGCGCCCTGCTGCCTCCCAACACGAGCGCAGCGCGCGGAGTTCCGAATGCTCCACCGCTTCTTCTGCATGCGTGGCGCATTGGTTTTCTCCACCCGCTTCAGCGCAAGCGAGTGGATGTTGAGTCGCCACTGCCAGAGACAATCCTCGCCGCCGCGGCGCACTGTGCAGGCGTGGGCAGTAATGCCGCGGGCCGTGCACATCTTGAACAACTGCTCGCGCCCCTGCGCAGTGATTGGTGGGGGAAGCCCGCTGCGACCAACTCGGCCAAGGCATCGCCCCGAAAGAACCGCACATGAGCGGAACGCTCTTGGTCCTTCTTCGCCGCACCTTGATCACCATGCTGGTGCTGATCGCGTGGATCTGCATCGGTCTGGTGGTGCTGTGGAACTGGCCGACTGGGTTCCACACCGTTGTCACTGCCATC
>VGYQ01000020.1 GCA_016872915.1 Planctomycetota bacterium | reverse complement strand
CCACGGCGAGTGAGGTGCTCGGCCAAGCACCCTCGTACCGCGCGGCACCGGCCCTTTATCGAGAGCGAGCGATCATGGCAGTCCTGACGCGTGCACTGTCGGAGGCTCGAGTGAAGTACGTGCTTGCCGTGGATCCCACCCGTGTGGATATCGATGTGCAGATGGAGCAGCCAGAGTCAGGGCTCAACCTTGGTGATTATCTGGAGAAGCAAGACAAATGATGCGAAAGATTCCAGTCGTTGTTGCAGTCGTGATTGTCGCAGTCCTTGTGCTTTTTAGTACCACCTACACGGTGAACTTCCACGAGATTGCCGTTTTGACCCGCTTTGGGAAACCGGCAGGTGTGGAACGCTCGGCAGGTCTCCACCTGAAGGCGCCGCTCTTCATCGATCAGGTGACCAAGCTTGATGTCCGCCTGCAATTCATCGAGAGCCCTCTCGAGACCGTTCTGACCAAGGATGGCCAGCAGGTGCTTGTGCAGGCTTATCTCCTGTGGCGTGTGCAGGAAACAGGTGATGCACCGCTGCAATTCTTCGTTTCGCATGGGACGCTCGATACTGCGGGCAAGGAGTTGGGAGTACAGCTGCAGGGTGCGGTGCGCGCGGTTGGTGGGTACACATTTGCCGAACTCATCGGTCAGTCCAGTCGAATTGGAGAAGCGGAAGCATCGATTCTCGCCGACATGAAGGCCACTCGCTTGCCGGGTATTGAGCCGGTCAGCGTCGGTATTTCGCAGGTCGTTCTGCCGCCGAAGACCTCTGTGGCAGTTCTTCGGCGCATGGCTGCAGTTCAGGAGACCTTGGCCAATCTGGAGGAGTCGAAGGGGAACTCGGAAGCCGAGGCCATCAAGAGCCAAGCCGCGAGTTCGGCGGACACGATCCGCAACTTCGCTGCACAGTGGGCAGCCGAAATCGAGGCGCTTGGCAATGAAGAATCCACTCGCTACTACCAGCTCATGAAGCAGGAAGCAGACCTTGCGATTTTTCTGGCTTGGCTGGACACGCTCAAGGGCTCGTTGTCGGGAAGCACCACCTTCGTGACCGACCTCAATCGAGCGCCTTTCCATCTCCTTGATTTGAACGAGGCAGGAAGCACGGCAGGCATTCCGCAGCCGCGCGAACCCTACCTTGCACAACCGAAGGGCAAGGAGCAGCCCTGACATGGCGGACCAACCCATCGACGAGCCCGAATCGCCAGAAGAGGCGAACCGCGCACATCGCGCAAGGAAGCGCGCCACACTGCAGGTGTCGGATGTTGTGAGTGAACGCGCCAGCCTTCGTGCGGCGATGGACCCTGCCAATCAGAGTCTCGGCGAGGCGCTTCGGCTGTCGTACCGAGTTCTTCAGATCGCGATTGCCGGTCTTGTGGTGACTTTCCTGTTTTCTGGTTTCCAATCGGTGCCCGAAGGAGTCACCGGAATTCGCACCGTCTTTGGCCGCGTTGTGGGTGAGGGCGACAGTCAGGTCGTGACGCCTGGACTTCAACCGTTTTGGCCAACGCCGATCGGCGAGTTTGTCACGCTGTCGCAACGACAGACCTTTGAGGTACGGGAGTCCTTCTGGCCGCAGCGTGCTCTGAAGGATGTGACCCTCGAAGCTGCAACGGATTCGGCAAGTGCCGACGAGCCCATTCGGCCGGGGCGTGATGGTTCGCTGCTGACAGCTGATGGCGATCTTGCGCATGCGCAGTTCTCGGCAGAGTGGACCGTGGTTGATCCGGTTGCCATGCTTCGGCTGATGGATCCCGAGCGCGCGGCGGAATTGATGCGCGCCGTGCTGCGGCGTGCTGCGGTTTCAACCGTTGCCGAATTGACGCTGCCGGAGTTCTTGGAGCAGCGGGAACTGCCTGCACTCGCGATCCGTCAGCGGATGCAGGAGACGCTTCGCAGCATGGGTGCGGGTATCGAAGTGGTGTCGGTCACCATTCTCGAGCGGACTGCTCCATTTGCAGTTCGAGGTGCGCTTCGCCGAGTCCAGACGGCCCGCGAAGAAATGAAGACAAATGTGGAGCTCGCGCGCCAGGACGCCAACACAAAGTTGGTCGGTGTAGCCGGCCCGCGGTTTGGTGAGGTGCTCGACATGATTCACGAGTACGAGATGCTGCTCACGAAAGGCGATGTGTCTGCCTCCGACGCGCTTCTTCGGCGCATCGGTCAGCGCTTCGAGCAACCCGATATTGGTGGCGAAGCGTCACGCATCATCGCTCAGGCGCGTTCGAAGCAGTCGTCGGTGACGGCTGCGCTTGCACAGGAAGCGCGGCGTGTCGGGAGTTTGGCGGCGAGCTTCCGAGAAAACCCCCGGCAGCTGATTCAGCAGCTCTGGTTGGATGCAGTTCGGCAGGTCGTCAACCGCGACGAGGTTGAAGTGTTCTCGGTGCCCGACAATCTCGGACGCTATGTTCTGCGAGTTCGCAGTTCACCCGACACGATGCAGACAAGGCGCGACGCTGAGCTGGAACGGAAGAAGGCGGCGGCTGCCGCCATCGGGTCAGACGCTCCCTCGTTCCAACTTGGCTCTCGGCTGATCACTCCGGATGGGCCAGGGCGGCGACTCGACAAGTCGGGAACCAAAACGTTCGGCAAGGACTGAGGGGGAACTGGGCATGAATCGACGCGAGGCGGCAAGTGTTCAGACGGTTGTGGAAGCGGAAGGATTGGTCAAGACATTTTCGGATTTCTGGCTGCGTGCGAAGGCGCGGGCCGTCGACGGGGTGACCTTCGAGATTCGCCCACATGAGATCTTTGGTCTGCTCGGTCCCAACGGATCGGGCAAGAGCACCACGATCAAGATGATTCTCGGGCTTCTTCGGAAGTCCAAGGGACGGTTGAGCGTGTTTGGACGCGATCCCTCCGACGTATCCGTCAAGTCGCGAATCGGCTATCTGCCAGAGGAAACCTATATGTATCGCTTCCTCAATCCGAGGGAGACGCTCGAATATTTTGGCAAACTGTTCGGACTACCTCGTTCAACCCGTCGTCGTCGAACGGATGAGCTGCTCGAGATGGTTGGGCTCGAGGGGGCCTCGCACCGCGTTGTTGGGGAGTTTTCCAAGGGAATGGCGCGCCGCCTCGGCATCGCACAGGCGCTCATCAATGATCCTGAGTTTCTGATTCTCGATGAACCCACCTCGGGACTCGACCCGATCGGGACGCGGCAGGTCAAGGATCTCCTGCTTGACCTGCGACGCAGGGGCAAGACAGTGCTGCTGTCGTCGCACTTGCTTGCCGATGTGGAAGATGTCTGCGACCGCATGGTCATTTTGTATGGTGGGAAGATTCGCGCGTCCGGCAGTGCGGAAGAGCTTCTTCGCGATACGAAACACACCACACTGCATCTGCCCCGCTTGGATGCGACCGCGATCTCGAAGATCGACGCTGCCATTCGGCGTGAGGTTGGTGTTGCGGTCGACCGTGTGGAGTCGCCGCGGCAGCGACTCGAGGATCTCTTTTTGCAGATCGTGGACGCAGCGCGTGCCGAACAGGCTGAAACAAGTGGCGCCATGCGTGGCGGTCCGACGGCAGCATTCTTGGGTGAGGGTGAGGGGCAGCAGGCTGGAGCACTCATTGCTGATCTCGAGCGTGCGGCCACGGAGTCAAAGCGAGCAGTACAGGTCGCCGCATCGACTCCCATGGGAAGGGGGCCAGAGTTAGATGCCATTGCGGAGTTGCAGCGGCCCAGTGGAACAGCCGCCCCAAAGCCTGCGGGCTCCGATGTCACCAAGCCGAAGTCTGATGCAGTGGACAACTCCGTGATTGAAGGACTGCTCGGGGACAGTCGAAAGCAGCAGCAGGACAACTCGTCGGGTGGGTCGGGAGAGCGGTCGACGTGAAATGGATCGGGAGTGCGTTGGAACGCTTCGGCGTTTGGCAGGAGCGGGTCGGCAGCCGCATGCTGCTGAGTGCGCTGGCCGTGCTGCTGGTGAGCGGCGCCGTTGTGCCGCTGTGGTGGTCCTCGCTGCAACATGCCCAACTCGTTGGCGAGATCGTCGGCGTTCTACGAGAGGCGAACATTCAGGAACGCAATCAGCAAGCGGTCAACTTGGTGGACCGCGGCCTCGTGCAACTGAACGGTCGTGAAGTGGGAGGCGCACGCGTCCAAGCCGTGGCCCTTGGGATGTTCAACGAGAGTGGAACGGTCGATGAGATTCCTGTGTTTGCTTCCTTCATTGCAGCAACGCAAGCGCCGCGATGGGCACCACCGCAAGTGGTGGAGCAGCCGATGTTGGTTGGAGGGATTGGCATCGGCATTGCGTGCCTTGCAGTCATGGCGATTTGGCTGGGACTCTCGCTTTCGCTGGTCGGCATCACGCTTGTGACGGCACCTCTCGCGACTGCCTGCTTTGTTCTTGGACAGATGCAGTTGTTTGTTGCTTTTACAGGCATTGGAGTCTTGCTCTTTCTATTCCTTGTGGCGACACAGTTGGCGCTTCGCATGCTGTCGCCTGCGGGCGCCATCACGGGTATTGCGCACACGCTCCTGCTCGAAGCGACCCGACAGAAGATTTCTGTGGCGTGCATCGCGGGGCTCTTGGTCCTGCTGCCACTGTTGCCGTTGTTCATCTCCAGTCAGGATCCGCTGCGCTACCAAGTGCAGACATTCATTGCGCGCGGGAGTGGACTCGTCTTTCTTGTCGCCGCATTTCTTACGCTGTTGCTCGCATGTGCCACTGTGGCATTTGAAATCCGTGATCGACAGATCTGGAGCGTGCTGACGAAGCCCGTCTCGCGACTGCAGTACCTCGCAGGAAAGTGGCTTGGACTCGCGGTGTTGAACGGACTGATCCTGTCCGTGGCCGGCATGGCGGTGCTTGTCCAGGTATCCCTCATCAGTGCGCGGCCAGCGGGGAGCGTGGAAGACGCAGCGGCGCTGAACAATCAGGTACTGGTTGCCCGCGCGACGGAGCGTCCCGCGTACAAGAGCATTGATCCAATCGAGCTTCGGGATTCCGTCAATCGGGAGATCGAAAACGATTCTGTGCTTCGCGGCGAAATCGAGGCGGGCGCAAAGTCAGAGGCCGATGTGGTTCGCCAACTTCGTGTTCAGAAGGTCACGGAGTTCTCGACGGCCCAGCGCACCATCGCGGCTGGAGCGTCGCGGAGTTATTCGTTCTCGGGACTGCTTGAGGCTCGAAAGGCAGGTATCACACCGATGCTGCGATACACCTTTCATAGCGGGCCCGACAGTTCGCACGAGGTTTACCCCGTCTCGTTCCTGTTCGGTGACTTGCCGCCTGTGCTCGTTGACTATGTCCCGGTACAGCGGAATGTCATCGGTATCCCCGTGGAGGCGATTGCCGAGGATGGCACGCTGCGTGTCACCATTGTGAACGGGGCCATGATGGAGGGTGGGCGCATCATGCAGGCACCATGGTCGATGAACTTCGACGCCGATGGACTTGAGGTACTGCACCGCGTCGGCAACTTCGAGGGCAACTTCCTGCGTGCGATGCTGGTCGACTGGGGAAAGCTGCTGTTCATTGCCGCGCTTGGGATCAGCGCGGCTGGAATTCTCTCCTTCCCGGTTGCTGTGCTCGTTGCGATGACGGTGTTTATCGTCGGGTCCATGTCGCCTTTTTTGGAGGTAGCGGTCGAGCAGTACGCGGTGCCGACCGACGCCCCGTGGTTCATGCAGGTTTTCGAGATGTTCATTCGGGGGTTTGTGGGCAGCGTCCAATGGTTGTTGGCTCCATTCGCATCCGTCGGAAGTTCGACCGACCTGGTCGATGGGCGCGTGATCCCGTGGGGGTCTGTGGTGCGTGCGTTGGGGTTGATCGGACTTTTGTGGAGCGCGCTGGCGTTTGCGATCGGCGGATGGGCGTTCTCACGCAAGGAGATTGCGATCTACAGCGGAGGCGAGGGCTGAAGTGCGCGATCGGTTGATGCAACTGGCATGCGTGGTGATCGCAGGCGTGGCACTGCTCGGTGGATCGCGCCTCTTACCAGAGATCCTGCGCATCAGTGATGAGAAGAGTCTCCGCTACACGGACGTCTCCGTGGAGGGTGCGCCGCCGATCGTGGCAATCGGCACGGCGATCGGTGCGCTGCGTGGACTGATCGTTGACTATCTGTGGATCAAGACCAACATCATGAAGGAGAAGGGGCTCTTCTTCGAGGCGATGGCAGATGCGGCACTGATCACCAAGCTGCAGCCGAGGTTCGGCGATGTCTGGGGGTTTCATGGCCACAACATGACTTACAACATTTCGGTCATGACAGACACGCCGCAGGAGCGGTGGGAATGGGTGCGAGCTGGATTCAATCTCATCCGTGACGAGGGCCTCCGTTACAACCCGAACGATTTGATCCTGCACAAGGAACTGGCCTTCATGATGGCGCACAAGCTCGATGGTGTCGCCGACGATGCGCACCTCTACTACAAACGAGAGTTTGCGCGCGAATGGCAACTGCTGCTGGGTGTCCCACCGCTTTCCTTTGCGGATCGGATTCAGTGGATTGCCACAATCAAGGATGCCCCGCACACGATCGATGAACTCGAAGTCCGTGAGCCGGGCGTGAAGCAGTTGCTGGAAGAGCTTCGATCCAACTTGGCCGGCTTTGATGCCCGTTTTCAGTTCAGACTCGACAAGGACTTTCTGATGAATCTGGGTCGCTGGGAGGCCGTCCAATCAAGCCGTTACGCGAAATTGCTTGGGCTTGAGGCAACATTCAAGCGCAACGATCCGGTCTATCTCGCGCTCGATACCGTGCTGTCGAAGCCAGAGTCGCGTGAGGCCCTTGCAAAGTTCCTTCCATTCCTGCGGCGCAAGGTGCTGCTGGAATCGCTGAATATGGATCCGGCTTTGATGTGGCAGTACACGCGAGACTTCGGTCCCTTCGATTGGCGTCACCCACAAAGCCACGCCTTTTACTGGTCGCACAAGGGAACAACCACTGCGGCAAAGCGCAGCGAGGCGCCCGATGACATCTACAAGGTTCTCAACAATGACCGAGTCAATATTCAGGCGATGCAGGCGCTGGCCCGTACTGGACTCATGGGCTATGACGTTTTCAGCAGCGATAACCCGTCACGTTTGAACGACCCACGCTGGATCAAGGCGATCGACCGCTACTTCGGTGATCTGTACCGCAAGCATTACGGAACACGCGGTGGCGGTGGCGACACCTTCTGCGACTTCTATCAGAACTACATGACCCAAGCGGTACGCGAGTTGTATCGGTTCGGGGACATGGAGGGTGCGCAGGAGATCCTGGTCAAGTTGGACAACCTGTTTGGCCGCGGTGGCCTCGTTCCAAACAACAAATATGAAGCGCCGCTCGAAGTCTTTGTCCGGAATACGACCTACGGCGAGTATGGGCTGGCTCCCGATGTCGCTCGAAGCGATGTGTATGCCGCGCTGCAGCGTGGATTCCGAGAGGGATTGCTGCTTGATCGCCCGAAGGTTCTCGAAGAGGCCCTCAAGTTTGCACGTGACTTGACGGACTACTTCCAAAGCAGCCAGATTGCCGACTTTGTGAACAAGTTTGGTGAGCGGCGAATGGCTGCGCTCATTGGCGACTTGCGCACGAGTATTCGTGATGTCTTCGCAAACGTACTCGTGGATCCATCGCAACCGCTCATGGACCGTCTGACGATCTACAACCGTGCAGGCGAGGCGGAGCGACGGATGGTGTACGACCTCGTGCGCGGACCGATGGAGGTGGAGTACAGCCTCGATCCGGTCTCCCAGATGGTTCCGTTTGCGCAGGTGCTTCCCGAGCCGCCAGGCATGGAAGAACATCGCCTTGCTGTCGCCGCGGAGGAGGCGCGACGGCGTGAAGCAGAGGAGACCAGCAGACGCTCAAAGGCGGAGTCGCGGTGATACCACGCCCGCCGGCAATCATCGCCATTGGTCGCAACTACGGTGATCATGCAAAGGAACTCGGCAATGCCGTTCCACAGCGACCGATGGTGTTCTTCAAGAATCCAGCGGCGGTCATTGGAAATGAAGAACCGATCGTGATTCCTGCGATTTGCCGTGAGGGTGGACCGCAGGTGGACTACGAGGGCGAACTCGCGGTCATCCTCGGATGTGATTGCCGCGATATCCCGCTCGAGCGTGCGCTTGGTTGCGTGAGGGGCTACGCGGTGGCGAATGATGTGAGTGCGCGCTGGTGGCAAAATGAGGGAGCGGGGGGTCAATTCAGCCGTGGCAAGAGCTTTGACACATTCTGTCCGTTGTCGGCAGCTGTGCCGGCTGCGGCAGTTTCGGATCCGCAAGCACTCCGAATCCAGACCTTCGTCAGTGGCGAGTGCATGCAAGACGCATCGACTGAGTCGATGATCTTTCCTGTGGCACGGCTCATCGCCGATCTGTCGCGTGGCATGACCCTGCTCTCGGGAACGGTGATCCTCACGGGATCACCATCCGGCGTTGGGCACGCACGGAAGCCACCGCGCTATCTCAAGCAAGGCGATGTGGTCGAGATCCGCATTGAGCGGGTGGGTGTGCTTCGCAATCCAGTGGTTGAGGAAGACTGACTTGCGTGGGTCCCCATCGATGGCTGCACGCTGCTGCGTGCAAGGGGTTCGCCTCTACCAGTGGCTGCTGTCGCCGATCTTTGGGGGGCGCTGTCGATTTCATCCATCCTGCTCGGTGTTCGCGGTGGAAGCGCTCGAACGGCATGGTGCGTGGCGTGGAGGGTGGCTCACCCTTCGTCGACTTGCACGCTGTCACCCTTGGGGCGGATGCGGCGATGACCCAGTCCCTGAGAAGCGCTGTTGCGAGTGATCTCACCGCAGGAGAACGCGCGCGAGCCGCGGTACTTCTGTTTCGAGTGCTGTGATGTAGTCACCAAGTGGGCGCTCCTGCGGCAGTCGAGCTGAGATCACCAAATCCATGCCGCTCGGCAGTCGTGCGTGCAACGTGCGAAAGGCTTCTCGTGTCAGGCGCTTGATGCGGTTGCGCTGGACTGCACCACCCACACGGGCTCCAACCGAAAGTCCGAGCCGTGTCCAAGCACGGCCGTTCAAATCCGCATGCAGCACGATCCAGCCCAAATCCTTGCGGACACGGCGGGAGTAAACCCGCTGAAAGTCCGTTCCGCTCGTGATTCGCATGGAACGCGTGAAAGATCTTCGTGGCTCGGGCATCGGCTTGCCTGTTGCTGTTTCTTCCGCTATTCTATTGGGCTTCCCCCAGAGGCACCCCATCATGCACGACGCGCTCAAGAGTGACGAAATCATTACCAAGGTCGGTGGTCGGTTCAAGTTCACTGCGCTGATTCAACGCCGCATCGCGGAGCTGATTGGTGGTGCTCGACCGCTGGTAGAACGCAACGGTCGGAGTGACTTTGAGGTCGCGATCGAGGAGATCGCGACGGACAAGATCACGATCGACTGGGAGCGTTCGAACCTGCCCGCTGAAACTCGGTGAGGCTTGTTCGGGGGACTGCAAGGCTCAAACAGGCACCAAAAACGGCCTGCGAGCCAATTTTGGCGACTCGACTATTTGCCTTGGGGTTGATTCGGGCTATGTTCTCCGTGGTTGGTGGGTGTTGCTCGGCTCTCGGCCCATGACCCCCTTGTGGAGATGCTCGGATGACAATCGGATCCTTTGCAACGACCTTGTGTTTCACGCTTGCCTTTGGGTGTGTGCAGAGCGCACGCGCAGCCGCGGATTTGCCGCGAGAAGTCTTGGGCGAGCAACAGCACGTTGAATCGAGCCGCCTGTTCCCGATCTGGTCCGCTTCGCGAGACATACCGACCATGCAGGCCATCTATCGGCGTGGCGGACAATCGGAAGGGGGGCTTGCAGGCAACTGCCCATCACAAACGGTGGCGCACACGGATGCGAGTTTCACGGGGGGGTCTTACATCGTTCAAGCAGGATTCGCTGAGCAGGAGATCGCTGCTGTCTCATTTACTGTTCCCGCCGCAGCGTTTCCGATGCGACTGGACATGACCGAGATCATCTTTGCCACCAGCAGCGCAACCGTGCAGACGACAACGAAGTGGTCCATACTTGTTTGGGAGGGGAATCCATCGGGAACACCCAAGTATGTGTTCTCATCGGATGCCAAAATCCTTCCGCACATTGTTCTTCCCCCGGGTACGAGTGGCGTGAATGTGCAGTTTCTCATCGATCCGCAGGATCCGGAGCAGATGTACCTCGATGACAACGGGACGCAGACATTCTCGATTGGCTACCGCATTGATGATCACAACAATCAGACGCAGAACCCGTGCTTTGTGGCGCCGCCGAGTGCAAGCAATGCATTCCCGACAACCGATGTCAGCGGTCTTGCACAACCCACGCGCAACTGGCTGTACCTGCTCAATTGCGGATCGTTCGGTTGTGGAGTCGGCTGGAAGACTTTCGCACAGTTGCCGAGTGTGTGCCGTCCGAGTGGTGACTGGGTGATGCGTGCGACGTATACACCGCTGCAGTGCTCGCCTGGCCAAGGCGCGTGCTGCGTGGGCACGAATTGTTCGCTCTCCACCCAGGCGAACTGCCAGTCTGTGGGCGGGTCTTACCGCGGCGATGGTTCGGTCTGCACGTCCACCATCTGTCAGCCCCAAGGCAACAACGCGTGCTGTTTCGCAGCCACGGGTGGATGTGTCGCGTTGTCGTATCAGTCTTGTGTCGGTGCTGGTGGTGTCCCCGGTCCGGAGGGAAGCGCCTGTGGCACCTACACCTGCTTCCCAACGGGCGCATGCTGCTTGCCCGATGGTTCCTGCGTCGGTCCTGTGAGCCCTTCCCAATGTTCGGCGCAGGGGGGCAACTACCGCGGAAACAACAGCGTCTGTTCCCAGCAGAACTGCCCGCCACCTCAGGGTGCAGCCTGCTTCACCAACGGATTCTGCTTGATTCTTTCGCAGGCAGATGCCGCAGCAGCCGGCGCGTCATGGAAGGGGGCTGGCACGACCTGTGCGGATGGGAACGGCAACGGTACGGCTGAGGTCTGTGAACGACGCATCGGCGATGTCAATGGGGACAATCTGGTCAATGGAATGGATCTCAGTTCGCTCTTGGCAGCGTGGGCGAGCAACTTTCCAGCGGCAGACTTCAACAATGATGGCACAGTGAATGGAACAGATCTCACGGCGCTTCTTGCCAATTGGGATGATGTTGGAGGCTGAATCGGGGGAGCGCGTGGCGCGCGCGGCTATACTCGGCACGGCTCTGGAGAGGTGTCCGAGCGGTTGAAGGAGCTAGTCTCGAAAACTAGTAGCGGGCTTGTCCTGCTCGTGAGTTCGAATCTCACCCTCTCCGTTGAATAGCGTGTGGGCGTCCGACCGACTGGAGGAGGACGCCCTTTCCCCTTCGTGCGTTTAGAGGCTGCTTGCGGTTCGGTCCGTGTCCCAGGCGCCTGCAACATGCGCATCGCTGCTGCGTACCCACGCCGACTGCCCATCGCGAAGCCTGACATGGACCCACTGCGGGCGCGCTTCAATGAGTGTGAACTCCATGCCACGCTTCAGCGGCTCAGAGAATGCAGGCGCGAAACCCTCTCCGTTGCCCTTGCGTGCGACCGCTGTCTCGCTCGTGATGACTCCTGGTGGATGGAGGGTCGTTCGCACCGCATCTACCACGCAGGTTCCGGTGACGACCGCTGCAGTGGCAGCAAGCGAGGTGATGACTGCACGCCACGGTAAGCGGAGATTCCATCGCGTCCAGATGCCGCACGCCACCACCAGCCAAAGGACTGTCCACGTGCCAGCCGCCGTGATGCTCCGCGCCAACGGCGACAGCCAAGACCACCATGCGGCGGCTCGGTCAAGCGGGGGAATGCTGTCCGCTGTGGACGTCCCTGCTTCAACCAGTGCACGGGCATGGGCGAGACTGGCCGCCACGCGTGCATCGCCTGGCAGGAGCAGTTGCGCGTCGAGCAGCGCCGCGATGGCCTGACCTGGATCGCCTGCCTGAATCCAAGCGTTGCCAAGGTTGTAGTTCAGTTCGCCATTCGCGATTGGTATATCGGCAAGCAACTGATAAAGCTCAGCGGACTTGGAAAACAGGGCGTGTGCGCGCTCCGGGTCGGTGGCTACTGCCTCCATCCCCGCGTCATAGTTCTGCTGTGCCTCCCGAGCGACTGCATAGGGATCAGAGACCTGTGTCCGTTGCACCATGTGAGGGATGGTGCCTGCCTGTGCGCTTGTGCAGAGTATGCAGGGAATGATGGCCACCAGACGGCAGACTGTCGCAAGCGCGTTCATTCGGCACCTCCCATTCCCGCGCGTGCTGCGCGCCAATTCAGTCGATCAAGAGATGCGATGCAGGAGACTGCGCGCGCAGCATCGTCTGGGCTCGCGCTTGGTGCGGTCCCTGGCGCCGCAAAGCGTGCACGTTCAGCTCGGCTGAGAATCTCCTCGACCTGCTGCTGAAGAGCATCATCCGCACCTGCTGCGCGAAGGCATCGGCTTGCCTCTGCACGCGTCACCGTACCGCTTGGGCGGTGCAGGCGGTCCGCGATATAGCTCTGGACAGCCTCTGCACCAGCACCTGTTCGTGCGCGCGCCGTCGCACGTTGTCGAGCATTCTGTTCTTGCGCCAAACCGCGGTCTCCAAGAAGACGATCTTGACGGCGCCGCGCCAACAGCAGAGCGGCGCAGGCCACCGGCGGAACGAGCAGTGCCATGCCCGCGAGGAGCCACGACGTTGCACCAATGGGTCGGCTTTGAATGATTGCGGGAGTGACGGCCACGTTTGCACCAAGTCCGCCCGCAGTGGCAACCAAGGTGGGCGCACTCTGGACAGGCACCCGGGTGTTGCCGAGGATCGCATCGGTCGTCAGGCGTTCCACCGCGCTCACAGAGAGTGCAATTGCCTTGGATGCTGCTGTCTCGTAACGACCTTTCTCTGGATCGAACCACGAGAATGCAATCGGAGGAATCTCTCGAACGGATTCTGCGGTTGGGCGCAGCGTTTGCGTGAAGGTCTTGGTGTTGCCTTGGATCGAGCCGGCGAGCGGTGCCGTCGGCATGCGGAAGTCCTCTGCGAGCGCCGGTGCATCCAACCGGGGTGGACCAACCGAGTCAAGCCGACCTTGGCTCGTTTGATCGGTGATGCGGTAGGTCAAGGTGATCGGATCGCCCACGCCAACGGCCAAGGGCTTTGCGGTGGCTTCGACGGAGAATGAACCCACCGCACCACCGAAATCAGATGGTCTGCCATCTTGCGGCAGAGGTTTCACCTCAATGCCAGATGCAACGGCATCCGCGGTGATGGGGCGAGTCGCTGACACACTCAACTCTGAGCGCCCGAAGAAATCTTGATTTGCGCTGAGGCGCGAGGGATAGTTCCAGACGATGCGCACATCCGAATAATCCGGAACACCAGGCGCTCCCATCGTGAGTGGTGCCGTGAGCTCGTAGACCAACATCGATTGCCCATCGACGAGCGCTTCGCGACCCTGTGGACGCTGACTGGACTGAAGCAACTCTCGCATGCGCTGCTGAAATGGGCCAAGTTCGCACTTCTCGAGATCGATGAACTGCCACATGTCTCCCTCTCGAAGGGTGACACGATGCTCGCGTGACTGGTAGGGTTTCACTTCGATGCGAAGTGTCGCGTTCACGGTCTGCCCCTCCCAGAGAGTCGGCTGATCGGTAACGACCTGCACCTTCAGCAGGTCGCCCGCTTCCGACTTGAGTGAGGAGAACTTGAGCGGACCTGATGAATGCTGCACGCCATCGACCTCGATCGTGATGGGTGGAAGAGTGAATGTGCCTGCGGTCCGCGGCGTCACGAGAACATTCAGGACAGTCGTATTGTCTCGGGTCACTCGGCCGTTGATGACCTGCATCGAGTTCATGGTTTGTCGGCCGGGCTGGAGTGCGAAATCAAGCCCGTTGACTGTGGGAAGCACCGGGTCCGAAATCATGGTGCCGTCGCGCACGGTGATCTTGAGGCTCGCAGGCGTACCAGCCCACCCTTGCAGTGGCGACAAATCAAATGCGACATCGCCGGCGAACGCACACACATGAACGGCAAGCGCGATGAGTTGCGTGATCCAGAGGCTCGGAGTGTTCATGAGGTGACGCATCGGTTTACCAGTCCTTGCCCCCGGGTGCCCGCCGAGGCTGCGCCTGCTTCGCGCGCTCCTTGGCATCTTCTCGGGTCTTTTCACGGTCCCGAACCATCTGCAAGAGCCGTTCTGCCTCCTCGCGTGTCAGTGGGGCCGCAGTCTGTGGCTGACCTGAGGCAGACTCTGTCGAACCTTCGTCTGACTTCTCAGCACCGTCCTTCGGAGAGGGTTCTTGCTGGCCCGCCTTGGATGGATCTCCCTTGGCATCCTGCTTGTCCTGCCGCCCATCCTTTGCCTGACCATCTTTCTCTTCCTTTTGATCGCCAGCCTGCGTTTGGTCGCCCGGCTTCTGGTCTTGCTGTTGGTCCTGCTTCTGTTGCTGCTCTGGCTTGTCGCCCTGCCCTTGCTTCTGATCTTGCTTCTCCTGGTTCTCCTGTTGGTCCTGCCCGCTCTGCTTGTCTTGCTTGTCCTGCTTGTCTTGCTTGTCCTGCTTGCCTTGCTTGTCCTGCTTGCCTTGCTGGTCCTGCTTGTCTTGATTCTGCTCCTTCTCCTCCTTCTCCTCTTGCTCTTTCTCTTCGTCCTTCTCCTGCTGTTGCTTCTGTTCCTCCTGCTGCTTTTCGAGCTGGCGGAGGAGCCGCTGGGCAAGTTCGGCATTGAAGCGCGAATCAAGGTCGCGCTGGTCCGCTGCAACAGCGTCCTTGAAATGAGTGAGGGCCGTCTTCAGTGCATCGATGGCTGGTTTGAGGTCTGGGGGCTGCTGGGCGCCCTGGGCTCCCGACTCCTGTGGCAACATGCGGAGCGCTTGGGCAAAGGAGGCCGTGCCCTGGTTGTACATCGATGACGCAGCGAGAGCCGCATCGCCAGAACTGCCTGATGCGGCAAAGCTCTCGCCTGCGACGGGGAAGTCATCGCTGCGGTAAGCGGCAACGCCACGGTTGTACGCAGCGCGCGGATCGGTGGGGTCTGCCGAGATCGCAGCAGTGAACGCAGTCTGTGCTTTCGCATACTCCTTGGCGTCGAGCGCCTGCAAGCCCTCGCGCGCACTCGCGCGGAATGCATCGCGGTCGATCGTGCGTCGCTTGGCGATTTCACTCTGTTGTGCGGGCGCAGGCTGCGCGGGCGGCGGCTCCGCTGATGCATACAGCGTGGCAGACGCAGCAAGCAGTGACATGAAAATGCGAGCATTCACGATCCAACCTCCACCAGCGGTGCCGATCGCCGTGCCTTCGGTACGGCCGCAGATACGGTACGACGGTTCGGAAGCAGCAGTTCGATGACCAGTAGCAGGAGCGCCGCACCCGCAAGCCACTGAAACTGCGGTGAAGTCAGCACCACGGTCGTCGTTTCAAAGTCTTTGCGCTCAAGGTCTCCAAGCGCCCGCTCGAGGACCTCTCCAAGGTCGATCTGTGCCGTTCCGGCGGGTATGAAAATCCCGCCGCCTGCATCCGCGACTTCCTGCAGGGTCGATGGATCCATCTTGGACCAGACTTCCTGCCCCTCGTAGACAAGCCACGTCCGTCCACCTTTGCCGTCGACTGGAATGCGTCCGCCATCGCGTGGGTCACCGATTCCGACTGTCATGATGCGAATCCCATCCTTCTCGAATGCAGCCTTCGCCGCAGCGGCAGGATTGCTGTCCATATCTTCGCCATCCGTCAATACGACGATCGCTCGCCCAGCCGTGGAGTCGCTCGGAAAACTGCTCGCGGCAGTCTCAATCGCTGCACCGAGCATGGATCCGCCACGCGCCGAATCCTTCGGGGTCAGATCGTCCACACTCGCCATGAGTGCGCCATAGTTCAGCGTGAGTGGGGTCCGCATCGCTGCGCTCCCGGCGAAGTCCACAAGACCTGCACGGTCGCCACCCATTCGTCGCACCGCATCATCGATGAAGGTCTTCGCTCGGTCGAGCCTGCTCGGTGTTGCGTCCTCTGCCAGCATGGATCGGCTGACATCGACGACGAACATCACGTCCGCGCCTCGCCGCGTGACTTCCTCCTCCTGACGACCTGCGCGTGGATCGGCCAGCGCCACCACGATGCAACCGAGCGCTGCCAGGCACAGCAGTGAACGCACTGCAGGCCGGACACGTGACACGCCTGAAAGAATGCGTTGTTGCAGTCCCTGTTCGATCAGTGCGTCCATCGCGCGTCGGCGCCATGCAATCGTCCAACTGACGAGTACGGCGAGCACCGCCACAAGCCAGAGCCAGTGAAATGCCGTCAGATTGTTCCATTCGATTCCGTTCATTGGAATGCCTTTCAGTTCAGCACCCTCAGCCGCGTGTTGGTCAACAGGATTTCTGCGGCGAGCAACAGGGCAGCGATTGCCAAGAGCGGTGGCATGGACCATCCGCGCCAGGATCCTGGCTGGACAGCCAGATCGGTGTAGAGCATCGACCGCCGCTGCTCAGTCTTTGTCTTCTCCATCGCGTCGATTTGTGAGTAGATGGCGCGAAGACTCTGGGTATCGGTGGCGCGGAAGTACTCGCCGCCAGTTCTGGCTGCCATGTCTTTGAGCAGATCCTCGTCGATATTGACCGCGACATTGCGAATGATCGTTTGCCCGAACGGATCCGTGCCAACGGGGAAGGGTGCGGAGCCCTTGGACCCGACACCCACGGCATAGATCTTGATGCCGTACGTCTTCGCCAAGTCCGCGGCAATACGCGGGTCCACATCGCCGGCATTGTTCTCGCCATCGGTCAGCAGGACGATGGCAGCGCTTTCGATTGGCTGCCGACCTCCATCCTTGGGTGCATTCTTCATCGCATCGCGAAGACGTTCCACGGCGAGCGCAACCGCATCACCGATGGCCGTACCGTCCTCGGCGCGCTCGCCAGCCGGCTCCAGTTGGCGCAGGACATCCACCACATAACTGTGATCGAGGGTCAAGGGCGAAAGGCTGTCGGCAAAGCGCGCGAAGCATGTGACTCCGATGAGGTCGTTGGGGCGGCCTTCGAGGCCCATTCCGCCGGCGATGAACGATGTCGCAACGGCCTTCACGGCCTCGAGCCGATCCGATGCGCTTCCGCCAACGGAAAAGTCGAGCGCACGCATGGAGCTGGAACGATCGATCACGATTTCGATGGCTGCGCCTTCCACAAAGGTCTTTGTCTGCTGGTTGGCGATCACAGGCCGCGCGAGGCAGAGCCCGAGCATCAGAATGGCACTCGCGCGCAGAGCGGCAGGGAGCCAGCGCATACGAAGCGCCCAAGATCGAGTCAGCGGCGCGGCGATCGCAAGTGATGAGTATTGCAGCGGTGCATGGCGGCGCCGATCGAGCGCCGGCAGCAGCGCAACGATGGCACAGAGCGCAAGTGGCAGGAGCCAAGGATCGAGCATCGTCAGGAATGTCATGCGCGCACCTCTTGTGGCAGTGGACGTTCCGCAACAGCGGCGGTGGTATCACGAACGAAATCGCGTGCTGCAAAAAGTCCGCGTCGGCAGTCCTCATCGGCCGGACGCAGCGCAGCAAACTTCACCATGTCTGCTGCACGGAGGAAGTCCGTCAGCACATGTCGGTGCTCTGCCCCAACCTCCGAATGCTCGCGAGCCGCCGCCAAGAATTCCTGGGTGGTCTTCTCGGGAGCTGCGATATCGAAACGCCGCTCCACGTACTGGCGGATGATCCCCGACAGTCGGACCCAGTAGGTGTGGTAGTCGCTCTTGCCGACCAAATCATCCCTCTCAAGAAAATCGAGTTCACGGAGTGCCCACGCATCAGGTGTCATGGCGCGCTCAAGAGCCGCGGCACGTCGCTTGCGAATCAGCCAGACCACAAGCATCACGAGCAGCAGCCCAATCACGCAAGCGGCGACCGCAGACAACCACATTGGTACGCCACCAAGATCCATCGCAATCGGACCCTTGATGTCTTTGAATGCGGCAGGTTCAGCGTCACCCGCAATGCTCACGATGTCCAGCGTGCAACCGCCGACCTCCAGTGTGCGCGGATCACCGGATGCGTCCTTCCACGCCAAAGAAAAGGCTGGCAATTGTTGACTGCCTGCATCGAAGGTGGACGCAGTAAACGAGAGCGTCCATTCGCGGTTGCTGCCCGATGCACGCGACTGTCGTTCCAGTCCTCGGATGTCAAACGCCCCGCTGGTCGAGCCGATCTCCGGGAACTCGAGCGCGAGACCCTCGGGTGCATACACCGACAGACGGAAGGGGATCGCATCCCCAACTTGGACAACGCTGCTTGGCAGCGTCCATCGCGCACGCACGCCGTCCAAGGAAGCCTCCTCATCAATCGCGCGTGCAGCAGGGGGAGGCGCAACGGGACTTTGCGCCGCACAGTGCAGCGAGAGCATGGCTGTGGCGATGGTGGCACCCACGATGCGTGGAAGGAACTTGAAGAAACCGCGGTTCATCTCATTCTCCCTCCGCTGCGGCGTTCGAAGTACTCCGTCATGGGGTGCACAAAGTCCTCGTCTGTTCGGAGCACCAGCGGTTTGATCTTGAGACGCCGCATGGCGTGGTCGAAGGTTTCGGCACGCTGAACAGCCGCGGCCGCAAATGCTGCGCGACCTGGACGGCTGCTCAGGTCGAGCCACCGCATGATGCCAGACTCCAAGTCGCGGACTTGCACCAGTCCCGCTGCGGGCACGGACTCCTCATGCCGATCCCGAATGCAGAGGGGAATGACATCATGGCGCTGGGCTGCGATCGCAAGCGGGCGCTCCCAACCGTCGGAAAGAAAATCGCTGATGACAAACACGACCGCGCGGCGCTTCTGCACGCGGTTGATCTCGTCGAGTGCAGCTGCCATATCTGTCCCGGTGCCTTCGGCATCATGCGCGAGCAGGTCGCGGATGATGCGGAGCACATGTCGACGCCCTTTGCGCGGCGGGACATGCCGTTCAATCCGATCACTGAACAGCAGCAGACCCACCTTGTCATTGTTGCGTGTTGCACTGAACGCGAGCGTCGCCGCAACTTCTGCAACCAGTTCGCGCTTGGTGCGTTGGCGCGAGCCAAAACCGAGTGATGCCGAGAGATCCACGACGACGAACACGGTCAGTTCGCGCTCTTCACGAAACAGTTTGATGTGCGGGCTGCCGGCGCGCGCGCTCACGTTCCAGTCAATCGCGCGCACATCATCGCCGTCCATGTACGGGCGCACCTCCTCGAACTCCATGCCGCGTCCGCGAAATGCGGAGACATAACGCCCAGACAACGCATCTTGAACGATTCGCTTCGTTCGGATCTCGATGCGTCGGATCTTCTGGATCGTGTCGCTCGTCAGCATGGCGGTTCTCCCGTCTTCCCTCTGCAGTGGTGTCGTGTGGAGGTTGCCTCAGGCCTCACGGGACAGGGACATGATCGAGCAGAAGTTGAACGATGTCATCTGCACTTTGCTCGGATGCTTCCGCCTCGTAGGAGAGCCCAAGGCGATGTCGCAGTGTGTTGTGTGCGACATCCTTGACATCCTGAGGTACGACGTAGCCACGCCCATCGAGGAATGCCTTTGCCTTGGCCGCGAGCGTGAGTGCAATCGTTGCGCGCGGAGAGCATCCATACTGAACCAGTCCATCCATCGGCACGCGGTGGCGCTTCGGATCGCGTGTTGTGATCACAAGATCGACGATGTAGTCCTTGATCCGATCTTCCATGAAAATCTGATCGACCAATCGCCGAGCTGCAGCAATGTCCTGAGGCTGCATCACCGCTTCCACCGTCGTTTTTGGATCCGTGGATGCCATGCGATCGAGGATGGCGCGTTCCTCCTTGGCAGATGGGTAACGCACGACCAGCTTCATCGCGAAGCGATCCACCTGTGCCTCGGGCAGCGCATAGGTTCCCTCTTGCTCGATCGGATTCTGCGTGGCCAGCACCAGAAACGGGTCAGGCAGTCGGAATGTCTGCTCGCCGATCGTTACTTGCCGTTCTTGCATGGCCTCCAGCAGCGCCGATTGCACCTTCGCAGGCGCACGGTTGATCTCATCAGCCAAGATGAGGTTCGAGAAGATCGGTCCGTGCTTGACTGTGAACTCGCCCGTATTGGGGCGGTAGATCATCGTTCCGATGAGGTCGGCCGGCAGCAGATCGGGCGTGAACTGGATGCGACGGAAGCCGGTATTGATGGCACGCGCAAGCGCAGCAATAGCAGTGGTCTTTGCGAGCCCTGGAACACCCTCGATCAGCACATGACCGTTGGTGAGCAGGCAACAAAGCATGCCTTCGATCATGCCGTGTTGCCCGACAATGACCCGTTGAATCTGGTCGTTCAGGCTGCGGAATGGTCGACTGGCTGCTTCGACTTGTCGTTCAATCTCGCGAATATCGGTATGTGCTGTGTTTGTCATGGTGGTTTGCATGTGTGTATTACGCGGCGTGCGATACGGAGGTTCGTACCAGTCTGCCCACAATC
Organism: Planctomycetota bacterium; assembly: GCA_016872915.1. Classification (GTDB taxonomy): domain Bacteria; phylum Planctomycetota; class Phycisphaerae; order Phycisphaerales; family SM1A02; genus F1-60-MAGs104. The sequence goes on along the minus strand of VGYQ01000020.1, from coordinate 18,559 downwards.
GGTGCTGCGTGAAGCGTAACCTCCGCCAGCATGGGTACTCCCATTCGGATTGGGTGGATTGGTACAGGGGTCATGGGGCTGTCCATGGCAGGCCATCTGATCCGTGCTGGCCATTCCCTGAGCATCCATTCACGGACCCGTGCTCGCGCAGAGCCACTGCTCGCACTCGGAGCACAGTGGGCGGCATCGCCGTCCGATGCGGCTGCAGATGCTGCGTTTCTCTTTTCCATGGTTTCAATGCCGGCCGATGTTGAGAGCGTTCACTTGGGTCCAAATGGAACGCTGCACAGCGCGCCCCGCGGCTCCGTGTTGATTGATATGACGACAAGCACCCCTGCGCTTGCTGCGCAGATTGCCGAGCGCGCGCGTGCGCAGGGGGTGGCCGCGCTGGATGCGCCTGTCACGGGAGGCGACATTGGTGCGCGTGAGGCGCGCCTTTCGATCATGGTGGGTGGCGACGAAGATGCATTTTCGCGTGCCGAGCCACTCCTCCGCCTCATGGGCAAAACAGTGATTCGGCACGGGCCTGCAGGGAACGGTCAATTGGCAAAGGCGGTCAATCAGATTCTGATCGCATCAACAATGGTCGGGGTTGTCGAAGGGCTCGCCTTCGCGCGGCGAAGCGGCCTCGATCCGCACAAAGTGCTCGAGTCGGTTGGGGCTGGGGCTGCGGGCAGTTGGACGCTTGCCAATCTCGCACCGCGGATGCTGCGCGGCGACTTCGCGCCCGGATTTCGTATTGAGCACTTTGTCAAGGATCTTGGCATCGCCTTGGAGGCGAGCGATCAGGCTGGATTGGATCTGCCGGGCACTGCCTTGGCGCACCGTGTGTATACGAGTGCCGTTGCCGCGGGCTTGGCCGACCGCGGCACCCATGCGCTCGCCGTCGTTCATCCTTCCGCTGACGCGCTTCGGTGAGTCCGATTATCTGTGGACTTCGCGAAGCAGCGCGCATGTTGCAGCAGGGAGGCGATTTGTGTAGTCTTTCCAATCTTCGCAAGGAGCACACTATGACCGCCCTCACTGCTGGAAAGACCGTCACCATCTCCGTTCTGAAGGTGCCCGCCGCGCCGCGCCATCGCAAGACGATCGAGCGGCTGATGCGACTCCAACCCGCAGTGCAGCGAACGCTGACACGAGTGGCAAAGCGCCGTGGCCGGGAGAATCCGCGCAACCAGCGCGGTGGTCGAATGTGGACCTCGCGAATCCCTGCAACGCGCTGCGTGTCTGCCAGCCTTGGGGCAACCTTCCCATTGAAGGTCACGGCCAAGATCATTCCTGACATTCAGGCTGTGTCTCGTTTCATCAAGATTGCCTGAAGCGATCAGCGCGCGGCTCGCGCCATGGACATCCGATGGAAGGTCTGATCCACGAATTCCTTCGGCTGTTCACCGAACTGGATCAGTTTCTTGGCGACTTTGTGAGCAATCATGGAACGCTCACCTATGCGCTTCTCTTTGCAATTGTCTTCTGCGAAACGGGGCTCGTGATTCTTCCATTCTTGCCCGGCGACAGCTTGCTGTTCGCGGCGGGCGCGATTGCCGTCCGCGAGACCGGTATCGATCCGTGGATCACCGCCACGGTGCTGTTCGTGGCGGCCGTTCTTGGCGATACGCTCAACTATCACGTTGGTCGATGGATCGGTCCGCCGGCATTTTCAGGGCGTTTTCGGTGGCTTCGGAAGGATTACTTGGAGCGCACCCAAAAGTTCTTCGAGCGGTACGGGGGGCGCGCGGTGGTACTCGCGAGGTTCGTTCCGATCGTGAGGACCTTTGCGCCCTTTGTCGCGGGTGTTGGCGCGATGCACTATCGGCGCTTCGCCGTGTTCAACATCCTTGGAGCGGCCCTGTGGGTCGTTCTGGCGTTCGGCGGTGGGTGTCTCTTCGGCAATATCCCCTGGGTCAAGCGCAACTTCAGTGTGGTCGTGCTCGGCATCGTCGTTGTCAGCGTCCTTCCTCTGGTCTGGGAGTGGTGGGCGCACCGGCGCTCCACGAAGTCGGCAGCGCGCTCCGTCTGACTATTGGCCTCGTCAACAACGATCGCGCACCATGACCAACCGCACGGAGCCAGGCTGCGCCCCTCTCTACCGCATGCTGAAGGCTCTTGGCGGCCCGTCTCTCAACGCCGCGATGTGATCAGTGTCCCTTTGCGGGCTCGAATCCGCACTCTCGGAGGAAACGACGGATATGTCCGATCTCCTCGTTGTCATCGAGCGAGTGATGCCCGTGGTGCGGCGTGCGGAATGTCATCTCTTTCCCGCGCAACTTCACCTTGAGGTGTTCCTTCTTGGTCTCTTCGGTCGTCCCGCCGAGTCCCTCAAACATGTGCACAACATCACGCCAATGAATATTGTGCGAGGTTGGATGTGCAAAGATTTGGCGAAGCGTGTTTTGGGCTTGGTCTGACATGGTGCTCGGCAGGCTACCGCAAGGTGTGCTGTCATCTCATCCGAGCACAACTTGCAGCAGCAGGTAGCCGTTCAAGAGAACGATCACCGCCGTCACGACCCAGGCGAGCATGGCCAGCAACGGCGCGTTTGTGAAGGACCCCATCTTGGCGCGACTGCCCGTGAACCAGACCAACGGAACAACGGCAAAGGAAAGCTGCAGCGACAGAATGACTTGGCTGAGAATGAGCAGGTCGTTGACCCCACTTGCGCCATAGAGAGCAGCAACAATGACGGCCGGCACGATGGCGATCAGTCGCGTGATGAGTCGGCGCAACCACGCGGGCAGTCGGATATCGAGGAATCCCTCCATCACGATTTGCCCAGCGAGTGTTCCGGTCAACGTGGAGTTCTGCCCGGAAGCGAGCAATGCGACCGCAAAGAGTGTGCTCGCAAGCGGTGCGCCAAGCAGCGGCGTGAGCAAGGTGTACGCATCCTCGATGCCAGCCACACCCTGATGGCCGGAGTTATGAAAGGTCGCAGCTGCAAGCACGAGAATTGCTGCGTTGATAAAGAATGCAAAGAGCAGGGCGGCCGTGGAGTCGAATGTCGCAAGGCGAACAGCGAGCTTCTTTCCCTCTTCGGTACGCGGATAAGCGCGGGTCTGAACGATTGCCGAGTGCAGATACAGATTGTGAGGCATGACGGTTGCCCCAAGAATCCCGATGGCGATGTAGAGCATGTCGGGATTCACGACAACTTCGGTGCGTGGCATCAATCCTCGCAGGATCCCCGGCAGATCCGGGCGCGCGGCGATGATCTCGTAGGCAAAGCATGCGCCGATCAGCAGGACCATGGCCGCTACGACGGCCTCCAGCACACGCCAACCCCGGGCTTGAAGCAGCAGAATGAGAAGCACATCCGCTGCGGTGATGACGACTCCCCACACGAGCGGAATGCCAAACAGCAGGTTGAGTGCGATTGCCGAGCCAATGACCTCTGCAAGATCACATGCGGCGATTGCCACCTCGCAGAGCATCCAGAGGATGAAGTTCGTGCGTGGTCCAAAGTGATCTCGGCATGCCTGCGCCAGATCACGTTCTGCCACGATTCCCAACTTCAGCGCGAGATGCTGCAGCAGGATCGCCATCAGGTTCGACAAGAGAACAACGCAGAGCAGCGCGTAGCCGAAGCGGGCCCCACCTGCGAGATCGGTTGCCCAGTTGCCCGGGTCCATGTAACCCACGGCAACCATCAGCCCTGGACCCATGAACGCCAGAAATGTGCGGAAGCGAATCGGACCAGTCGGTATTCGGATAGATGCGTGCGCCTCCGGCAGGGAGAGGTGGCGCCGTGATCGACGCCAGCCTGCAGTTGGCGCTGTGATGAGTGGGTCTTGCTCCAAGACGGGTACTATACAAAAAGTTTGAATGGTCAAACTTCGAGCAGCGATGTGCCGAGCGGACCGGACGGTATTCTTCCTCAGTGGCAACAGAAACCGTCGAGAACTATCTGAAGGCTGTCGAGTCCTTGAGCCGAGGTGGCGAAGTCGGTGTTGCTCGGCTAGCCAAGGAGCTTGCCCTGACCAAGGGGACTGTCACCTCGATGGTGCAGCGGCTTGCACGGCGCGGACTCCTTCGGGCGCCGAGGTATGGCAGCATTACGCTGACGGCGGAGGGAAGGCGTCAGGCGCTCGATGTGCTTCGGCGTCATCGCATTGTTGAGTGTTTTCTGGTGAGGTTCCTTGGGCTTGACTGGTCGGAGGTACACGCGGAGGCGGAGCGCCTTGAGCATGCGCTGTCTGCTCGCGTTTTGGAGCGGCTTGATGGACTCCTCGGCCGGCCATCCAAGGATCCGCATGGCGATCCAATCCCAAGTGCGCGTGGCCGTCTGCACTCGGCGCAGGGTGTTTCACTGGATTGCCTCCCCACAGGCTCCGTGGCACGAATCGAACGGGTGATGCATCAGGCGCCTCAGTTCCTGCGTGAGGCGGCACGCTGCGGACTCCGTCCTGGTGCATCAATTGTCGTCGTGCAGGCGGCAAGGGGTGTCACCCCAATGCGACTGCGCATTGGGCATGACATGCCGATCAGCCTTCGGCGGAGCATGGCACAGCGTGTGATGGCTCAAGGGGTAGGCACAAAGAAACGCCGGGCCAGAAACGCTCGGCAGCGACGATTGACTGCGCGCAAAGTGAAGGTGTCTTGATGGCGCCGCCCGCGGTCCTCCAGAGTCTGCACTTCCGCGCACGTGTGAATGCTTGGCCGGAAGTCGGCATGATGGATGACGCGGCGATGCGCAGACGAGCAGTAGGGCATGCAGAGTGGACCGCGATATGTGATGATGACGTTGTCCGAGTAGCCGCAGGGCTCGCGCATTCCGTGGTCAAGCGGGCAGGTCTGCGGACTTCGCTTCGGTCTCCAGTGGCGAAGAACGCGCTCTGCGATCAAACGCTGTGCGTAGGACGCTGGCAGATTCAAGCCCGTGATGCGTGGCGGAACGCATCAGTCGAGGGAGGACGACCTTGATACCAGGAGGATCCGTTCAGGCGGATTCGATCGCACGAAGGTGTGTTGTCGCTGTATCAGGTCCGCTCCTGGGCGGACTGCTTTGGTTTCTCTTTCATCCGCACTACGGTGGCTTTGGGAGCTTTTCAGAACCCGCGGCTGGAACCATCGGGCTCCTCGGGTGGATGGCGCTGTGGTGGGCACTCCAACCAGTCGATCTTGCGGTGACGAGCCTGCTGCCAGTTGTTGTCTTGCCGCTGATCGGCGCGGGCAAAGGCACGGCAGTGCTTGCACCCTACGCCAACGAGTTGATCTTCCTCTTTGCAGGTGGCTGTGTGCTTTCACTGGCGCTTGAGCGTCACGGAATTGCGGCGCGACTGTTGCGATACGTCATCGGGATCGTCGGCACAACACCGCAGAGACTTCTGCTTGGATTCTTGTGCGTGTCCGCACTGCTGAGTGCATTCGTCTCCAACACAGCCACCGTGGCGATGCTGCTGCCGATGGTGATGGCGACGATTGCTGCCGTCGAGCGTGGCAATGCCTCAGTGCCACCGACTGCCTCTGCACTGCGAAACTTTGGAAGTGGTCTGCTGTTGGCGGTTGCCTGGGGTGCGACGATTGGCGGTGTGATGACAGTGCTTGGCAGCCCACCGAATCCGATCGCAGCCGAGTGGATCAATCAGTATGCGCGCGAACATCCCGGCACCAGAGAAATGGATTTCATTCGTTGGGTGTCCTTCGGCGTGCCTGTCGGCATTGCGACACTTCTCGCGGCTTCACTCGTGCTTCGGGCAAATCTTCCGTTGGATGGCCTTGCGCCTGCGCCGATCGATGGATTCGGGCGTGAGCCAGGGAGAATCAGTCGGGGTGGATGGATCACGCTCGCCGTCTTTGTGTTGGCGCTGATCGGATGGATCGGCGTTCCGCTGGCGCGCGCGGCTGGTGTGCCGATGCCGCCGCTGACCGATGGGGCGGTCGCGGTGCTTGCGGCGATTCTGCTGCTTGCTCTCCCGGAGCCGGGAACGCCGGGAACACGGATTGTTCCAGTGGAGATGCTTGGGAGATTGCCGTGGGGGGTCTTCATACTCTTTGGTGGGGGGCTCTCCCTCGCCGATGCGATGGACCGAACCGGCGTTTCACAGTCCATCGCGCAGACCGCGTCTTCGCTGGCGGCATTGCCGCCATGGGCGATTCTGTTCCTCCTCGTGTCGACACTTCTCATCGCCAGTGAGGTCGCTTCCAACACTGCACTGACTGCGACGGCTGTTCCAATTGTGGGGCCACTGGCGGTCGGACTTGGCATGCCCGCCGATCAAATGGTGGTTGCGGCAGCGCTCGCTGCAAGCCTCGCATTCGCACTCCCAGTCGGCACGGCGCCCAACGCGATGGTGTTCTCGACGGGGAAGTTGCCCATCGGACACATGATGCGGATCGGGATTCAGTTGAACATCTGTGCGGCGATCATCATCACACTCGCCTGCCTGCTGCTGTTGTGATCGCTGTCGCGCGGCTCATCCCCATTGGGTCAGAGGAGGGGGATCACCTATGGCCTTGCACAAGAACAACGTTCGATTCCGTCGCACAGCCATGTCGCGCCTGGATGGCCGTGTCTCTCTCCCTCGATTCTTGGGAGTTCTGAACACCACGCCTCGGCGGTGTTGCGTCTAGCCTGCACCGCAGGATGATCTCCACGGACGGAGTTCGCAAGGATGGCGCGGTTGGGGATGCGAGCGCCGCAACGTTGGCTGTGATTGCAGCACTCGGCTTCTCCTCTGGAATCCCGAATCTGATGCTGACGTCGGTCGTGCGCACGTGGACAACCGCAGCGCAGTGGTCAATCGAGTCCATCGGGCTTCTCTCACTGCTGTCATTGCCCTACGCGCTGAAGTTCCTATGGGCGCCCATCGTGGATCATCTCCGGCCGCCCTTGTGTGGCGCCCTCGGGCAGAGACGAAGTTGGCTGTTTGCAGGGCATCTGATCGCCGCACTCCTGCTGACTGGTGCCTGTGTGGTTGGTCCAAGCGATGCACGGGTGTTTCTGACTCTCCTTGCGGTGGCAGCGATCGCAAGTGCCACCATCGATATCGCTGCGAGCGCGTATCAGATCGATGGACTGCCTCGCGCGGCCTTTGGAAAGGGTGCCGGTCTCTTTGTGAGCGGATACCGAGTCGCGTGGGCAGGACTTGGACTGGCGGTTCTTGCGGTGGCGCCCGTTTGGGGATGGACCTTTGCCGCCTCGGCAGCATGCGCGCTGGTGACGGTCGGTGCTGTTGTGACGCTCTGGGCGGTCGAACCAACGAGAAGCGATCAACCCGCGCCAGGATTTGCTGCCGCGCTCTGGGAACCGCTCGCGCTGTTTGCATCACAGTGGGGTAGGCGTTTGCCGATCTTGCTGCTCTTTGTGCTGACATTCAAGTTGCCCGATCAGGTCGGGAACGCCATGATCGAGCCGCTGCTGCTCAAGGGCTTGGGGCACTCGCTGCAGGATCTCGCCTTCATCCGCCAAGGGCTCGGATTCGGCATCACGATTGTGGGTGCCGTCGCGGGCGGATGGCTCGTCGGGCGCATCGGGCTGCGCCCGTGTCTGTGGATCTTCGGAGTCCTGCAAGCGATCAGTAATGCCGGCTTCTTGTGGCTCGCATCGATGCAGGGCGCCAGCATTGCGGGCGACGCCGTTGCCGCGGCTCCGCTGCCTGCCCTCACGGTTGTCGTGATGGTGGAAAGCCTGGCAAGCGGGATGGTCAGTGCAGGTTTTGTCGCTGCACTCATGTCACTGTGCGAGCGGCGCGTCGCTGCAACGCAGTATGCGCTTTTGACTGCGCTCATGGCGGTGGGGGGGGCCATCGGCGGCAGTATCAGTGGCGTGCTGCTTCGCCACCTCGACTACGGACCGTTTTTTGGTTGGTCTGTCTTGCTCGGTGTGCCCGGACTCCTCTGCATTCCGATGCTGCGCTCGCGCACTGCCTAGGCTTCTGACGATGCCCGCGCCCCGCACCAGAAATCTGATTGTGTGCCTGGGTGACCAACTCAACCGTGACTCGGCAGCGTTCGATGGATTCGACGCTGCGACCGACCGCGTGTGGATGGCGGAAGTGATGGGCGAGAGCACACACGTGCGTTCATCGAAAGTGCGCACAGCGCTCTTTCTCAGCGCGATGCGTCACTTTCGTTCGGCACTGGAAAAAGAGGGTATTCGTGTCGACTATCGAACACTGGATGCGGATGACGGCAGGAGGGATCTCGGATCCGCACTGGAGTACTCCATCGCCAAGTGGAAACCCGCCCGAATACTCCTCGTGCAGCCGGGTGAGTGGCGCGTACAGGAGATGCTGGAGCGAGCCGCGAAGAACGCCGGTGTGCCGCTCGATGTGCTGGCCGATCGCCACTTCCTCTGCTCGATCGAAGAGTTCCGTGCGCATGCGGATGGACGCAAACAACTCCGTCTGGAGTACTTCTACCGAGAGCAGCGACGCAAGTACGGCGTCCTGCTTGACCGATCGGGTGGGCCGGAGGGCGGCGAGTGGAACTTGGACCATGAGAACAGAGAGTCGTTTGGCAAGAAGGGGCCCGAAGGCGTTCGAAAGCCCAAGGCATTCAAGCCTGATGCCACAACGCGCGATGTGATCGCGGTCGTTGAGCGCATGCTGAAGGATCACCCCGGTGATCTCGGCCGTTTCGACTGGCCGGTCACCCCCGCGCAGGCGGAGGATGCGCTTGATGACTTCGTCGAGCATCGACTCTCAGAGTTCGGCAGATGGGAAGATGCCATGTGGACGGACGAGCCAGTGCTGTTCCACTCGCGACTCTCGTCTGCGATGAATCTCAAGCTTCTCAGTCCGCGGCGGGTGATCGAGCGAGTGGAAAAGGCGTACCGAAGCGGGGCAGTGCCGCTCGCAAGCGCAGAGGGGTTTATTCGTCAGGTGCTCGGTTGGCGTGAGTACGTGCGCGGCATCTACTGGCTTCACATGCCGGATTATGTGGAGCGCAATGCACTCAAGGCAGATCAGTCATTGCCGGCGTTCTACTGGACTGGCGAGACTGATATGAGTTGTCTGCGCGCCGCGCTGACGCAGACGCTCGAGTCGGGCTACGCACATCACATCCAGCGCCTGATGGTGACGGGTCTCTATGCCCTTCTGCTTGGTGTGCGCCCGCAGGAAGTACACGCGTGGTATCTCGGCGTGTACGTGGATGCGGTGGAGTGGGTGGAACTCCCCAACACGCTTGGCATGTCACAGTACGGAGATGGTGGGATCATGGCATCGAAGCCTTATGCGGCCACAGGCAAGTACATCAGTCGCATGAGCAACTACTGCAAAGGATGCCGCTTCGATCCTGCGAAGTCCGAAGGAGAGGATGCGTGTCCGTTCACCACGCTTTACTGGGACTTCTTGCTGCGCCATGCCAAGGGACTTGGCAGCAATCCGCGGATGGCGCTGCAGGTGAAGAATGCACAGCGACTGACAGAGGTCACGGTGCGTGGCGTGCGTGCGCGTGCACGTGCGATCCGAGCGGGCGGAGGGCAGCCCGTCTGAAGCGACGCCGCCTTGCCGGTCACGAAACGGATCGTGCGAGGTAGTCTTCGTGCACTGGAGGTCGGCATGGCAAACGGCGGACAAGGCTCAGCAGGAAATGTCATCGCGGCGGTCTGCAGCTTCTTTATCCCAGGCCTTGGTCAACTGGTACAGGGGCGACTCCTGCTTGCAGTGATCATGTTCGTCGCAGCGAGTTTGCTCTGGCTCATCTGGCTTGGATGGATCATCCATCTCTGGTCCATTCTCGACGCGGCGCTCTGGAAGCCGCGCTGAACTGGACCCGCAGAACCGAACGTTCTCAGGCCATCGCCATCGCGTTGTCCACGATCGCGTTGAAGGTGGCGCTTGGTCGCATGGCGGCTGCGGCTCGCGTCGGATCGGGTCGGTAGTAGCCGCCGACATCCACGGAACGTCCCTGCACGCTGTTGAGTTCTCCGACGATTGTGGTCTCCTGCAGCGTCATTTCAGATGCCAAGGGGGCAAAACGTGCCGCAATATCGCTGTCGGTCTTCTGCCGCGCCAGTTCTTGCATCCAGTAAAGCGCGAGATAAAAGTGGCTGCCGCGGTTGTCGAGTTCACCCACCCGACGCGCCGGACCCCGATTGTTCTGGAGATAGGTGCTGGTCGCCGCGTCAAGCGCATCCGCAATCACCTTCGCCTTCGCATTGCCAGTGCGCTGTGCCAAGTGCTCCAGTGAAGCGTTCAGCGCGAGGAATTCACCGAGCGAATCCCAGCGCAGCGAGTTCTCCTTGTTGAATTGCTGGACATGCTTGGGTGCAGATCCACCAGCGCCGGTCTCGAAAAGTCCACCGCCGTTCATGAGCGGGACAACCGAGAGCATCTTGGCGCTTGTTCCAAGTTCGAGAATCGGGAAAAGATCAGTGAGATAATCACGCAGCACATTGCCCGTGACGGAAATGGTGTCCAGACCCTTCTTCATGCGCTCGAGCGAGTGGCGGCATGCATCCGCAGGCGGCAGAATCCGCCAGTCGAGCCCTGCAAGTTCACCGCGCGTTTCATGCTCTGCGAGCTCGGCACGGACCTTCACAAGAATCTGTCGGTCGTGTGGCCGCGACTCGTCGAGCCAGAACACGGCGGGGATACCGCTGAGCCTCATCCGCTGGACCGCGAGTCGTACCCAATCTCGAACGGCTGCATCCTTTGTCTGGCATGCGCGCCAGATGTCCCCAGCTTCGACCTTGTGCTCCGTGAGAACGCGACCTGCCGCGTCAATCACCCGCACCGTACCGGGCGCTGCAATCTCGAATGTCTTGTCGTGGGAACCGTACTCCTCCGCCTGCTGCGCCATCAGCCCCACATTGGGCACGCTGCCCATGGACCGCGGATCAAAGGCTCCATTCGCTCGGCAGAAGTCGATCGTTGCCTGATAGACGCCCGCGTAAGTCCGATCAGGAATGCACGCCTTTGTCTCTTGGGTCACACCTTCTGCATTCCACATCGCGCCGCCTTCGCGAATCATGGCGGGCATCGACGCATCGATGATGACATCGCTTGGAACATGCAGGTTCGTAATACCACGGTTCGAATCCACCATGGCAATCGCAGGTCCGCTCTTCAGCGCATCGGTGATGGCTGTTCGGATCATGTCGCGCTGTGAACTGGGCAGCGTATCGATCCGCACGAGCATGTCGGCGATTCCGTTGCGCGGGTTTGCGCCTGCTTGCTGCAGCGCCTGACCATGCGACTCGAACACGCTGCCGAGCGCTGCTCGGACCGCGGAACCGAACAGGATCGGGTCTGACACCTTCATCATGGTTGCCTTCAAATGCACCGACAGCAGCAGCCCATCACGCTTTGCAGCAGCAAATGACTCGCTCCAGAACGTCGCCAGGGCGCGTGCACTCATGAACGTCGAGTCGAGAATCTCACCTGCGGACAAAGCGATCCCATCGCGCAAGACGCGAACGGTTCCATCTCCACTGACATGTTCGATGCGGACAGTGGTCGCTGCATCAACTGTGATCGACTGTTCATTGCCAAAGAAGTCGCCACGATGCATGGATGCGACATGTGTGCGGCAGTCCGTTGACCACGCCCCCATTTTGTGTGGTGCCGCCTTCGCGAAGGCCTTGACGGAATTGGTCGCGCGGCGGTCCGAATTGCCCTGTCGGATGACCGGATTGACAGCGCTTCCCTTGATCTTGTCGTAGCGAGCATTGCTGGTTCGCTGTGCGTCCGTCGATGGCGTGTCGATGTACTCGGGGACGGCAAAGCCCTGTGCTCGAAGCTCCGCGATGGCTGCCTTGAGCTGTGGCATCGAGGCGCTGATGTTTGGCAACTTGATGATGTTCGCGTCAGGCTTCAGGCACAACCGTCCAAGTTCGGCAAGGGCATCGGTCACCCGCTGGCGCGGCTCCAAATGCTCTGGGAATGCTGCGAGGATTCGACCCGCGAGGGAGATGTCCGAAACTTCGACGCGGATGCCAGCCGCATCGGTGACTGCTCGAATGATCGGCAGCAGCGAGTACGTGGCGAGTGCAGGCGCTTCATCGGTCAGTGTGTAGACAATCGTTGGCTGGGACATCGGGACCTCGGGAACAAAGATGGTGACGGACGATGATTTCAGTGTAGGGGAACAGCATCCGGATACAGGACCACGCGAGATGTACGCTCTGATCTCCATGCGGATGTACAAGGTCTCATTGCGCTGGATTCGAAATCGAACAACGCCTCTTCTCCTCTCCCTGATCGCGCTCTTCGCGGTTCATCCATTTTTCGTCAAAGGTGGTGGGATCGAGTTGCCGCTCTTTCCGCTGCTCCTGGACATCGTGCCGCTGCTTGGAATCCTGTGTGTGGGATCGTGGCGCCAGGGTCTCGTCCTTGTGGTGTGGGCTTTCGCTCTTGTTGTTGCCGCTGGAGTCCTCCACGACTTTGATGAGTCTGCCATCGTGCGAAGCCAGCTGATGTTCGGATTCATTGGTTACTACGCGACGGCGATCGCCATGCTTGGATTCCAGTTGACGCACGGAAAGTCCCTGCTCGATGACCGTGTGATCGGAGGGCTGGCGATCTACCTCTTGACAGTTGTCCTCTACGCCATGCTTCATCATCACATCTCTGCGGTCAATCCAGACAACTACACCTTCAACAACGCTCCTCTCGCGTTGCGCTGGAATGACTCCCTCTATTTCTCGACTGTGATCATGACAACGGTTGGCTTTGGTGACATCGTGCCCATCGGACCTTGGGCACGCGCTGCCGCGATGCTCGAAGCCTTCACCGGTGTCATTTTGCTTGTGCTGTTCATCGGGCGACTCGCAGCACTACCGCGTTCTGGATCGACGCAGTCCTCCGGTCATCACTGATTCGCGCGCGTCGCGTTCATGCGAACGCGCCACTGAAGGAGCAAGGCTGCAGGTCCGTGAACAATGATCACGGATCCGAGCCAGGCAAGCGCAACGGATGACGCCATGTCCAGACGCGGCAAGAGGGCAGCAGCGAGGTAAGCAAAGACCGCAACGCTCGTTGATCCAAGCATCATGGGTGCAGCGGCGCCGCGCGGCACCGACGGGCCTTGTGCGAGCCAAGTGCCCACCATCACAGTCGTAAAGATGACCGGGAAGACGCTGACGAGCCCGCTGGCAATGGGTACATCCAGCCGAGCCAGAACCACCGCAGCACCGATTGCACCCGCAGCGGCGATCCCGCGCGCCACCAGTATTCGCGGTGGGACTGTGCGTGTGCCACGCGGCGCTTCGGCGGGCGACCAGTTCGCGATGATGCCGAGCGTTGCGCAAACGAGCGTCGCGGCAATGGCGGCCAACTGCCACTGCCCGGGGCTGGGATCCAAGACCGCCCCAAGCAGCATGAGAAGCGCAGATGCGATCAGCCAAAGACCGAGTGTGGTTACCAGCGTGAGCGCAAGCGGTGCACGCGCACCGATGCGATGCGCACAGATGATCGGCGGCAGGAGCAGCCACAAGCCGAGATACCCGGCATTCAACGCCGTCCCAACCGGCACGAGTGCCATGGCCGTTGCAAAGTCCTCGGGACTTTCGCAGCGTGTATGAAGTGCTGCAGCTGCAGGGACGATGGTCGTTGGGACGCTCGAGAGAAGGCCGCCGATCCTGCCTCCAAGCCGCTCCACCAAAACAGTCGCCGCGACCGCCACGCCGCCCGCGATGGTGGCGGGTATCGCTGCATCGATGAGGAGTGCTGTCCAGTCTGCCATGGTGCGGGGCGAGTTGTACGGGAGTTGCCTGAACGTTGCCTGAACAGTACTGCGGTTCCGTTTTCCACATGTCCTCTGGACTGACTTCGTTGTGCGCGTTTCTCCTCGCTGCTTCGACGGTCGATGAATCGAAGGTCGAGCCGATTCCTTCACCTCGAGAACGGAGACTCGAATGGGCTGAGGTGATGGATGAGAATCCAGATCCGAAGATCGTCCTCTCCGCAGATGTGCGCGCCGCAATGCTCGCAACCAAACTTCCATGGAAAGTTCGCCACAAGGAAAGCGGCATAGAGATGTTGCTCGTTCCTGCCGGAGAGTTTGCGTCGTGGGCTACGCCGATGATTCGATCGGATTTCGAGCCGCGCGCTTGGTCGATTGAAGCGCCTGCGGCGCGCTACGCATGTGTTTTCATCGTGCAATCTGCGAGAGAGGGGTGGACAGACACCTCTGCCGGGTTATCTTGCTCCAGAGGTCAAACATGATTGCCCGCCGAAACTCATGTGCGCTCGGTTGTCGGAGTGTGTGCCTTCCTCCATGGATTGCGGCGCAGTGTGCTTTGGTGCTCGTCGCGGTGGCGCCAGTCCTCGCGCAGTGCCCAGCGGATGTCAACGGCGACGGCAGTATTGGCGGCAGTGATCTCTCGATCGTGCTCTCTGCGTGGTCGTCGAACGGTCAGGGGCAGTACGACGCAGACATCAACAACGATGGCATCGTCGGTGGAGCGGATCTGACCGCGCTGCTCTCCGCGTGGGGCAGCTGTGCCCCGATCGTCCCTGCATGGGCAACGCTGCTCGAGGCGAGCCCGAATCCCGCAGCTGTTCACAATGAAGCGACGCGCGCCGCGATCGCTGCAACGGGTTACGCATGGCGCGTGCGGCACACGGTGACGCAGATCGAAATGGTGCTGATCCCGCCAGGCACTTTCGATATGGGCTGCTCGCCCACGCCGCAAAGCGGATGCTGGCTCGAAGAGAACCCCGTCCATCAGGTCACGCTCACCCAGCCGTTCTATCTCGGTCGCTATGAAGTGACGCAAGCACAGTGGACCGCCGTGATGGGTTCAAACCCAAGTCATTTTCAAGGCGCGTCCTACCCCGACGCGGCGAGCCGCCCCGTGGAGCGCATCAACTACAACGATGCGAAGGCGTTCGTCAATGCCGCCGGCATGCGGCTGCCGACCGAGGCGGAGTGGGAGTACTCGTATCGCGCGGGAACTCGCACGGCGTTCCACAGCATGCCCGGGTTTCCCAATGGCACCGACGATGAATCGAATCTGCAGCTGGTGGCATGGATTGGGATCAACTCAGGGATGCAAACGCGTCCCATCGGTCTGAAGCCCGGGAACGGTTTCGGGATTCATGACATCGCGGGCAATGTGCTCGAATGGACCAACGATTGGTTCGGTGATTACCCAAGTACCCCGCAGGTCGATCCCACGGGCGTGCCGAGCGCATGGGGACGCGTGTTCCGAAGTGGCTGTTGGCACCTCGGGCCGTGGTTGAGCCGTGTCTCGGTGCGTTTTGAGGATGAGCCGGAGGGGCTGCGTGTCAGTGACACAGGGCTGCGCGTCGCCAAGAACCCGTAGTCGCCCTGCAAAAACGCAAAGCGCGTGAGCAATGTCTGCCGGCTCTGACGTGCCTATCCTTCGCGCCCAAGGAGATAGGGCTCGTGGATCCCGTACCCGCGCATCCAGCCTCGCTTCGTGACCTTCCACTCGTGGTGGTGGTTGGTGGCGGTTTTGGTGGGATCCGACTGGTGCAGCGCCTTGCCAATGCGCCTGTGCGCGTGGTGCTGATCGACCGCTCGAACCACCATCTCTTCCAGCCGCTGCTGTATCAGGTTGCGACGAGCGTGCTGACCGAATCGGAGATTGCCTATCCGATTCGACGCATCTTCCGATCGCAGGCGAATGCGCTCGTGGGTCTGGGTGAGGTCCGGGCCGTGGACCGTGCCGACCGTTCACTTGTTTTCGCCGATGGCACACGTGCACCGTACGACTGGTTGGTACTCGCGGCGGGGGCAGTGTCGAGTTACTTCGGGAAAGACGGATGGTCCGGGCTTGCACCCGGCATGAAAACGCTGAACGAGGCCACGGCGATCCGCGCGCGCGTTCTCCAGGCGTTTGAAGATGCCGAAGCAGAAACCGATCCGCGTGCGCTCCGTGCCCATTTGACATTCGTGATCGTCGGCGGTGGCGCCACAGGCGTGGAACTCGCAGGAGCGATCCGTGAACTTGCGGTGGAGGCGATGGCGCCCGACTTTCGGCGTGTTCGGACGGAGTCGACGCGGGTTGTTCTGGTCGAAGCCGGTGAGCGGCTGCTTTCATCGATGGGTGAGGCATCGAGCGAAGCGGCGCGAAAGGCACTGCAAGCTATCGGAGTCGAGATTCGGCTGAAGAGCATGGTGACAGATGTCTTTGATGGCGGTGTTGTGGTGGCGGGTGAACGCATCGAAGCAGACACGGTCGTTTGGGCGGCCGGTGTTTCCGCAAGCCCGCTTGGCGAAACGCTCGGTACAGAACTCGACTCAGCGGGCCGTGTGAAAGTTTTGCCCGATTGTTCTGTGCCGGGAACGCCCAAGGTCTTTGTCATCGGGGACATGGCATCGCAAACCTGCGCCAAGAGTGGACATCAAGTGCCGGGGGTTGCACCCGGCGCGATTCAGATGGCCGAGATGGTTGCGGGCATCATCGCAGCGGAAACCAAGGCTGAACAGCGTGGCAAGACACCGCCCCCCCGACCAACCTTCCGCTACAAGGACAAGGGAACCATGGCCACGATCGGACGGGCGCGAGCGGTTGCGGAAGTAAGCGGACTTCAACTGCACGGACTGTCCGCATGGCTTGCGTGGTTGCTCGTGCACCTCGTGCTGCTTGTCGGGTTCCGCAATCGCCTGTTTGTGCTGCTGTCATGGGCGTTCGCATACCTCGCCTACAGCAAAGGCGCGCGCCTGATCACAGGTCAATCACGGTCGCGGTTGAAGACGCCCATCGGCGAAGAAATGCAGCGACTCGCTCGGGCATAAGTGGTGACCGAGTCGGGGCTCGTCACTGCTGTCAGCGGATGAGCCGAACCGTGACCAGTGGGCGCGGTACTCTCTCAACAGTCAGTGAACTCGTGTTGGTGAAAGGAGTCAAGACGTGAGAAGTCAGACAAGTCCGTTTGCATGCGGCGATCTTGATCGGAGCTCGGTTGAACGGTTCGCAGGTCCGAATGCGATGCGCGTGCTTGGTGTCGGCGTTGTGATTCTGGCATGCCTCGTGATGGATGCGGCCGCGTGGCAGGGGGCTCCTGGGCAGTCATCGACACCACCCGCTTCCAATGCTGTCCCGGGATCGCCCGGCAAGACGACTCCAGAGGTGGCGGCAACCACGAAGTACACGGATGACCAGCTCAAGTTGCTTGTGGGACCGGTGGCGCTCTATCCCGATGCGCTTCTGGCAAACACGCTCACGGCGTGTCTGTACCCCGATGAAGTCGCGGCTGCGGCGCGCATGTGCGTCGCAGGTTCGCCGCCGACCCAAGCACAGATTGACGCAACAAACTGGGAGCTTCCAGTCAAGGCAATCGCCGCCGTGCCAACGGTTGTGAACATGCTGAGCCAGCACCCCGACTGGATGCGCGCACTCGGCGCTGCGTATCTCAAGCAGCCATCGGATGTGATGCGTGTGACGCAGCAGCTGCGTGCGAGGGCGATTGCGAACGGTGCGCTCAAGTCGGATGATCAGCTGACGGTGACGCAGTCCAGTGGGGATGGGGGGAATTCAACGGTCACCATTGTGTCCACGAACTCGCAGCTGATCGCGGTGCCGCTGTACTCGCCCGATGTGGTGTACGCAGACCCTGATGTGTACATAGCGGGGTATCCAGTCGGCTACTGGGGGTACGCGGATGGCGTCTATGTCGGTCCAAGCTTCGGCGTGATTGACTGTGACTGGTACGGTGGTTACTGCGTGTGGGATCAAACGGTTTACAACCCAAACTGGGAACATGTGGGTATTGCGGGCGTCAACACACTTCACAACGATTGGAATAATCGGCAGCGTTTCCAGAATGTGTCTGTTGCATCCGCCTTGAAATCGAATGCGGTTGGATCTGCCCTGCGCGGCGTTGGTCAGGTCGGGAGTCCCTATCGGCCCGCTGGCTCGAATGGTGTTGGTCCGGTCGATGGTGCGGGTGGCGTAGGCGATGTCCGCATGCCAGCCGCTTCACAAATCCCTGGTGGTGGACGCCTAGCTGGCTTGAACGGCCTCGATGCGGACAGACCATCATGGGGTGCAGGTGGTGCTGGCGCGTTCGGCAGATTCGGTGATGACAGCGGCGGCGGAGACAACTCAGCATTCGCCGGTGATCGCAGATCGTCGGCAGCAAGTCAGCGCGGTGCATCGAGTGATGAGAGATCGTTCAGCCGCGGCGGTGAGGGAGGAGGCCGCCGATGACACAGTCACGGAACAGCATGGGCAGTTCGGTCGTTTCTCGCTTGGTCATTGCGCTCGCGGTAGTGATCACCATCTCGGCGTGCAATTCTGCGCCGACGGTCACGGCGGCTGCCCAGTTCTCCACACCAGACGCGGCAGTGGCAGCGCTGAAGGGCGTTCTACAGAATCCAAACCCACGGGTTGCGGAGGCGCTGTTTGGTCCACGCTGGAGCGAACTCCGGCAGTTGCCGGATGAGGCGCCGCGGATGCGCGCGGCGTTCCTGACGCGGCTCGAGCGGGGGTACCAGATCGACCGTGTCGGTGATGGTGCGATTGTGGTGGTCGGTGCGGCGGACGATCCCGATCGTTTCCCCTTCGTGGTGCCACTGCGCCAGCGCGATGGGCGCTGGTCGTGGGATACCGCGGCGGGCATCGAAGAGTTTCGTCTGCGCCGACTCGGTCGCAACGAGCTCGACACGATCGATGCGATGAAGGCGATCGCTGCGGCGCAGCGCGCTT
>VGYQ01000019.1 GCA_016872915.1 Planctomycetota bacterium | reverse complement strand
CACCCACGCTGGGGCACATCTGCCGGCTTCTTCGATGCCGATGGTGACGGCGATCTCGACCTGCTTGTGGCCAACTATGTGCGGTGGTCGCCCACCATCGACCGCGCGGTCGACCACCGGCTTGCAGGCATCGGGCGCGCGTACGGACCGCCCACGGGATTCGAGGGCGACGACCCGCTCTTCCTGCGCAACCGAGGGGATGGCACTTTCGAGAACGCCACCGCCGATGCTGGCTTCGCCACGCGCACCACGCTCGGCCGACCTGCCGACAAGGCGCTCGGGCTGTGCTTCATCGACCCGCAAGTCGATGGCGGCCTCGATGTCGTGATCGCCAACGACACAGTTGCCAACAGGCTCTTTGTGCGAGGAGGAGCCGGGCGTTTTTCCGATCAGTCGACGACGAGTGGCATCGCCTACGACCGCAATGGTGCGGCAACGGGCGCGATGGGCATCGACAGCGCCTGGCTGCGCGCCGGCGCACAGCCGGCAGGGGATGATCTTGCCATCGCCATTGGCAACTTCGCGAACGAACCGGATTCGCTCTTTGTGGCGCGTGGGCGTTCACTGCTCTTTTCCGATGACGCCGTTGTGGAGGGGCTCGCCGCACCCACGCGGCTCGTGCTGACCTTTGGTCTCGTGCTCGTGGACCTCGATCTCGATGGTCGTGCGGACATTGCACAGGCGAACGGGCACATCGAGGATGAGATCGCTCGCATCCAATCGTCGCAGACACACGCGCAGCGCGGTCAAGTGTTCCTCAACCAAGGTGGCGTGGCACCGTGCCTTGTGGAGGTTCCTCCTGAGAAGCTCGGTGCGCTTGCGGATCCGAGGGTTGGACGCGGGCTTGCCTTCGGCGACTTGGACGGTGACGGCGATGCGGATCTCGTGCTGACGCAGGCGGGCGGCGCGGTGGCGCTGCTGCGCAACGATCAGGCAACGGCAAACCACTGGGTGTCGCTTCGTCCACGGTGCAGTTCCGCGAAGTGGATCGGCGCGACGGTTGAGATCGAGCACGATGGGCGGATGCAGCGGCAGTTGCTGACTCCAACCCGTAGTTACCTCTCGCAGAGTGCGGGTCCTGCCGTTGTCGGTCTTGGCAGCAGCACCAGCGTTCAGGCCATGCGCATTCGCTGGACCGATGGCACGATGCAGCAGATCAGCGTGAACGCCATCGACCGCGTGATCGATCTCGTGCCTCCCGACCTGCAGGGCAACCCGCAGCGGCAGTCCCACTGACTTCGGAAAGCCGTATCAGTTGCAGTTGCCCCACGCGCTCAGCAGCATCGCCATGTCGCTGCCGTCGGTGGTGCCACTGCTATCAAGATCGGTGATACCGGGCTGACCCCAACCCGACAGCACCATGGCAAGATCACTTCCGCCTGTTGCGTTGTCGCCGTCGATGTCGGTCGGGCAGGGTGTGACGCACTCCGTGCGGGTGATTCGCAGATCGTCGAAGCCACCCTCAAGAACGCCGGCCGTTCCTTGGTCGGCAATCCCCAACCGCATGCGGAACGACTGCCCAGGTTGCCCAGCATCGCTGAGCAGCTTGACTTTCTGTTGCCACTGGCCTGTGTTGCCCACATCGCGCTCGAGCAAGACCCAAGGTCCATTGTCGATCGATACATGCACGTCAAACGGATCAAGCGCGGTCGTGGTCGAACAGAAGTACCACTTCCAGTAGGAAATCTGCACATCCTGCCCGCCGTTGTTGAACGCGGGCGAGGTGAGGTAGGCGTAGCCGCCGTCCACGTCGTGCTGGCCGGCGGTCTGGCCCGAGGTGGAGAGTTGGGTCACGAAGCAGCGAACGCCTGGCGCGGCCGTGTGGTCATCGGCTGGCTCGGACTGGCTGCCAGAGCTGACCGATCCGAGCGGATCACCGACCTGCCAGCCACCAGCGGTGAGACCCGCATCGGCTGAGGCAGTCCAGCCCGTTGTTGCACCTTCAAAGGTCTCGTCCACGATGACGACTGTTCCTGAGATTGTGTCGGGCGAGTAGAAGGTCGCCGGCGCGGCGGCGGGGGAGTTCACGACCGGGTTGCCTGTCGTTGTCGATGTGGCGGTCAGGTAGTAGTCCAACTGTCCGCTGCATGTCGTCGCCGGCAGTCTCACGGTGTAGGACCCGGCCGTCGAGCCAGCAATCAGCGGTGATGACGACCATGCGCCGCCATTGATTCGCGAGACCAACTGCGCGGAGTTCGCGACGATGCCGCCGATATTCGCCGTGATGGTCACGGCGAAGTCGGTGGTCTGCCCACGCAGGATCGTGCTGGGAACTCCCGACGGGAATGCGTACGTCAGAGCAATGGGCGGATTGTTGATGAACACTTTGAGACCCGCGCAACCGCCGGTCACCAGGTCTGGCCACTGATCACCGTTGATGTCGAACACAGCGACATCGAAGAGGTTGGAAAGATCTGCGGTCGAGAGGATCAGGCCATCCTCGTCGAGCAGGTTGCTTGAAACACCCGTGTTCTTGTAGATCTGGGTGCGGCGACCCGACGAAGGGCAGAACGGCCCAAGGTCCGCATCAATGTCGGTGACAATGACATCGTCGCGACCGTCACGGTTCAGATCCGCAATCGAGATCGTGTTACCGAACCATCCGCCTTGGGAGTCGGCGATCACACTGATCGAGAAGTTGGGTTGTCCCGTGCTGTCACTGCCTGTGTTGAGACAGTAGCGATCCTGTCCATCATCGGCGATGACGAAATCGAGCCGACCGTTGTTGTCCAGATCTCCAATGTTCATGCCGTACGGTGCGAGCCCCGGGTAAACGCTCTTGAGCGACCAAGTCTGTCCAGGTCCCGAGGATCCCGTGCGGTTGGTGAGCACGGCAACATCCTGTCCTCCCGTCAACGTGTTCACTCGCAATACATCCTGCAGTCCGTCAACATTGAAGTCTCCGGCCATGCACATGTTGCCGAACGCCGACGCCAGTTGTGTGGCAGTCATCTTGGTGTTCGTGGTGTCATAGAAGTAGCCGGGACCAGGGCCGCCGGCGGTGTTTCCCCAGTTGTAAAGCAACTTGTTGTCGTAGTCCTTCGCGGCATCTTCCGCAGGTGACTGCTGGCACTCGCCGGCATCACTCGTATCGCCGTCGTTATTCATATCGATGCAGATCGTGCCACTTGTCTCGGGAGTGTCATAGTCCACGAAGTACAGGTCCACAAAGCCGTCGCCGTTGAAGTCAGCCACCGCGAGGTCGCAGAAGCGAGGATTCGCCGTCGTGCCGTTCTTCGCCACAAGCAGCGGAATGCGCGCATCTTCGAAGCGGAATCCGCGCCAGTTGCCCTGCGCATCATCGCCGAGGTTGCGGTACACGCGCGGCTGCCCGAGCATCGCGCTCACGGTGTCGCTCATGGTGGTGGCGGTGATGAGATCGATCCAGCCGTCGTTATCCACGTCGAAAGCCTCGACATCGCGGTCGTTCACTTCATCCATCATGCCCTGTGATCCGCTGGCATCTGTCGCAGTGCCGTATATCTGGGTTCGATCCGTCAGCACGCCATTTTCGTTCATCAGGATCAAGTCACGGAAGAACCCGCAGCCCGTGCAGGTCGACTGAATGGAACCTGGGAACTTGCGCATGACAACCAAGTCGATGTCGCCATCCTGATCGAAGTCTGCGAAGGCGAAGTCCTTCTCGATGTTGTCTTGGCCAGTGAGCGCGGGCGGCGCCACAAGTCGAGTGGCAGTCTGGTTCGTGAACGACACCCACTGAGCGTGAGCAGTCGTTGCCAGGCAACCGAGCGCAAGCGACAGGAGAGAAACGGATGTGGTGGAGGGCGTCATGTGGGTTTCCGAAGTGGTTCGTTTCTTCCTGAGCGTGAGAGAGTAGTGGCGTGTGAGCATTACTGGCATGGTCCCCATGCGGCGAGGACGGCAGCGAGATCCGTCCCGTTGGTGGTGCCGTCGCCATTGATATCGCTGTCTCCAGCAGACCCCCAGCCTGCAAGGACCAACGTGAGGTCCGAGCCACCCACGGTGCTGTCGCCATTGATATCCGCCGGGCAGTTGGAGCACTCATCGGGAATGCCATCGTTGTCCGAATCTTGGCTGACACCTAGCGCGATGTCGCGGAGGTCGGCGAACCCGTTGTTGTTGCAGTCCACGGCATCTCCCTCGAATGCCACGACAAACATGTCGACATCGGCGGTGTTCACAACGCCGTTCTGATCAATATCGCCAACCGCGCAGTCGTCGTTCGGATTCGTTGCCCCTTGCGCAAGACAGGTTCGCAGCGCGAAGAAATCAGCGAGGTTCACGTGCTCATCGCCATCGAAGTCGAACTCCCGTCGACCGAGGGAGCCAAGGAACTTCACGAGTTGTGCCTTGTCAGCCGGGCTGAGTGCTTCGACTGCCGCTGCACTCGCCGCGGCTTCCCCGTAGGGTCCATGCAGCGCGATCGCTGTGAGCACACGACTGGTGAACGATCCTCCGGATGCGCCACCGTTGTGGAGCATTGGATCTCGGCGCCGCAGTCCCCAGAGAACTGGGGTGCGCATCTCCAATTCAGTCGCGTCGCCATCGCTGATCGCATCCGCGAGCAGCCCCATGTCGTGCAGCAGGAAGTCCGAGTAAGGGCGAATGGTTTTGCCGCGGATCGCCTCTTCCAGCGATGGGTTCGTGGAGGTCGAAAACTGCGAAACGTGGCACTGCGTGCAGCCGACCTGATTGAAGAGCACTTCGCCGGCCATTCCACTGCGCGGCGTCTGCGGCGGCGGAGCGAGAAAGCGCTGGAAATCTGTCACCTTGTCGATAAAACCGCTGCCATTGGCATCGACCAGATCTTCTGGATCGGCCACGTCATCGCAGACTGCCAGTCGTGCTGCATCGCCGTTGGGTGCGTTGTCCTCTGGGAAAAAGCGATTGGTCAGCCCCATCTCGTTGCGCGCGGCATCGGCAGAAAAAGTGAGAACCGTGGCGACTTGCGCCTTCCAGCCGAATCGGCCTGCGCGAAGCGGACTTCCCACAGGGTCCTCAAGTGCAGGGACCCAGTGCACGCGACCGCTGATGCCATCGCCGTTCACGTCCTCTGGATCAGCGTTCGCCGCGATCTGGTGATCGGGGATTGCCTCTACCAAGCCGAACGCCATCGAACTGTTGGTCAAGCGCGTGCGAATGATGGACGCGTCCGATGGAATGGCTTCTGCGCAGAAGCCGCTAATGCTCAGGGACTGGGCAAGCGACTGCGTTTCGCCTGGATAAAGCATGAAAACGCCCTTTTTCTCCATGCCAAATCGCGTGACGGAGATCGCACCCCAACCGCCGAGTGGATTGGCGTGGCAGGATCCGCAGTTGCTCTTGTTCATGATCGGTCCAAGTCCCTCTTCCATCGCCACGGGCGTGACATAGAGAGACCTTCCGATCTCGAATCGGGCCAGCTGTTCCGCGGTCAGATCAGCGAGCGGGGCACCCATCGCTGGCTGCACTTCCGTGGAGCCAGCGGAGGCAATTGTTGCAAGGGGGCAAAGCGCGATTGCAAGTCCCATTCGCAGGCCGGGCATCATGACCATCCGCCAAGTCTCCTTGTCTAAAACCGTATCGGTGTTGCACAGCCGGAGCTGCGACACTCCCACAAACTCTTCGGACCCCGCCCACGAGGGCATCAAGGTCTGACCTAGCCACATGCCAGGCACGGTGACGAACCGCACCCAAACTTCCTTAAATCTATCCCTGAGATACGCGCGCGCCACTTCAGACGGGCCAATATCATAAAAAGAATGAGTCCTACCCTCGGTTGCATGGGACAAATAAGACATGGCGCCGTGGTTCTTGCGATGCTTTTGCTGTGTGGGTGCCAGCCGACAAGAACGCAAGAAACCACGAAGAAAGACGAGAGTCATGCGGTGATGGAACCAGCGGGACAGGTCGCCAAGCCCGACCCGAACCCGCCTGTTTCCGCAATCGCACAGCAGCAGATGCATCCGAACCTGGCGGTGGCGTCGCAGTTGGTCGCCGCAGGCAGTTTTCTGGATGCCGAGATTGTGTTGACCGCGATCTTGCAAGAGCGACCCGACTCCGCACAGGCAGAGTTCCTGCTCGGCGTTGTCTACTTGAAGACGCAGCGCGCAGCGCGCGCGCTTCCGCTGTTGCAGGCGAGCCTTGCATCGGGACAGGCCTTCACGGGGCGAACGCATGTCGAACATTTCATGGGATGGGCGAACTATCAACTGGGCGAACTCGATGAAGCGAAGCGGGCATTTCAGTCTCATGTTGCCGCCGTCCCAACTGCAGATGATTCTTACTACGGTCTCGCAGTGATCGCCCTCGACGAGGATCGAGTCGGCGATGCGCAGCAAGCGCTGGAGCGCGCACTCGAACTCGTGGGATCATCGCCGCGGCGTGTGCGCGACCGTGCAAAGATTCTCGCAAGGCTTGGCGACATCGAGTTCCGTGCGGATCGGATCGAGCCTGCCGTTTCACTGTTCGAAGAGTCCTTGGAGTTGTACTCAGATCATGTGGAAGTCTGGGGCAAGTTGGCGCGTGCGCTCGATCGTCTTGGGCGCGCCGATGCTGCGGAGGCTGCGCGCGTGAAACAGTCCGCTGTCCAAGTGCGGGTCGATGCGCGCGGACGAGGGGAGGCGGAGTGATGCGCAGTTTTTGGCTGTTGCGCCCTGAATATTCGGCAGGTGTTCTTCTGAGTCTCGCGCAGGTGCACATCGCGTTGCCACAGCAACAGACGCCGGGTGCCGATGTGCCGAGCGCGATCCAAATGGAGGATGTCACCGCTGGCAGCGGCATCGACTTTGTCACATGTTCTGGCTCGGATCCGAGCACACAAATCTTGGAGGTGAAAGGCGGCGGGGTTTCGCTCATCGATTTCGATGCGGACGGCGACTGGGATCTCTTCTTCCCCAACGGTGCAACGCTCGGTTCGCCCACGAGTGGACCGGGTGCACGGCTGTACGAAAATCTCGGCAGTATGCGCTGGCGTGATGTCACCGCACAGTCGGGCATCGATCATCGTGCGTGGAGTTTTGGCACCGCCGTCGGTGATTATGACGGCGACAATCGAGATGACATCTTTGTGGCCTGCTTCGGGCAAAATCGACTCTGGCGCAATCTCGGAGAGGGTCGATTCGCCGACGTCACACGCACAGCGGGACTTGGTGGCGATACGGGATGGAGCACATCGGCTGCGCTGGCCGATTTCGACGGTGATGGCGATCTCGATCTCTACGTGACGCGATACGTCGAGTACGACCCCAAGAAGCCAGTGCCGCCGGCGAACTTGCGCGGATTGCAAGTGATCAATGGTCCTCGGGGCATCACGCCACTTTCGGACATGCTCTTTGAGAACCTCGGCAATGGCACCTTCGCGGACCGCAGCGATACAAGCGGCATTCGAACGCCCGCCGCCAGTTATGGATTGAATGCAGCTGTGGTCGATCTCACGGGCGATGGACGGGTGGACATCTTCGTTGCCAACGACTCGCGCCCGAACTTCCTGCTGCACAACTTGGGCGACATGCGCTTCGAGGACATTGGCACCCGCGTCGGCGTGGCGACCAATATCGAGGGGCTTGAGCAGGCCAGCATGGGAATCGCTGTGGGTGACGTGAATGGCGATGGGCGCGCTGATCTGCTCACCACCAATTTCAGCGATGACACGAACACACTGATGGTCAGCCGTGCGGACGGATTCTTCGATGATGCCACCGCACGATTCGGGGTCGGTTCGCCATCGCGGACGCTCTGTGGGTGGGCGGCTGCGTTTGTCGATCTCGATCACGACGCCGATGAGGACCTCTTCGTCGTCAACGGTCATGTGTATCCGCAGGCCACCAAGTCGACCCTCAACAGCGAGTATGCACAGCCTCTGCTTGTCATGGAGCGTGAGGGCGCTCGGTTCCGAACGCTTTCACCCGACCAGCTCTGGCTGCAGAGACCTCATCGTGATCGAAGCGCCGTGATGGCGGATCTCGACCGCGACGGTGATCTCGATGCTGTCATCGCCGGTCTCAATCAGCCGGTGCGCATTCTTCGAAACACACACGACGTGAAAGACGACTGGGCGATCATTGCGCTGCATGATCCCGCCTCGCGTGGCAACCGAAGCGGTGTCGGTGCGCGGATCGAACTGCTGGATGGCTCCAATCGACAGGTTCGGTGGCTGGTGGGTGGCGGTCCCTTTCAGTCCAACGTACCCGCCGAAGTGCACTTCGGACTCGGCCCAAAGGCGGCGGGGTCGGCACTGCCGCAGGTACGCGTGACATGGCCAGATGGTCGTATCTCGCAGCAGTCGGTGGTGCGCGGAGCCCGAACGGTGATCGCGCCACCGTCACAACAGCGGTGAAAGCAGTGCGGCGGCGTTGTTGACAAGCCGCTGCCGAAGCGTGGGCATCCACTCCGCACTCACGACTTCAGCGCTGCGATCGACGTAACTCTGTTGTATGTCACGCACCTTCGCTGCAAACCGCGCGTCATAGACGATGGCGCTCGCCTCAAAGTTGATCTCAAAGCTGCGGCGGTCGAGATTGCTCGACGTGATGACCGCAAACGATCCGTCGACCGTGATGGTCTTGGCATGAAGCAGGCCGCCGGTGAATTCATGGATGCGCATGCCTGCATCAAGCATCGCGCGGTACCGCGCACGACTCGCACACGCGACGAGTCTGCTGTTGTTCCGCCTGGGAATCACCAGATGCGTGACCACACCGCGTCTCGCGGCGACGCACAGCGATCCAAACATTTCCGGATCTGGAACGAAGTACGGAGTCGTCATCACGATCTCGCGTCGCGCAACCTGCAGGGTGGCGATCAGCAGCGAACGGACTGCGTCGTTGTTGAAGTTTGGTCCCGATGCCATGACCTGCACGGGGATGCCCTGCTCCTGAAATGGCGGAGGGGCTCGAAGGAGCGATTCCAGGTTCTCACCCGTGTCGAGGAGCCAATCCTCGGCGAAGATCAGTTGCAACTCACGCGTGGCGGGCCCGTGCATGCGCATCATGCAGTCGACCCATGGTGCAAACCGAGGTTGCAATGCGAACTCCGGGGCGGCGATGTTCATCGATCCAATCCAACCGATCAAGCCATCCACGATGAGTAACTTGCGATGGTTGCGGATGTCGATGCGATGCACGAGGGCGCGTAGCACCGCGGTCGGCAGTGCAGCGACCACCTTCACACCGCCCGCACGCAATCTGCGACAGGAGTCGCTGGCGAGGAAACCACTCGATCCGTGTCCATCGGCAAGCACGCGGCAGCACACTCCACGTTGCGCAGCCGCGAGCAGCGCTGACTCAAACGCCGATCCCACGCGGTCATCCAGCCAGATGTAGGTGGTCAGGTGGACCGTCGACTGCGCGCGATCGATATCAGCGAGCATCGCCTCGACCGTCTTGTCGGGGTGCCCAACGACATCCACACTGTTTCCACTCAGCACGGGCGAGCGGCTGACCAGGCGTGCCAGGCGTTCCACCTGCGCCTCGCCCGGACCAAGCGACAAATGGTGTGCACGCGGATCTTCGTGGCGGTGAAATTCGGCACGGTCCATTTCCTCGATCACCTGCGCATGAATGCGTCGACGCCTGCTTCCAAGGCGTGATTCACCGAGCAGGAGATAGATCAGAATCCCGACGAACGGGAAGGCAATGACCACCAGCAGCCACGCCATCGCCACAGATGGACGGGATCCCTTGCGCACGACCACCAGGCATGCAAACAGGGTGCGCAGCGTGATGTCGATCGCGACCACCGCGACAGCCCATCGACCCGCGGGGAACCACTCCAAGACGGACGATGTCTGCGCGGTCAGCGTGCCCCCGAGCATGACCGCTTCGCCGCTCACAGCACGATGTTCACGATGGTCAGACGGCGTTCACCCTTGGGCAGATTGACGCGAACAGTCTCGCCGATGCGGGCTTTCATCAGTGCCGTGCCCATCGGGCTCGTGGTTGTCACCTCGCGGTACTCCGTGGGCGTTTCACTCATCGTGCTCACAATCTTGTACGTCTCCACCTTGCCGCTGGCCTCATCGCGGAGCTGCACAACAGCGCCGAGAAACACCATGTCGGCGGGCATCTCGCCTTCTTGAACCACTTGGCACGCGGCAATTCGCGCCTCGAGTTCGCGGATTCGGAGGTTGTTCATCGACTTGTCTTCGCGCGCAGCGTGATAGTCGGAGTTTTCACGAAGGTCACCATGTCCGCGCGCTTCGGCGATGCGCTCGGTCAGCGCCTTGTCAAGCGCGCGGTAGTCGGCGAGTTGCCGCTCCAGCTTTTCCTTGTCTGCCTTGGTGACGAATTCCA
Source organism: Planctomycetota bacterium (assembly GCA_016872915.1). Lineage (GTDB taxonomy): Bacteria > Planctomycetota > Phycisphaerae > Phycisphaerales > SM1A02 > F1-60-MAGs104. Next base: position 28,810 of record VGYQ01000019.1, on the reverse strand, counting down.
TCGCTGGTGCACACTATCCCACTCTGCGCGTGCTCGCAACAGCGCGCGCGCCATCTGTCAGGCGTGCAAGCAGCGAGGCGAGCAGCAGTCCACCGACCGCCGTGACGACGGACACGATCCAGAGCAGAAGGGCGGCGCTCCAATCGTCCACCGTTGGGATCGTCATGTTCGATCGCATGCGGTCGAGCAGCGCGGGAATGCCGCCTGGCAGCATGGCGGAGGCGGCGTGCGGCGCTCCGCCCATCGCTCCGAGCGGCAGGTGCACACCCGTGGCAACAACCATGCAACCCGCCATCGCGGCGGCGCGCACCCAACCTGACGAAACGGCGGTTCCGACCGCCACCAGGCCCGTCACCGATGCAAGCCCTGCCAGTACATGCAGGTCGATCAGCAGTGTGCGTTGCACGGGCCAGGGTGTTCCCAGTCGCAGCGGCCACAAGGGCAGTTGGATCAGGAACGCCAGCGTGACTGCATCCAGGAGTGCCTGCGTCGACGGCGCGCGGGTTGGAGGTGCGCTCAGGCGCAGCAGGGGCCAACCCACCCACAGCGCCATGGTGCAGAGCACCAGCGTTTGGGAGATGCCGGGCGTCAGCGTGGAGGGTGCAAGATGGAGCGGAAGAGTCGGCGCAAAGGCTGCGGCACAGGCGAAGGCGAACCAGCAGCCCACCGCGACGACTAAACCGCGCGGTAGTTCAGCGGCTTCCGACATAATCCACGGACAAGTCGATCGACTGCGGTCCTGCGCCGTCGATGCGCCCATACTGCGACACCAGCATGTCGAGATAGCGCAATTTCTGTGCGGATGGAACTTCTGCTGCGGCTTCCGTGCCAGGCATGCGACCCCAAATGATGCGCGACTGCTTTGTCGTGAGAAGTGCCACGTTGCCTGACGAGGCGAAGTCGCCGACGTCAACGGCTTCGACCTGTCCGCGCCATCGCTGCACACCCACCAACTTCGCCATCTCGACGCCCGCGATCACATCCGCGCCGCTCCAGGCGGAACCCGCGCGAGCGGGGGGGGACGCCGCAACACCCAGAATCCGCGTCAGTCGCGGTCCCATTCCAACCGGGTAACTGCGCGGCATGCGTCGGCAAGATGTATCGAGCAGATGCTCTGCGTTGGAGTGAACGACGAGTGCAACGGGCTCCGCAAAGACCGCATCCACTTCAATGCCGCTGAAACCGCTGCGACTGACCTGGCGCACTTCATCAAACCATCCGGACTGCTCGAGTGCCGCCTTCGCGCGCAGCAACCCCTCGCGGCCGCCGGCCGTGGGGCCCGCGTCGCGAGCGACCAACTCCTGCAGCGGAGCCAAGTCCTGCGGCGCCATCCAGACGGGTGGATCGATGAACGCCACCTCGATGCGCTCGCCGGGAGCCGCAATGGCCTGTCGGCGGAGTTCCGGCACCCACCAGCCCAGTGCCATTGCCGCAAGCGCGCTCACCACGATCGCAGCGCTGCCGTAGGTGATCCCCGCTCGCGTTCCGTCACTCAGCGCCATCGGAAGTCTCCGTTGCTCCTGAACTGCCCGCATCCGCAACCGCACTCTCGCCGCTGCTGACCGCGACCGAACCACGACCCGACCGTCCCTGTCGGCGAGCCGAGCGCAGGCGAACGACCGCGCGTTCCACCAATCGTTTGCACATATCGGGGAAGGCAATGCCCGCGTGCGCAGCCGCTTTCGGCACCAGCGAGTGATCGGTCATGCCCGGCATCGAGTTGATCTCGAGGAACCACGCACCATCGCCGTCGACCATGAAATCTGCACGTGCCACGTCGCGGCAACCGAGTCGTTCGTAGATGGTGCGTGCTGCGCGCACGATCTCGTCGCGGACCGCATCGGGGAGTTCCGGATCGAGTCGATACTGCGTGTCATCGCGGTCGTATTTTGCGGCGTAGTCATAGAACGCCTGCGTCGTCTGGATTTCGATCAGCGGCAGGACATCGCGCTCCAAGATGCCAGCAGTGATTTCGCGCCCTTGCACGAGGCATTCCACCAATGCCGGCTGACCCATCGCATCGAAACGTGCGCGGGCGGTCGTCAACTGTGCTTCGTCAAAGCAGCGATGCACTTCAAGGCTTGATCCATCCGCCACCGGCTTCACCACCAGCGGAAGGGGGAGATCGCATGGCTCGCCAGCATGAAGGACGCGCGCAGGCGGCGTGCGGATGCCGGACGCGCGCGCAAAGAGCTTTGAGGTTGCCTTGTCCATCGCCGCACGCGCCGCGCGCGGACGACTCCCCACATACGGTCGTCCATCCGCTTCCAGCAGTTCCTGCAGTCCGCCGCCTTCACCCCACGGACCATGCAGGACGGGGAAGATCGCCTCGCCCGGCATCGCCCGGATTTCCTCGAGCGTTGGCCGGTCGATCACCTGCTCGTGCACCTCGAAGCCACCTGCTTCGCGCAGCGCCGCAGCGACGCGCTGTCCAGACTTGATGCTCACCTCGCGCTCGCCATCAGGCCCGCCCATCAACACCAGCACCGACATATCAGCCATGGATCACCCACACTCCTCAGGGAAAGAAGGAACTTGCTGCCTCGACCACACGACCACTTCGCGCTCGAGCCGCCAGCCCGAATGAGCCAGCACCCGCTGTTGTACCTGACACGAAAGTTCGAGGACGTCACGCGCACGGCCACCCTTGTCGGTGGCGAGAAAGTTGCCGTGGCACTCACTCACAAACGCACTGCCAACGCGCAGTCCCTTGAGCCCGGCCTGATCGATCAGCTTGCCGGCGCTTTCGCGCTGGCCAGTCGCCGGGTGGGTGGGATTGCGGAACATGCATCCGGCGGATTTCGCGCCCATGGGCTGCGTCCGCTTCTTGTACTCAAAGATCTCGTGCACCTCTGCCTCGATCGTCTTGGGGTCGTCGTGCGGCAAGCGAAGGTGTGCCGCGATCACGATGCAGCCTTCGGGAAGTTCGCAGTGCCTGTAATCAAGGTGAAGATCCGCGGCCTCGATGGACCGCACCTCGCCTCCGCGCATCACCACTTCGACTCGCTCCAAACTCTGCGCGATATCGCCGTACTTGCCGCCTGCGTTCATGCGAACGGCGCCGCCCATCGTGGCGGGAATGCCAGCCATCTGTGCAAGCCCGCGGCGCCCGAGCCGCTTGGAATCCTGCACCAGTCGGAAGAGATCCGCACCCGCGCCGATGCGCACGGTTTCGGCCGTGTGATTGTCCGCTGTCTTCCCATCGGTCGTATCCCAGGTGGCGCCGCTGAAGACAGGTGCGCTGAGATCGATCACGACCCCATCGACACCCTCTTCGAGAACAAGCAGATTCGCACCCTGACCAAGCACACGCAGCGGCACATTCGCCTCGGCGCAGCGGCGCGAGAGTTCGGAGAGCGCAGCGATGGAGCGCGGCACTGCCAAGACATCCGCGCATCCGCCGGCGGCGAACCATGTCGCCTCACCAATCGGATCGTGGAAGCGGAACGCCGCATCTATGCCGCTCCACGTATGCACATCGCTGAATGCGGCGTTGGCGCTTGCGGTGGCTGGCGTCATGGCATCACTCGGTCGGGCTGGCTGCGGCACGCGGCGGGCAGGTCGCGGCAGCGCGTGAGGCTGTGCCGTATCGGCGCACCAATTCGTGCGCGATTTTCCAGACGGGCCCGGCTCCCATGACAACCACGAGATCACCATCGCGCGCATCGGCTGTGATGCGATCCGTGATCGCGCCAAAGTCCTCGATCGCCATCGCCTCCGTGCCACGCGCCACGAGTCGCTGCACCAAATCCTCGCTGCAGACGCGCGTGCGTTCGATTTCGCTGTCGCGCACGAAATAGATCGGCGGCACGATGACAAGATCCGCGCGCCCGAAGCTCTGCGCAAACTGTTCCAGAAGAAAGCGCGTGCGGCTGTGCTGATGTGGTTGGAAAACGCAGATCAGTCGCCGTGGATCATGCGCACTGCGGAGCGCTGCGAGGGTGCGCTCGCACTCCGTCGGATGGTGGCCGTAATCGTCGAAGACCGTGAAACGCGCGCCGTTTGGCGATTCGCAGTCGCCGATCTTCTGCATGCGGCGGTCAATGCCCGCGAAGGATTCCAGGCCGCGTTGAATATCCCGCCACGAAGCGCCGAGCCAAGAAGCAAGAATCGCCGCAGCGGCGGCGTTCAATGCGTTGTGTTCGCCGATCAAGTGCCCCCGCCACGACACCAGGCATGCATCGGCTTGGTACAGCGCGCCCTCATTCGTGCCGGGAATGAACTCCACTCGGTAGTCGGCCGAGGGCGACCATCCGAACGTCTGGACAGCGCACGCAAGCCCGCTCGCCACGGCACGACGGTGCGCCCCCTCATGCGCGATGAGCAACTTCCCGCCGCAATCGGCCTCGGGAAGAAGTCCCGCGAACGCACGGAAAGACTTCACGATTTCATCGAGCGAACCGTAGCAGTCAAGATGATCCTCTTCGACGTTGTTGATCAGCGCGAGCGTGGGCCGGTGCGAGTGGAACGAACGGTTGAACTCGCATGCTTCCGCGACGAAGATCCCGGGCTCGCCCGCGAGTGCGCCGGCTGGAATCCGCTCCGATCCTGTTCTGGTGCCGCCACCAAACTGTGGGCAGTGCGCGCCGACGATCACCGACGGATCAAGTCCTGCCTCGATCAGCAAGTGGCTCAGCAGAGCGGTCGTGGTGCTCTTGCCGTGCGTTCCTGCGATGGAGACTGCGGTGCGTCCAGACTGCGCGACGCCGAGCGCCTGCGCGTAGTTGAGGCACTCGATCCCTGCGCTGCGTGCAGCGGCGAGTTGCGGGTTGCTCTCTTGAACGGCTGCAGAGAACACAACAAGGTCTGTCCCAGGTGGGACCGATGCAGCGGGGGGGCCCACCTCGACCTCGATGCCGTCGACGCAAAGCGCTCGCGTGACGTCGCTCGCCTCCTCGTCGCTGCCGGTGATGAATGCACCGCGGGAGCGCATCATGCGCGCAAGTCCGCTGGTGCCGCAGCCGCCGATGCCAATGAAGTGCACGCGACGACCGCCAAAAACCGCCGCATCCTTGCGCGTGTTCATGGTGAGAAGAATATCGGCATACGGCGTAGGTCGGCTTGGAATTCCCTGAGACCCGTCGCGACGCGCGGTGCGCCGTACACTCGGGGCATGGCAGGAGGATCAGAGGCTGTCCGCGCGCAGGTCCTGATCGTGGACGACGAGAAGGAACACGCCGAAATCATGGCGGAGGCGCTGCGCAAGCCAGGCCATGTCTGCACCGTGGTGCACAGCCGAAAGGCGGCGGAAGACGAGCTGCGGCATGGCAACTTCGATGTCATCGTCACAGACCTTGTGATGGAGACCGAACGATCGGGGCTGGAAGTGCTGGAAATGGTCGGGTCGCTGCAGCAGGGGGCGGCGGCCATCATGGTGACTGCCCACGGAGATGTGGCAACGGCAAAGGAGGCACTCCGGGGCGGCGCGTATGACTTCATCGAGAAGCCCCTCGATGTGGTGCTGCTTCGTCATGTGGTGCAGCGGGCCGCGGAGTCGGTCCTCCTGCGCCATCAGAACGTAGCGCTCCGCGGGCAAGTCGATGCTGCCTATGGCTTTGAGGGGATCATCGGCGATTCTGCCGCCATCCGCCAGGTGATTCAATCGATCCGCCAAGTCGCGCCGACGAACATCCCGGTCCTCATCACGGGTGAGAGCGGAACGGGCAAGGAACTGGTCGCCCACGCCATTCACCTTCACTCGAAGCGCCGAGAGCGGCGGTTTGTCCCTTTCAACGCGGCCGGGCAAGCAGAGAGCCTGCTTGAGGACCAGCTCTTCGGTCACGTGCGGGGTGCGTTCACTGGGGCCGACCGAGACCGAGAGGGCGTTTTCGAGTACGGCGACCGCGGGACGGTCTTTCTGGATGAGATTGGCGACATGCCGCTGTCGATGCAGCCGAAGCTTCTGCGCGTTCTTGAAAAGGGGGAGATCGTGCGGCTTGGGGCCAACGATGCAAAGCGGGTGGATGTCCGCTTCGTCAGCGCCACCAACCGTGACCTGAAGGCGGCGTCCAAGCAAGGGCAGTTCCGAGAGGACCTTTTCTACCGCCTGCGCGGCGTGGAAATCTCGATTCCGCCGCTGCGCGAGCGACGCGAGGACATTCCGCTGCTGGTGCGCCATGCGGTGGGCAAGTTCGCACGTGAACTGGAGCGTCCGATCCCATCCATCAGCGAGTCGGCCATGCTGCGCCTGGTCTCGTACCACTGGCCGGGCAATGTGCGCGAGCTGGTGAACGCCGTTCACCGCATGCTGGTTGGGCAGTCAGGGGCCGTGATCGATGCGCAGGACGTTCCTGCAGAGGTATGCAGCGACGGGAGCGCGCCAGAGGGCGGTGGCAGTCTCGCGGGGCGCAACCTCGAGAGGCTGGAAAAGGAAACGATCCGTCAGACGCTGGCGCTTGCCGAGAACAACAGGGAGCTTGCAGCACAGATGCTTGGAATCGGTGAACGCACCCTCTACCGCAAACTGAAGGAGTACGGGCTGCGCTGAGCGCATGTCCGCCCTCGTATGCCGTGGATCCTTTTTCGGCACCTCAGCGCCGAACTCGGCAAGGTCATTCTGCTGACGACTGCTGTGATCGTGACAGTCGTCGCCTTTGGCGCGGTGATCAAGCCGCTCGCGGGCAATCTGCTTGGCCCGGGTGGCATCGCCAAGTACATCGTGCTGGCGATGGTGCCAATGCTGCAATACGCGTTGCCCTTCGCAGTCGGGTTTGCGGGCACGATCGTGACGCATCGATTCGCGTCGGACAACGAAGTACAGGCGATGTCAGTGAGTGGACTGCCGTACCGCACCATCCTGCTGCCGCAGATCGCGCTCGGATTGGGGCTCGCGCTTTTCATGTTTGTGCTCGTTCAGACGACCATTCCGCGCTTTCTTGGCTACATGAGTGACGTGATCACCGAGGATGCGTCGCAGGTCTTCGTGAGCACCATCCGATCGGGTGAGCCGTTCGAGATGGGCAACTACCTGATTTCAGCGGACCGCATCGCACTCGACGATTCCCGCTCCTCGGAAGGTGTGCGGCGAGTCCGCATGGAAGGTGTTGTTGCGCTCGAGATGCTGCGTGGCGGGAAGGTCGGCAGCGAATTTGTCGCAGCTGCCGGCTCTGCGGATTTGTACGGCCGCGGCGCGGATCTGGTCATCAAAGTCGCTTTCCGCGACACGTTGATCGTGCGCCCCGGTGAGTCGGCGGTCGCCGCATCGCCGCTGGTCGAGCCGATGCCGATCGTGCTCGATGTCGGCTGGGAACGCAGCCCGAAGTTTCTGCCTTGGAGCGAACTGATTGAAGTGCTTCGCGAGCCGAGCCGCGGCGCACTGCCACAGGTGGAACGCCGCGCCTACGAGCCGCCGATTCTTCCGGGGCTGATGATGCAGCGCATGGAACGGCAGTTGCAGGCCAACGGAGTCGCGATCCTCGAGAGTGGTGATGCCGGCCGGCGCTATGAGATTCGCGATGCGCAACTGGGTGGCAAGGGGCTCGTGCCACGTGCGCCGCTGAAGCGCATTGCAGTGACCGAGTTCGAGGGCGACCAGCCGGTGCGTGAAGCGTCGGCAGTGGGCGCGTCGCTCGTGGCAACCAAGTCAGGCGGGCAGTTCGGCGGCGGACCTGCTCGGCTTGATTTGGTGCTGCTGGAGCCAAGTGCGCGCGATATCCGTGGCGGTAGTGACCGCGCGGTGGGTTGGCCCCCTGAGATTGCCGGTGTCTCCGTTGCCGATGGTGTGCCTGAGCCGACGGTTCTTGATGCGCTGGCCCTGGCGCGTTCCCTCTCGCAAGCAAAGGAGCCGCCGCTGGCGCAGTACGCGCAAGCTGCCAATACCGTGGTCTTTGTCATAGAGCGTGCGCTGAAAGGGACGTATTACGAAGCACTCTCGCACATTTGGATGCGATGTGCGCAGCCTGTCAGTGTGCTGCTGATGCTGCTGCTTGGATCGATGTTGGCGATCTGGAAGAAGCACAGCCTCCCCTTGACGATCTTTCTGCTCGCGTTCATTCCGTCGATCGCCAATGTGCTGCTGATCGCATCGGGGCAGTCGATCCTTCGGCAAGGCAAGCTGTTCTCTGGCTTGAGTGTGATGTGGGCTGGGAATCTGGCGCTGCTCGTGATGATCGTGTGGGTGGGGCGGAGGATGGCGCGCCACTGACGCGCGGATGATCCATGCGAATCCTCACCCGCTTCATCATGTTTCGATTTCTCGGCAACTTCTGGTTGCTCTTTGCGCTTCTCTTCGTTTTCGCCGTGTCCATCGATGTCCTCATTCAGTGGGAGGTTTTCGTCGATGCGGCCACGCGACTGCTGACTGCCGCGGGCGGCACGGGGCGCGCTGGATTTCTCCCCACGCTCAAGTTGGTCGTTGAGTTTCACTCTCCGCGCGTCTTTCAGTTTTATCAGTACATGATGCCGCTCGTCGCACTCGGCGCGATGGGATTCACTGCGTCCGCGATGCTTCGTCACCGCGAGTTCGTCGCGTTGCTCGCAGCCGGGATATCGATGCAGAAGATCACATGGCCTTTCCTCCTTGGCATGTTGGTGCTGTGCGGACTCCAGCTGGCGAACCAGGAAGTCATGTTGCCGCGGCTGGCGACCCGGCTCCTGATGGAGCACTCGGAACTTGTCACTGGTGTGAGTGCATCCTGGGCACTCCCGCTTGCGCCAGATGCCTCGGGCACACTCATCCACGCAGCTCGTTTCGATCCAGCCACGCAGTCGCTCGTCGGCATCTATGCCATCGTGCGCGAAGGTGGTGCGGTGCGGGCACGCATCGAAGCTCCGCGCGGGACTTGGTCCGCAGAGCGGGGGGGCTGGGTCCTCGAGAAAGGCGTTGAGTCGACGACTGCCCGGCCCGGCGATTCACCCACGTCGGCGCGAGCCCGCGTGATTGAGCGGCGACCTGCGGAGTTCCTGAAGACGGATCTCGATCCCACCACGCTCTCCTTGCGAAGGAACATGTTGCAAGCTCACATGCTGTCGCTGCGCCAGATTGGTGAACTGCTCGAGGCTGGAACCTTCGACCAATCCGCACTGCGCCGCATCGCCGTCGGACGGTTTTCATCGCTCGCTATTGCGCTGCTCGTCCTCGTGATCTCGCTGCCATTCTTCGCGATGCGAGAGCCGAGGCCCATCTTGGGGCAAGCCGTTCTGTGCGCGGGTATCGGATTGCCGCTGCTGCTGACGGCGATGATCTTCATCGCGCTGCCAGTCGGTGCGGTGACGCCCACCGTTGGTGTGCTCATGCCGGTGATCGCACTGCTGCCAATCGCGGCCTGGCGCTTCGCGACGATCAAGACCTGAGTCGCCTCTCCTGCGGTCGCGTGCAGGCCTCACTCACTCCTGCGTGCGGGGACGCATCCGCCAACTCTCCTGCAGCGCGTCATCGAATATGGTTGGCTTCGAGCGGCGAAGCAGCATTCGGGCGAGGCGGTCCATCTCTACACGTTCGAGGGCGCGCCGTGCAGCGCGTTCATCCGCAGCGCGTGTCGCAACGGGGTCGCTGCCATCGGACGGCACCTCCGAGCGCACCTCCAAAATCGCGTAGCCACCCTCGAGCAGGACCGGATGGGAACGCCCTCCGATCTCCGTCGCAAACAGGACCTCGCGGAAGGATGCGGGAAACGATGGATCGCTTTTGGAGATGGGTGGCAGCAGTCCGCCTCGCGCAGCGCTCGCATCGTTCGACTCCACGAATGCAATCTCGCCGAATGGATCGCCGGCGGCGAGCCGACCCTGCACGCGCTCCGCCGAGGGCATGTCGGGAACGACAATGATTCGGCACACCCGCCGAACACCATGCGCCGCATCGAACGCCTGCCGAACTGCCTCCTCGCTCAGCCGCACCTCTCGCTGTGCGAGTGCACGGAGAGCAGCGTTGCGCCACAAGAGCGCGCGCCAACGCACGGGACCAAGCGACTGCGCATCACGCAGCGCCTGGAGCAGCTGCGCAGCGCGCGCAGGATCGGGCGCGAGCGCATCGAGCGCGATCTGCGACTCGCGTTCCACGGCCGCATCATCCACCACCAACCCCTGTGCCCGAAGTTCGCTCCGCAGCGCCGCTTCAAGGACCAGTTCCTCAAGCGCCTGCCCGCCCGCGCTCTCGAGAAGCCGCGCGCGCAGTTCCTCCCATGCGATCCCTTCGCCGGCGAGCATGGCTGCAGGGCGCGCGCTCGCGTCTGCAGACGAGATGGCGGTCGATGTCGGTTCAGTCGAGACGCTTCGCAACTCGGTCGACTGCTGAGTGGATGCGCAGCCCGTCAGAAGCAGCGGGGCACAGGCGACTGCCGTGCAGATCACAGCTCCGGAAGGGCACATGAAATGGGTGGGCACTACGCGCACTGGTGCATCGTCATCGGATTCGGCCTACGCGTCAATCGGTCACCTCAAAGAGCGATCCGCCTGGCTCGATGCGCACGGGTTTCAGCGACAGACACAGGGTGCGCACGCGCTCGGGGGTAATGCGTGGATCCAACCAGCCTGCACGTCGCCAGACATTCAGCATGACCTCGTCGATCACTACATGCGTCCAGCCGCGTGCACGCATTGCCGCACGCGTGGCGGCCGTCCCCGACTCGGTCGCCTCCAATGTGGGGATCAGTGGATGCTCATTCCACACCGACGCGTAGGTTGGCACGGTGGGCCACCAGAACACGGCATTCGCACCGAGCGTGACGACGCGCGAATTGGCTGGCAGCACCCGCAGTGCAAAGGGAAGCGATTCCTCGCCGACCTCGCCGCTGAAGAGCTTCTCGATTCCGATGCCCTCCGCAGCAACCAATCGCCCTTCCTTCCTTCCGCCCACATCGATCTCGATCCGTGGGCCGTCCACCACGTAACACCAGAGTGGCTGCGCGCACCATGCGGCAAGCAGCACACACAGCACGGCGCGCTGCGCCAGTGTTTGCGCGCGCGGCAGCGCAAGCGAGAAAGCCATCGAGACAAGCAGCACCAGCGGCACCGCAGTGGGCAGCAGGAAACGTCCCTTGGCATGCGTCAGCAGGAGCCAGAGCGCCACCTGCACACACAGCACGACGCATAAAAGAAATGCCCGGCGCCGAAACTCTGCGCATGCAAGAAGCACGCATGCGCAAGCGGTGCCCATCCACGGCAGCACGGACCAGAACGGACGCCACGGTGCACCAGCGCCAGGCGCGCTGCCCTCGGGCGGACGGCCAAGACCAGCCGCGAGGAACTCACTCCACAGCGCGCGGAGCCAGTCGGCAGACGGAAGCGCTCCATGCGCAGCATGAAAGACCTGAGCGCGTGCTTCACCAAGACCGCCATCGCCCATTGCAGGGAACACCGGCGACCCTGTCGCGGCCGCAGTCCGAAGCCACCACGGCGACAGCACCAGAGTGCCGACAAAGGCAGCGAGGCACATGCTCACGACCAGCTGTCCTGCACGGCGATCCATACCGCGCTGCGATCGCAAGGCTCGCCACAGCCAGAGCAGCGCAGCAGGTGCAACGACGAAGAGCGCAGCGGTCATCTTCACGCCAATCGCAGCCGCGGCGAGCAGCGCCAGTGCCAGCGTCCACGAACGCGAGGGGCGTTCCTCCCATGCAAACAGCACTCCCCACAGCAGCGCGGCAAACAAAAGCAGCATCGCCATCTCGTCGTATGCCAGCGAACCAGTCACAATCACCCACGGCACACCAAGCAGCAGTGCTGCCGCTGTCCACGGCTCGCGCCCAAGCAGCAGCCGAGCAATCTCGCTCACCATGCACGCCGCGGCGATGGTGAACAGTGCGTGCAGCACTTGTGCATCCAGCGCACCCGCCGTGGCACCGCCCTGGAGTGCCATGAGATGCATGAACGCACTTTCCATGAACGAGGGAAGCGCGGAGTAGATGTTGTGCGGCAGGCTTGCGATCCCGCCCAGTGCGATCCACTCGCGTGGCAGCAGCAGGTGGTAGCTGATGGCGTCGTAGCCGCCGAACTCCGTTGACCAAATCCAGCCGGGCGCTCCAGCGGCGGCAAGCAGCAGCGCGGCGAGCGCCGGCGCCGAAGCGAATGCCAGCCAGAGTCCCGCGGGCGCAGCATCGGCGGTGTGCAGTCGAAGGCACATGGTGACGCCGCGTCGCTGCAGTGCAAGCGAACGCCAGAGCAGCACACAACCAGGAACGAGCAGCACCGCCGAAGCGATCCGCGACTGCGCGTGCGAGAAGACACCGAGCGTCCCAGCCGCACAGTCGATGGTCAGCAGCGCGGCACAACCGAGCGCGAGCGCGACGGGCCACGGAACACCACCGAGCCTGAGCAGTCGGACGCACGCGACACCAAGTCCGAGTGCAGACAGCATCCATGCGGCCGGGCAGGGAAGATGCATCAGCACGCGGAGCAGGGCATCCGCGCCGCGGCTCTCACCAGAAAGTGTTGCGGTCCCGCCGTACCAAACCAACGCCGCAAGCAGTGCCGCACCCGCGAGCCATGAAATGCGACCAGGCCGCAGCAGCAGCCCGTACGCCATCAGTTCTTGGATCCGCCTCCGACCGGCTGCGCACCCTTCACATGGGCTGCGAGCGTGTCGAAGGTCACCGGGTCATGGATCGCAATCTCACTGAGCATCTTGCGGTTCAGCAGGATGCTCGCGTTGGCGAGTGCGGCGATCAGTTGGCTGTAGCGAATCCCGCGCATGCGGCACGCTGCCGTAATGCGCGTGATCCAAAGACTGCGGAAGTCGCGGCGGCGGAGGCGGCGGTGGATCCACGCGTTGCGCCCTGCGCGCATCAGCGCGACCTTCGCCTGTTGCTTCAGTCTGCTCTTTGTTCCGAAGTAGCCGCGCGCTTCGCGCAGCAGTTTGCGGCGGGCTTGTGTTCGTGCCGCGCCTTTGCGTGCTCGTGCCATGGGAGAAAACTCCTCTTACTCAGGCCGTGCCTTGCGGCGCGGCGGACGCTCGACGGGGCCGTTCACTGCGAACGGGCTTTCGATCCCGGCGGGCAATGCGGATGCAATCGTCAGTCGGCGGATGCCGCTGCGGCTGCGGGGGATTCCTTGCGCACCGCATGCTGCTGCTGCGAGAGCAGGCCGCGGTTCAGGAGCTTCCCGTACATCTTCATGTCGCCATCACGAGCAAAGCGACCCTTGCGATAGGTCTGCACGGTCACACCGCGCTTGTTGCTCTTGAGATGGCGGCTGTTGGGGCTGAAGAAGCGGACCTTGCCGGTCTTCGTCACCTTGATTCGCTTGGTCAGTCCCTTGTGTGTCTTCTGCTTGGGCATGGTGGGCACCTTCGGTCGAGCCACGCAGGCTACACGCACCCGCGCCGCCGCGCAACACCTTGCGCAGACTCATGGACTTCCGGGGCGTTCAGTTGACAAGCAGGATTTCGAGCGCACTTGGACCGGCTCGGCGGAAATCGATTGTTTCCCTGCCATCTGGTCCACGAATCACCCAAATGTTGTCGCTCAGGGCGTTCGGAGCGACCTGGAGCCGCGGCGAACCGAGCCACATGGCGGAACCGTCCGAGAACAGAACATTTTGACCAGACTGACCGTGGTTGGGCGAGTTGAGGTCGAAGGTTGGCGGCATCACCCCGCGCTGGACGAGTCCCTGCACGGGGTTCGCGTCGGCGGCGACTGGACTGCGCGCGGTGGCGGCCAGCTGCAGTTGCGACCGATGCGTGGGAACGCGGTACGACAAGTTGCGTGCGCCATTGCAGCGTGTGCAGTCGGCGTGGCAGTAGCCCTTCGAAGAGAGCAGTTCGAGGTGACGCGCGTTCTCCGCCATGGGCGGTACTTGTTCCGTCGGGCCGCCGAGGAAGCCAGCGAGTCCGGCAGTCATCGGCAGCATGCCACGGTGATCCGCCGCATACGCAGCGAGTCCACCGCCGAGACTTCGCAAGCTGTTCGCGCACAGCGACTGCGAGTGCGAGCGGCGGACCTGCGCGGTCACGGGAATCGCAACCCCTGCCGCAACAATCAGCAGCGCCGCGATCGCCACGAGATTTGGCAGGCCCCAACGGCTTCGCTGCACGTGCCACTGCGGCAAACGCCAGCGTTCCCGATTCTGTTCATCCGCGCGGGCAACGCGCGCAAGAGTCGCCTCCACGAGCAGTTCGCTTGGCGGCGCCACCGGATACCGATCGATGGCACTCAATTCTCCCAGCAGTCGCTCGGCATTCGCGCGAAGCTCCGCGGGCATTCGTCCGATGCAGGATCTGTCAAAGCCTGCCTCGATCAAGTACTCGAGCGCTGCGGCATCGCGTTCATCGTCAAATCCTTGGTGCGAATCATTCATGGTCATGTCTGTTCCCGTTGCATCCTGTTTGCGCCCTGAATCAGGAGTTCTTCTTGTGTTGGTGGATCATCTCGGTCACTCACCCTTGTTCACATCGTTCGTGTGTCCTGGCCCACCGCCCGTGCGGCGCCGCCACTGCGTGGAAAACATCGCCACGGCGGCATGCATGCGGCTCTTGATCGTGCCGAGCGGAACACCCAGTGCATCTGCCACCTGCTGGTAGCTGAGACGCTGAAAATATCCAAGGAGGATCACTTCGCGGTGGTGCGCCGGCATGCCATCGAGCACTTGCTTCACCAAAGCGCTCTCATCGCGCGCCGTTGCAAACGCATCGGGCGCTTCGTCCTGCGCCTCGACGAGTTCACCCATGGTGAAGCCATCGTCATCGCTCATCGGCTTATCCAAGCTCACGGCACGTCGACGCTTCGCGCGCCGATGAAAGTCGCGCGCCTTGTTCGATGCGATCGTGTAGAGCCAGGGCTTGAAGCGCCGATCTGCATCGAAAGAGTCAGCCGAGAGGTGGACCTGCAGCATCGTGTCCTGAAAGACATCGTCGGCTGCGGCGCCCGAACCAAGGAAGCGTGCGAGGAATCCGTGCAGGTCGCTGCGGTAGCGTTCAACGAGTGTTCGGAATGCATCCGGGTCCCCGTCGCGGTGGCGCGTCAGGAGCGATTCATCCGATGCGGCATCCATGCCTTGGTCGGCCATCGTGAGGGGCAAAGTACCTGACTCTCCGTGGGCTGCGTGGATGGACGTGCTTCGAGTCGTCCGGGCCGACACGGCGCGCGCCGCGCCAAACTTGGACTCGATCGCCCGCGTGAGTTTCGCGGCTCCTCGTGCACCTGCGCCAAGCCCCGCGTGCACTGCACTCGCCACGGCCTGCAGCCCCGCCGCGGCGGGCGATGGGTGTGGGAGGGCAAGTGCATTGCACGGGAGCATGCGGTTGCTACGATCCGCCACCCTCGGAAGTTCAAGGAAATCTCTCACCCATGCCAGTTCCGATCAGCCAAATGTGGACCGTTGCGACCTATGTGCTCGGGCAAAAGCTCCGAGGCCGCAAGCGGTACCCGCTCGTCCTGATGCTTGAACCGCTTTTTCGCTGCAATCTTGCCTGTGCCGGCTGCGGCAAGATCCAGTACCCGGCCCACATTCTGAAGCGCGAACTTTCCGTCGCCGAGTGCCTTCAGGCGGTTGATGAGTGCGGCGCGCCGATGGTCTCGATCCCTGGTGGTGAGCCGCTGCTTCATCCGCAGATCGCCGAACTTGTGCGTGAACTGGTCGCACGCCGAAAGTACATCTACCTCTGCACAAACGCGCTCCTTCTGAAGGAGAAGCTCGAAGCGGGTTGGTTCAAGCCGAGCAAATACCTCACCTTCAGCGTTCACATGGACGGCATCGAGGAGCACCATGACTTCGCGGTGTGCCGTGAGGGGACGTTCCAGAAGGCGATCGAAGGCATCCGGCTCGCGGTGGAGCGCGGCTTCCGGGTGACCACCAACACGACGCTTTTCGATGGCGCAGATCCGAATGCCGTGCGACAGTTCTTCGATGAAATGATGGATCTTGGCGTCGAAGGCATGATGGTCAGCCCTGGGTATGCGTACGACAAGGCGCCCGATCAGAAGAGTTTTCTGAAGCGCCAGAAGACGCATGAGCTCTTTGAGATGGTTCTGTCGAACCGCCGCGATGGACGGCGACGCTGGCGTTTCAATCAGTCGCCGCTCTTCTTGGAATACTTGATGGGTCGCCGCTCCTTCGAGTGCACTCCTTGGGGCAATCCAACCTTCAACATCTTTGGATGGCAGAAGCCGTGCTACCTGCTCAATGAAGGGACGGCAGATTCCTTCCGTGAACTCATGGAGGAAACGGAGTGGGATCGCTACGGACGCGCATCCGGCAACCCAAAGTGTCAAAACTGCATGGTGCACTGCGGACATGAGCCGAGCGCGGTGGACTACACCTTCTCGGCGCTGCCTGGGATGTTTGCAACGGTGAAGGCCATGCTGTTCGACACCTACGCGAATCCTGCCGCGCGCGAGCGTTTGCACGAGGAGGCAACGAAGCCGCATGGCCCGCGTGCGCATCTGGTTCAGCTTGGCTTCGCAAAGGATGTGCGCGAAGTGGAGCACACTGCCGCGTAAGCGGACGCGCAGGGTCCGCGTCAGTCGTGCGACAGGGTGGTGGCGTCCACAGGATGCTTGGGAGTGCCGCCTCGGGCCACTGTCACAACATCGCGAACGACCCAACTCATGTTCTCCATCGCGGTCTCACTTCGACTTGCAAGGTGCGGCGCAAGGAACGCGGCACGGAGTCCCAGAAGCGGACAGTTTGCCGCGATTGGTTCTGGGTCGTGCACATCCAGAATGGCGCGCGCGAGGGGATTCGCACCGAGGAACCGTGCAAGATCGCTCGCAGGAAGGACCATACCGCGCGACGTGTTGATGAGCAGCACATCGGGTCGCAACTGCGTGAGCCGATCGGCGTTCAGAAAGTTGCGATTGGAGGGCCGCCCATCCACATGAATGCTGATGACATGGCTTTCGGCCAGCAGCCTGCTGAGTGGAACGATCTCGCCTCCACCACACTGTGATGCGTCGATGTCGCGCAAATCATGAAGCAGCACGTGAAAGCCGATGGCGGCGGCGACCTGCGCGAGGCGCGTCCCAATGCGTCCCACCCCAAGAATGCCAAGGGTGAGTTCGCTCATCTGCCGCTGTGCGGCAATCTCGCTGCGCGCCGCATTCCACGCTTGCGGATCGAGTGCACGGTCGAGAAATACCCGCGGCCGCAGCGCATCGCAGAGCAGGCAGAGCACATACTCCACCACAGCCTGCGTGTTGGCATCTGGAGTATTCACGACCATCACCCCGCGGCGCGCGCATGCCCCGAGATCGATGTTGTCCACGCCCACGCCTGCGCGCCCGACCACGCGGAGTGCGGGCAGCCGTGCGAGCAGTGCATCGTCCACGGTCGTGTAGGTGCGGACCACCAAGCCGAGTGCCCCCGACGCAGCTGCCAAAAATGCCTCCGTATCGGGTGCTGCCTCCGTGACCCGAGCGACCCGCTTCAACCACGCCAGGGGGGCATCTGCCAGCTTTTCTGTGACCAAAATGAGTGGTTTTTCTGACTCCATGTTGCTTTGAGGCGGGGCAATGCTACGGTAGGGCCATGCACAAGCGCTTGCGGAGGCTTCGATGTCAGTTTGCGTGCTCCAAAGTGCGCCAAGTGGCAGTCCTCGGGACGGCTGCTGTTGCATCGACTTTGTGCTCAGCGAGCGTCCTCGCCGATGACATTGGCTATGAGGAACTCGTCGCCCGTCTCGGCGCGGCTGTGCCGATCGGTGCGGGAGTTCGTGCTGCGCAGTGTGAGGCGCCGGAGGCAAGCGGCACGCCTGTTCCGTACGGGCCCAACCAGACATTGCCCGAGTTTTCTGGCAAGACATTCTCCGCACAGAGTGGAACGCCCGCCGTCAGCTCGCACGCAACAGTTGTGGCGGGCGTGTACTACGGCAACAACAGCATCGCGCGCGGAGTTGGCACGATCTACCTGTATGAGGTGAATAGTTTCATCTCATCGCACCTTCGCTATGGACAGGGATCGTCGGTCGCACCCGTGACCCCGCCGTCGTCGCTGATGAAGGTCTACAACCACAGCTGGATCGGCGGCCTCTCGGGAACCACACCCACGGCGGGTGATCTCGAAATCCTGCGCAGAGCTGACTTCCAGATGAACCGCGACGACACGCTGTACTGCGTTGGTATGAACAACGGTGCGACGAGCCAGACCTATCCACTGATGGCGATGGGTTACAACGGACTGGCGGTCGGTCGTATGGATGGCGAGCATTCGCGTGGTGATGTGCCCGTGGGGGCGGATGGTCCGGGACGGATGATGCCGCAAATCGTTGCGCCTGGAAATGCCACCAGTTGGGCAGCGCCGGTTGTTGGCGCCGCAGCGGTCCTTCTGTACGACACGGCACTCAGCACGCTCGCAAGCAATCCGAATGCGGACGAAACCACGGTCATCAAGGCGTGTCTGCTTGCGGGCGCGACGCACCGCGCCGGATGGACGAACAATCCGGTTGCCTCCGGCACGCAGCGCGGCTCGACGGTGAAGCCACTCGATCCAGTGTCGGGTGCAGACTTGGTCAATATCGACCGCAGTCATCAAATTCTCACGGGCGGTGAGTTTGCGGGCGCGACGAGCGCAGCCGCCGCGGTGGCAGGCTCGATCATCGGCTGGGACTTCGAAAACCTTCCTGCCGTGAACGCAACTCGATTCTGGCGTTTCACGATCTCGCAGTCAGCCCCCGAGCTGTCGGTGATCGCGGCGTGGAACCGCGTGGCAACAAACTCGACTGCCGTTCCGCTCGTGGCGGACCTCAGCCTCGCGCTGCTGCGGATCGGCACGGACGGCATCGCGGTGCCGCTCGAGGGCGAGGCGGGCACGGCCTTCTACGGATCGGGCAATGTGGCGAGCCGATCTGCGGTCGACAACATCGAACACCTGTATGTGCGCGACCTTGCGCCAGGCGATTACATCATTCAGATGACCCGTGGTGGTTCGAGCACGGCGGGCACGCCCTTCGCGCTGGCGTGGTATGTGTCGCCACGTGCGGCAGATCTGAATCAGGATGGTGCGGTCGGGGGATTGGATCTCACGATTCTTCTGGGCGGATGGGGGTTGCCCGGCCTTGGGGATATCAACCGCGACGGCACGACCAACGGCGAGGATCTCACGGTTCTGCTGTCGGGTTGGGGCTGATCGAAAGGGTTGTCGATCGCCGCTGGGAGGCAATCCCCGCGCCCAACCGCGCAGGCTCTACTCTTGCGTCCCAATGCGACCGAGGCGAACCGATGCGCTCATCATGGGCGTCCTGTTTGCAGTCCTGACCTGCTTCCTGATCGTGCCGATCGGGCACGCGGTCTCCGGCGCACTCCATGATGACAGTGGTTGGACGCTCTTTCATGTGAGGGATGTGCTTCGCGATCCGCAGCTGGTGGCGGGGCTTCGCAACGCACTTTTCATCGCCGCATGTACCACACTGCTCGCTGCGTTGATCGCGCTCCCGGTGGCGCTCGTGAGCGCGCGGTGTGCGTTCCGCGGCAAGGGACTGCTGAACGCACTGCTTCTCGCGCCGCTGATCCTGCCGCCATTTGTCGGTGCGATCGGCATGGAGGCGATCCTTGGTCACGAGGGCAGTCTGAACGCATTGCTGCGACACCTCGGACGCACCGGACCACCATTGGATCTGCTCACCGGAGGTGGAGTCGGCATCATCATCCTGCTCGAGGCGCTGCATCTCTATCCGATCCTGTTCTTGAATGTGCTGGCGGCGCTGGCGAACATCGACCCTGCCATGGAGGAGGCTGCGCGCAACTGTGGCGCTGGACCGTGGCGGCGGTTTCGACGGATCACCGTGCCCATGCTTCGCCCGGGTTTCTTCGCGGGCGCGACGATCGTTTTTGTCTGGAGTTTCACGGAACTCGGTACACCACTGATGTTCGGCTTCCGTTCCGTGACGAGCGTGCAGATCTTCGATGGACTGAAGGAGATCGAGACATCGCGCCAGCCGTATGCGCTCACGCTGCTCATGTTCGCGGTGGCGACTGCGATCTATCTCGTGGGGCGCGCCACGCTCGGACGGGCGCGTGGTGGCGCATCGACCAAGGCGTCCGTGCGTCGGACGGAGCGCGTGCTCGGAGTGCGCGGAACATTGGGCGCATGGGTGCTCATGGGTGGTGTGTGCAGCATCGCATGTCTGCCACATATTGGTGTCGTGCTGAGTGCGCTCAGCGTTCCAGGGAGTTGGTACGGCACGGTGCTGCCGCAGGCGTGGACGCTTGAAAACTTTTCCGCGGCGCTTCAGCATCCCCTCGCGGCAGGCGCTGTGCGCAACTCGCTCTTCCTTGCCGGCTGCGCGGTGGTGATCGATCTCATTCTTGGCGTGGCGGCGGCTCGCATTTTGGTTCGCACAAAGTTGCCGCTGCGGTGGCTGCTCGATGCGCTCATCATGTTGCCGATCGCCGTGCCTGGACTCGTCATGGCGTTCGGCTTCGTTTCGATGAGCCTTGCGTGGCCGTTTGCGGGGCGGGCGCCCGAGTGGCTCAGTGGGCTGTCGGCGGTCCTGCCCGCTGCGTGGTGGGAGTGGTTTTCGAGCGCACCGCTCGCGGCGATGGGCAATATTGTCGGTGCGACGCCCAACCCGGTGCCATTCCTGATCATTGCCTATGCAATCCGGCGGCTGCCATACGTGGTGCGTTCCACGGTGGCAGGGCTTGAGCAGACGCCGGTCGATCTCGAGGAGGCTGCGGCGAGCGTCGGGTCGGGACCCGTGCGCACCCTGCGGCGCGTGGTGATTCCGTTGGTGGCGGCAAACATGGTTGCGGGGGGTCTGTTGGCGTTCAGTTTGTCCATGTTGGAAGTTTCCGATTCGCTGCTGCTCGCTCAGCGGGAAGCGAACTACCCGGTGACGAAGGCGATCTACACGCTCTTTGACCGCCTCGGAGACGGCCCAGCCATCGCGAGCGCGATGGGGACATGGGCGATGTTGCTGCTTGCCGCCACGCTCGCTGCGGCGAGTTCCGTTTTGGGGAAGCGTTTGGGCGCCGTGTTCCGGGGGTAGTTCCTATACTTTGGGTCCCATGCCGTTCACCTTGCAGCCCGATGAGGGCTACGGACTCGACATCGAGAGCACCGAGTATCTCAAGGATCACTTTCAGTCGCCCGACCGTTGGGTGCTGAACTTCGGTCCGCAACATCCCGCGACGCACACCACGCTTCGGCTGGTGCTTGAACTCGATGGAGAGCGCGTCGCCCGAGCCACGCCGCACATCGGCTACCTGCACTCGGGCTTCGAGAAGCTCGGCGAGCATCACGACTACAACCAGTACGTCTGCACGATCAGCCGCATGGACTATGCGTCCCCGATTTGCAACGATGTCGCATGGCATGAGGCGTGCGAACGTCTGATGGGGATCAACCTGACCCCGCGTTGCAAGGTGATCCGCACGATCATGGGGGAACTGGGGCGCATTCAGAACCATCTGTTGTGCGTGGGCGCGGCAGGACTCGACTTGGGCGCGTTCACCAGCTTCCTGTACGGTTTCAACGAGCGCGAATTCATCTACGACATCCTCGAGTATGTCTCTGGGCAGCGCTTCCATCCCGATTGGACGCGCGTCGGCGGCGCGTGGCGCGATCTGCCCGATGATGATGTGTTTGTTCGCATGGTGCGCGAGTTCATTGATGTGCGTATGGCGAAGGCGCTGCGCGATGTGGAGACGCTGCTGAACCGCAATCGCATCTTCACGGAGCGTCTCGAAGGCGTCGGTGCACTGCCGGAAGCGGACGCCATCGCATGGGGTGCGACCGGACCATGTGCCCGCGCCTCGGGCGTGCGACGCGATGTTCGCAAGGACGACCCGTATCTGTGCTTCGCAGACAACTGGGATGGGCAGGGCGCAAGCGCCGTTCAATTCTCCGTGCCGGTGGCTACCACGGGCGACTGCCTCGCGCGATACCACGTGCGGCTCGAAGAGATGAAGCAGTCGGTCACGATCATCCGCCAGCTCATTGACCGAATCCCCAAGGGGCCGATCGATGCGGTGGGCGACAACAAGGTTCGCATGGCGGACAAGGGCGATGTGTACGGATCGATCGAAGCCACGATCCAGCAGTTCGAACTGGTCATGCACAACCGCGGCTTTGAGACGCCCGTGGGCGAGGCATATGGCGCAATCGAAGGACCTAACGGCGAACTTGGTTACCTCATCGTCGCAGACGGTGGTCGCTGTCCATTCCGCGTTCGTGTGCGCCCGCCGATCTTCTACAACTTCCAGCTCTTCCCGCGATTGATCGAGGGGCACCAGCTCGCCGATGCGGTCGCCGTGCTCGGATCGCTGAACATCATCGCGGCGGAACTGGACCGCTGACCAACGGAGAACACAGACCATGTCCTGGAAGACAAAGCCCTCCGCAACGATGAAGGTGCCCGTACGGGCGCAGCCTTGGTGTACGCCGCAGATGCTGCAGCGGTGGACGGAAACGATCCTGCCCAAGTACGCCGTGAAGCACGGTGCACTCATGCCGATTCTGCACGATGTGCAGCACACCTATCGACACATCCCGCAGCAGGCGATGCTGGAGATTGCCTCGTTCCTCGGCATCGCGCCGAGTGAAGTGCTCGATACGGTCTCCTTCTACGAGGAATACACCACCGAACCCGTGGGGCAGTGCGTGATCGGCGTCTGTCACACATTCGCGTGCGAGGTCTGCGGCCACAAAGAAATTCTCGACCGCGTTCGTGAGCGTCTCGGCATCGAGCCGCATGAGACAACGGAAGACGGGCGATTTACGTTGCTGACGCTTGAGTGCCTCGGGTCGTGCGACACCGCGCCTGTCGCGCTGTTCAATGACACGCTGCATGAACGCCTCACGGTCGAGCGCGTGGATGCGCTGATCGATGAGGCGATGAAGGCGCCGGTCAAGGACTCCCACGGATGAGCAGTGCCCCGAATGAGCCGCAGCCCTCGTTGGCGCACAACTGTGGTGCGTTTGTGGGGCATGTTCTGAAGGCCATTCGGACGCCCGTCACGCCTCTGCCGCGCGACGCGCATACCGTTCATGCCGTCATGCATGAAAAGCAGGTGGGTGATGTGACCCTCCGGCGCATCGTCATTGATCAAATCGTCACCGCACCCGAGTTACGCGTGCACGAAAGTGGCACGCCAGACAGGAACAGCCCATGAGACTTGCCGAGCCGATCCTGACCCGACGCATCCCTTCCGTGCCGCATGGCGATCCGAAGGATCGCCGGACGGTGGATTACGACGCGTTCGTGCGCACGGATGGATACAAGGGGCTGGAGAAGGCGCTCGACATGGATTCGGCGGCAGTCGTTGCGCTGGTGAAGGATGCATGCCTGCGTGGGCGCGGTGGTGCAGGGTTTTCAGCTGGGTTGAAGTGGTCGTTCGTGGCCCCCGACGATGGCAAGGGGCATCGTTACCTCTGTATCAACTGTGACGAGGCGGAACCTGGGACGTTCAAGGATCGCCTGCTCGTGGATTTCGATCCGCATCTCGTGCTCGAGGGGATCGCCATCGCGTGCTGGGCGTGCAAACTGGATGTGGCGTACTTCTTCATTCGCGGCGAGTACCACCATCAGGCGCGCGTGATGCAGCGCGCGATCGATGAGGCGTATGCGAAGGGCATCTTCGGCAAGCAGGGTCTGCTGCGCGGCAAGGTGAAGCACGCGGTCGACTGCTATCTCCACCGAAGCGCGGGCGCGTACATCTGCGGCGAGGAGACCGCGCTTCTGGAAGCTGTCGAAGGGAAGCGAGGTTGGCCGCGCGTGAAGCCGCCGTTCCCCGCCGTGAAGGGGCTCTTTGGTCGGCCAACCATCATCAACAATGTGGAAACGCTCGCCGCCGTGCCCGACATCATGCATCGTGGGCTTGAGTGGTGGAAATCGATCGGTACGAATGGCATGCCCGGTGGGCAGCCCTCGTGGGGCACGAAACTGATGGGCGTCTCGGGCCACGTGGCGCGTCCCGGCTGCTTCGAAGCGCCTCTCGGTATTCCGCTGCGCACGCTCGTGGATGACTACTGCGGTGGTATGCGCGGCGGCAAGCGTTTCAAGGGCGCGATCGCTGGTGGTGTCTCGATGGGCGTTCTGGGCACGGACCAGTTCGATGCACCCATGGACTTTGACATAGGGCGCAAGTTCGGCGTGCTTGGACTTGGTACCGCATGCCCGACTGTGTTCGACGAGGACACGGACATGGTGGCGGTCACGCGCAACTGCGCGAGATTCTTCATGAACGAGTCGTGTGGTCAGTGCACGCCATGCCGGGAAGGCTCAGGTTGGATGTTCAAGATGCTGCTCCGCATCGAGCGCGGGGATGCGACCACCGCCGATTTGGATCTGCTCGAGGAGGTGGCCGGGTCGATGGGGCTCAGTGAGGGCACCACCATCTGCGGCCTTGCCGACGGCAACAACTGGCTCGTGCGCACCATGCTGAAGAAGTTCCGCGGTGAGTTCGAGCGGCGCGTCAAGCCAAAGTTCGTTCCGCTGCATCTCTCTGCGCGGTGAACGCTCCCACCACGCTGATTGACGTCGTCTGCGAGGCGCCGGTCGATGCGGCACACTGGCAGCGTCTCGCCGTGGCAGCAGTAGATGCGGTGACGCAGCTCGAGTCCGTGCGCTTCGCACGGGTGTCGGTGCGTGTCCTTCGCGATGCGGCCATGGAGGTCTTGCACGAACGCTACGCGAAGGAGGCGGGCACAACGGATGTGCTGGCGTTTGTGGAGCAGGGAGCTGGGGGGCTCGAGGTGGATGTGGCGATCTGCCATGATGAGGCGGAGCGACGAGCAGCACAACTTGGGCACGCAGGCGTGGATGAGTTGGCGCTGTATCTCGTGCACGGGCTTCTTCATGCGGCGGGACATACGGACGATACGGATGAGAGCTGTGCACGCATGCGGACGGCAGAGAGGGAAGTACTGCACACGCTCGGGGTCGGACGCGTCTAACCTGACGCACACTGATGGAGTCGGCCTACCTCACAATCTTCCTCGCGGTCGTGTTGGTGACGACGCTGCTGTCGGCGCTCAATCTCGCGTTGGGGCAAACGAGCATCAGTCAGTTGCACCGCCGCTTCGCGCGATCTGGGCGAGAGCGCGCTGCAGACTGGATTGCAGCGAATACCACGCCGCTTGAGCATTCCGTGGCGTTCTACCGCACCTTCGGACGATTGACGGCTTTGCTGCTGATGCTCGAAGTGTTGCATCAGGGTGTGCCGACGCGGCTGCCGCTTCCAGATGTGTTGACAGCGCTCGTGCTGGCTGGAACCGTGCTGTGGGCGACGAGCACTGTCGCCGCAGGAGCCATCGCCCGCTATGCCGGAGTTCCACTCATTACAACGTTTCATCCACTGTTGGTCGTGATCTTCTGGTCGGTTTATCCGATCCTGTGGTTGGGGCGCGGTATCGATGAAGCGGTACGGCGGCTCTTCTTAGCCATGCCGCTCGATGAGCGCGCTGAGCAGGATCTGATGCACACGATCACCGACACGGCACGCGCAGGTGGCATCGATCCGCTTGCAGCCACCATCATCCGAAATGCAGTGGAGTTTCGAAATACGGTGGTTGCAGAGGTGATGACGCCCCGGACGCAGATCGAGGGCATCGCGTACACCGACGACATCATGGCCATTCGGGCATTCATTGCCACGGCGGGACACTCACGCATCCCCGTGTACGAGGGAAGTTTCGACAACGTTGTCGGCATTCTCTACGTGAAAGACTTGGTGCGGCTGCTTGGCACGCCGCCCGACGGATTCGTGCTCCGGCCGCTGCTGCGGCAGCCGCCGCGCGTTCCAGAGAGCAAGGCTGTCAGCGATCTTTTGATCGAGTTCCAGCGCACGGAGGTTCATCTTGCGCTCGTGGTGGACGAGTTTGGCGGCACGGCTGGTTTGGTGACGATCGAAGACGTGCTTGAGGAAATCGTGGGCGAGATTTATGACGAGCACGAACCGAACTCGGAGATCGAACCGGTCATCGCAGGGAATGCGGAATCGGGCTGGCAGGTCGATGGGCGGATTCCCGTGGAAACGGTGGCGGCCGAGACAGGCCTTCTCCTGCCGCCCGATGATGGATACTCGACCATTGCTGGTCTGCTGCTGTCACACTTCGGACGGATTCCGCAGATCGGCGAAACCTTCGCGGCTTACGGTGGACGTTTCACCGTCACATCAGCCACGCCCACACGCGTGGCCTCGGTGCATGTGGAAGCCGTTGCGGTTGAGCGGGACTGAAGTGGTTTAGCCAAACTCGTCGCCACGGAAGGTCGAAGCCAGATAGGCCTCGCGCACCAGCGGATCGTTGATGATTTCACGCGGTTCGCCGTCGCGCAGATTTTTTCCCTCGTGAATGATGTATGCGCGGTTGCAGATTCGCAGGGTCTGCTGCACGTTGTGGTCGGTCACAAGGATCGAAATGCCTTGCTCCGCAAGTCGCCGTACCTCGCCCTGCAACTCTTCCACGGTGTGCGGATCGACTGCCGCGAATGGTTCGTCCAGAAGAATCAGCCGCGGCTTGGTAATCAGTGAACGGGCGATCTCGAGCCTTCGGCGCTCACCACCCGAGCATGTGCGCGCCTGTTCGCGACGCTTATGTTGCAGCCCGAACTGTCCCAGCAAATCATCGCATGCCTTCCGCCGCTGTGCATAGGTCAGCGGTCGCGTCTCCAGGATCGCGAGCAGGTTGTTTTCCACCGAGAGTCGCTGGAACACGCTCGGCTCCTGCGACAGATAGCCCATGCCTGCAGCGGCGTGGCGATACATCGGTTCATTCGTGACATCCTTGCCGTCGAATGTCACACATCCCGCTTCTGGGGTGATCATCCCGATCGCCATGCGGAAACTGGTGGTCTTTCCAGCGCCATTGCGGCCGAGCAACCCAACGATTTCGCCTGCATCGACATGAAACGACACCTGATCGACGACGCGGCGACCGTTGTAGCTCTTCACCAGCCCATGCGCTTGGAGGAGTGGCATGACGCACGGAGTGTAAGCGCGCCGCGGCGATAGACTGCCGCCCGTGCGTCAAACGGCTCTCAGCTTCGGACTCTTGCTGCTGGTGTTGGCTGCGCCCGCATGCGTCCGGCGCACCATCGCGATCACATCGACGCCGTCGGAAGCGCTCGTGTACGTGAACGAACGCGAGGTCGGGCGAACGCCCTGTGAGGTCGACTTTCTTTTTTACGGCGAGTATGACGTGCGCTTGAAGCTCGATGGGTACGAGTCCATTGTGGGTTCCGGCAAAGCGTCTGCACCGTTCTGGGATTTTGTTGGCGCAGATTTTGTCAGCGAGATTGCGCCGCTCGATCTTGAGAGCCGCGTGGAGTGGCATTTCACCTTCGTGCCGGCAGATGACAGTTTTCCAAGTCTCTTGGACCGTGCTCACTTGATGCGAACGGCCGTTCTGGAAGACATGACTCTTGCCGACGCCGCAACAGCTCCTCGAGGTGGTGCTGCGAACGAGAGCAAGGCAGTGAAAAAGGCCCCCTCGCTGAAGCCAGCGGAGATGGGCTCCGGCGAGGCGCAGGGAGCGCTGCCGGGGAAGGGGTCTGCAGAGGTTCCCGTGCCGCCGACGGAAGTCTTGCCGCCTCTTCCCTGACAACCAAATTCCTTGCGCGCTCCCTAGCGCCCGTGCGCGGCGATCACAGCATTGATTGCGGGACGGGTTGTGTCGGGCCAGTCAACATCCGCGAGCGACTTGACCTGGACCCAAGCAATCGAACGCGCTGCAATCGCTTTCGGCACAACGCCGGCTGGCAGCTGCACAGCCTGCATGTGGAAGCGGGGTGCAGGTCGACCCTCGGGCGGAGGAGGGTCTACGACACCGAGGTCTTGCCATTCGTGTGCGGCATCGGTGCAGTCCACCGCAACTTCCTCCAGCAGTTCGCGTGCCCCGGCGTCACGCGCGCTCTCGCCCGGCGCAATCTTGCCGCCCGGCAACTCCCAGGCTCCCGGAAGGATCTCACTGTCGAGTGCGCGTCGCGCCACAAGCACCTGTACGCGTCCCTGCACACTGCGTAGCAGAACGCAGAGCACGACATCGATCCGCGCCTCCATGGGGGGGGGCTTGGCGGGGGAAGTGCAGGGTGCTTTGGGCATGCGAGAAAATGGGAAAAAGGCGAAAAAAGGCCTGAAAGTGCGCAGGTGTTGACTCCGCGCCACGGGGCAGGATAGCGTGATGAGTCCCCCAATTGGTTGCCTTCTTTGCAGCCTCGGCAGCGAGGCTGATCGAAACGCCGTTCGGTCGTGTCGGAGCGACCGAGCGGCTTTTTCATGCACTACCTTCCCGACACCATGCGGCTCTCCGCCACGTTTGCCCTCTGCCTCTGCTTCGCTGCGCACGCAGAGACCCCAGCGTTCACTTTCGAACCTGTCGTGAACGCAGGCGCGCAGATCGCGCCGACCGAACCGACGAACGCAGCACCGACCAAGCCGGCGTTCGGCACGAAGGACACATGGCGCTGGCAAGTGCTGCTCGGCGGCATGACGGACTTCGAAGCCGCTGAGCAGGTCGAGTTCGGCATCAGCGCCTCCTACTTCATCATCGACAACCTCTCCGTCGACTTTCAGATCGAAGGCGATTACATCGCACAGCCTGTGGCGAACGCATGGGGCGGGGGCGGCACCATTCTCTTCCGCTGGCACTTCCTCGCCTACGACACATGGTCGCTCTACGCGGACGCGGGCTCCGGTGTAATCGCGACAACCGTGAACACACCATCCGGCGGAACATCATTCAACTTCACGCCGCAGGCGGGTGGGGGAGTCTCGTTTGATGTGGCACCGGACCTGCGACTCATGGTCGGCGCACGCTGGTACCACATCTCCAACGCGAATACCGGTGAGGCGAATCCGGGGAGGAACAGTCTTATGGGGTATGTGATGTTGAGCGTGCCATTCTGACGGCGAGGATGCGCGCTGCGCGCTCATCCTCGTGCGCCTTCGGCGCACACAGCCTGCTGATGCAAGCCTCGCGCGCCTGCGGCGCGACTGGTCCGCGC
>VGYQ01000018.1 GCA_016872915.1 Planctomycetota bacterium | reverse complement strand
ACAAGAACGCATCCCGCTCACTGGACCTTCACTGGGCAGAGCACCGTCGGCTGCAGGGCTGGGTTGACTGGGACAATGGCGATGTGATCGTCTACCGACGCAAGTGAGGGCTTTCGCAGGGCGCCGTGTTTCGAAGCAGCACATCATCAAGATCACCTTCGGCTCCCTGCATACCCGCCCAAATGAAGTTGATCATTGCAGGGGCATGCTTCGCAGCCCAAGCACGGAGCGTCCGAAACTCCACCGAAATCGTTCGCACACATCTGCACCATGGGTGAGCAGTTCGGCGCTCCTTTGGAACACGCAGTGGACCAGACTGATCCCACCCGTTCGGATACCCAGCGGCCGTAACGGGATCGATTTCGTGATACGCACCAACAGCGCTGCCCTTATGTATGCCGCAGCGCCACGACGGGATCCTTGCGACTTGCGATCACCGCTGGATAGGTACCAAACACCAGCCCAACCGCGGCGGCAACCCCAAAGCTCACGACGATGGACCAAATTGTGATCACGGGCTCCAGAGAGACACGTCCGAAGGCCCCGCGGAAAAATGCGAATGAACGCAAGAGCTCGACCAATTGTCCCAGCCCAAAAGCGACCCCAATGCCAAGCAGGATGCCGATGACTCCGCCGACCGCCGAGAGTGATCCCGTCTCGACAAGGAACTGCAGCACGATGTGCCGACGGGTCGCTCCCAGTGCACGCCGTATGCCAATCTCGCGTGTGCGCTCTGTGACACTTGCCAGCATGATGTTCATGATGCCGATGCCTCCGACAAGCAAGCTGATCGCCGCGATCGACACAAGCATGATGTTCCAAACCACCATCGCACGACGCGCGTTTTCGAGGAGTTCCCAGGGCACGACGATCTGCACGTCCGTCATACCCGGGTGTGCGCTCTCGATGACTCGCTCGACACGTGCGGCCACCTCACCGACCGACTCCGTGCTGGGAGCGGTGATGTAGACCTCGCTCAACTGCACCTCTTCCGCACTGAACGATCCCGAAGAGCGTCGCTGGACAATGTCACCGAACTGCCGCTCAGCCGTCGTCATGGGCACATGAATGTCTCGGTTGAGATCGCGCCCTACGAGCGCGCTGCCGGCTCCACCCGACAACCCTTGTGGCTGCAAGACCCCCACCACCCGAAATACTTGCTGATCGATGCGGAAGTCCTGTCCAAGTGCATCCCTGGCGGGAAACATTTGCCGCGCAATCTCATCGCCGAGTACCGCCACAGGTGCATGCGTGGCAATGTCCTGATCACTCAAGTAGCGCCCCCCTGGCTGCGCCTGCAAGTTGGCGACCATCGCCAGTTCTGACACCGTGCCAAAGCACTGAGCCGTGGTGCGAAATGCGCCTCGACTGATCTCGCTGCCGACAGCCTTCAGCGGAACGATCACGAGACCATCGAGCCCTGCCTCCAAACGCCGCGCATCTTCATACAGCAGCCCGTAACGCGAAAGGAATGTGCGGGCTTGGGTGGTGGAGGCCACATCAGGCGGCTTGGAACTCCGCACAATGATGTTGCGTGCTCCGAGTGCGGCGATGTCGCGGAGTGCAGCTTGTTTGTTGCCCTCTCCAATGGCCACCACCACGATGACGGCGGCTACGCCGAGAATGATGCCGAGACAGGTCAAGATCGAACGGAGTGCATGCCGACGCAAGTTCGACAGACCAAGCCGAATGGTTTCCGTGAGAAACTGCACGTGGGGAAGGTACGGCATGCGGCCTGCAACTGCGGGTCGGCGGCCCCCCTTCTGCCAACTGCCGCCGCCGACCCCATGCGAGAATCGAACGAATCAGGCTGTAGGCGCTGAACGCGATCGCCCGTCTTCCTCTGCCGCGGTGGGCAGCAATGGCTTGCGCTCACGCACGCGGTAGAGCACGGGAACCGTCACGAAAAACGTCGCGCCTCGGCCAGGCTCTGAAATCAGTCCCACTGTGCAGCCAAGGATTTGTGCAAGCTCACGGCAGATCGCCAGACCAAGCCCAGTGCCTCCGTGCGAGCGAGTATGGCTCGCGTCGATCTGGCGGAACTTCTCGAATACCGTCTCCTGCAGATCGAAGGGGATACCGGGGCCCTGATCCACAACCGAGATACGGACGGCAGGTCGCGACTCAACCGTGGTCTGCGCTGCCTCGATTCGAATGGTGCTGCCTGGCGGCGAAAACTTGATCGCATTGGAGAGGAAGTTGTAGAGAATCTGCTGCAACTTTCCAGGATCCGTTTCCACCGACGGGATGTCGGACGCCACCTCCGACTCCAGTTCGATGAGCTTCGCCATTGCCTGCGGTTTCATGATCGCCTGAAGCCCCTCAAGCAGATCGGCGACACTCGACGTCACCACACTTGCTGACATGCGCCCCGCTTGAATCTTCGCCATGTCCAGAAGTTCATTGATCATCTCGAGGAGCATTCGAGCGCTCGTCAGAATGTTTGCTGCATATCGCTGTCGCTTTGGATCAGCATCCGCGTCCTTCCTCGCCATTTCCTCCAACAGCTCCGCAAACCCGATGATTGAATTGAGGGGTGTCCGAAGTTCATGCGACACGCTCGCGACGAAGTCACTCTTCAGTCGGTTGGACTCGAAGAGACCGACATTCGCCTCGGAGAGTTGGACAACCTTCAGATCGAGCGACTCATTCATCGCACGAAGTGAGTTCTGGACGCGATCGAATTCGTCGAGCATCTGATCGAATGCTCGCGAAAGCTCCTCCAACTCGTCGCCGGTCCGCAGATTGCTGCGAACCGTCAGATCGCCGCGACGCACCCGCTCCATACTGTCGCGCAAGCGACGGACAGGTGAGAAGATCAGTTGCGTCAGAATCCACCAGAACACGAGGACCGCGAGCACGACAGCCACGGCTCCGCTTACAACCAAGTACCAACGGTTCGATGCGATCTGTCCGGCGGCGAACTGGCTGGTGCGTTCGATTACCAGCACAGCACGAAGCGGATCTCCGAGCGCCACATCGGAGGCGCGTGCAGCGAAGTCCACAAACTGTCGGTCTTGGATCGCTCGCCACTGCGTCTCGCGCAGCGCGAGCGCGTACCGATAGACCACGCCCTGCGAGGACTGCACCGCCTCGAAGACCTCCGTCTGTGTCGGATTGGCAAAGAATGCCCGCTCCGCAGTTTCGACAAAGGGATCGCTGACTCCCTTGCTCTCGATCTCATCCACCTGCACGACTCGGATCGGGATCGGGATGCCCGCCGTACGCGTCAGAGCAAAACCATTCTGAATCCAGGTTTCCGCCAACTGACGGGATGTCTCGCGCTGGCTTTCATCCACGACCCACTCCAGACGAAGCCACGGCACAACGAGCGCACCAGCGAGAATCAGCATGGCAGCCGCCGCGAAGACGAACTGGCATTTCTGCGCGAGGGATGGTCCTCGTGACATCGCCGCACAGACTAGCGCAGCCGATGCGCAACTATGCTCGGCGCGTGCGCCGTCACGGCACCGATCCGAACAATGTCCGAATGGAGGATGTCCTCTGCGACTTCTGCCATACACCGTGGACGCTCGACCGTCCGATGGTCGAGGGGCACCACGGCTCTTGCATCTGCGGCAACTGTCTGCGCGCCGCGTGGGCACTCACGGTCACTGCCCAAGCGAGCGACCGCCCGGACGGGGCGCCTACCAAGTGCACGATGTGCCTCGAAGAGCGCACCGACCGAATCTTCCAGAGCCCTGCGTTCTCCGAGGCATTCATCTGTCTGCGCTGCGTGCGGCTCGCTTCCCGCGCAGTTGCACGCGATGAGGAAGATGCGTCCACTGCCGAGTGATGCGATGGATCCTGCACGCGGAAAGCGCCTCGACATCGGTCACTTCGGTTTGCGGGATGCCGACATGCCCCCGCATGAGGCAGGGGCATGGGATCCGCGTGCACTCTTCGCGTGCCCGTCGAATCCACTCGAGATCGAAATCGGCTCAGGCAAGGGGACATTCCTCTGCCAACAAGCGGCAGTTCAACCTGAAAGCAATTTCCTCGGCATCGAGTGGACCGCTGATTTCTGGCGTTCCACAGCTGATCGTCTTCGGCGAAATCAACTTGAGCATGTTCGCATCTTGCTGACCGATGCGGGCGATCTCTTCCGCCACCGCCTCGCGGACTGCATCGCGCGGGTGGTGCACATCTACTTCAGCGACCCATGGCCAAAGGGGCGACACCACAAGCGGCGTGTCGTCCAAACCGACACGCTCTTGCATTTCCACCGTGTGCTCTCACCGGGCGGAGAACTGCGCCTGGTCACTGATCACCCAGCACTCTGGCAGTGGTACGAACGCCACGCCGAAATGCATGCCAGCCTTTTTGAACGCCGTCCTTTTCTCTCACCGACATCGGCACGACCAGGCGAAGTGGTCGGGACAAACTACGAGCGAAAGTTCATTCGCGAGGGGAGAACCTTCAACGCGATGACGTTGGTGCGGAGGGAGGTGCAGCCGACGCCACGCCTGCAGTCTTCGCCACCCACGTGGAAATCCTTTTCACGACATCCGGATCCACACCCGACTTGAGTCGCGCGTATTCATCGAGCGTGCAGAGGGTGCATCGCTGAAACAGGTGATTGACTCCAGGAACTACTTCAATCACGGGTCGCACGGGGGCGCGCGCGGCGGCGATCTCGAAAGGCCCGAGATTCTGCCGCAAACTCACCTGCAGATCGCGCTCTCCAAACAGCACGAGCACTGGAACGCCAAGGCGCGCGATGGAAGGCTGCGGATCAAGCGTCAGAAACACACGCATCCAAGGCGATCGCATCTGCTTCACTGCTTGATCGGTCGCCACTTCGATCATCGCTTCCGTCGCGGGAAACTTCTTGTTGCACGCCAACTGAGCGCTGACACACGCTGCGACTGCCTCGCGCATCTCCGCTTCCGGTTTTCCCTCGATCGCCTTATCCATCATCAATCCATGCATCTCGGTCGCGAAGGCGACGCATGCAGCGTCCGCCTGCATCGAAATCAGAATGTCCTTTGACTGCTCACTCAAGATTTGCCGCCCTGAGACCGCGGGTGGAGCGAGCAGGACGGCGAACGCACACGCGGGTGGCTCAGCCCCGGCAAGCAGCGTGGCGATCAGTCCACCCTCGCTGTGCCCAATGACTCCGATGCGCGCAGGATCCACCTGCCCCTGCGTTCGGAGCCACTCAATCTGTGCGCGCGTATCCGCCGTCAAGTCATGCGTCGTCGCGGTCGCGAAGTCCCCTGTCGATGCTCCAATCCCACGATCATCGCAGCGCAGCGACGCGATCCCCTCCTCAGCAAGCGCGAGTGCGATCGGCTCGAAGATGCGATGCCCAAAAACCGTTTCATCACGATCCTGAGGTCCACTGCCCGTGATGAACACCACCACGGGGGGCTTCCCAATGCCTTGCGCAGCTTTCCCCTGTGTCTGCTTTGGCAAGAGAAGTGTTCCGCCCAGCTTTCCACCAGGACCGTCGATCACCACCTCTGTTCCCTCGCGGACGATCGATTCAGGCACATCGGATTTTGGAGCAGGCGGCGTCTGCGACGACTGCATCACGACAGCGTGAGAAACGGCCAGTGCAAGGAGACAGGCAATGATCACCCGCGAAGCGTACCGACACGCAAGGTCAAGGTCAGGTTGCGGCGGTCCGATCCGCAGATCGCCAGGTCACGCGCGGTGCCTCACGCCACAGTCCCTCGAGGTCATAAAACACACGCTGGCGCGCCTCGAACAGGTGGACCACCACATCGACAAAGTCCACGACGATCCAGCTACTACCGGCATCGCTGTCCATCCGCCAAGCGGGCGATCCCACTTGTGAACCGAGCTTGTCCACGGACTCGCCGACCGACTTCATCTGCCGCGCACTCGTGCCTGAGGCGAGAACCATGAAGTCACACACCTGTGAACGCCCCACCAGATCGATCACTATGACCTCGGTGCACTTCAGATCGGCAAGCAGCTGCGCTGCCTTGACAGCGAACGAGCGCGCCGTCTCAGGAATGTTCTTCGTCGAAGGGCGAACCATCGGCCGCAGGGTCTCAAACTAATTTTTAGTACCAGATCTTGGCACCCGCGATTAGCTCACGCCCCACGCGTGCACGCTCAAGCTGCATGGGACGCACTGCTCTCACGCGCGCGAACCGCCCGAGCGTGGACCTGACGACCTTCCACCCGAACGGCTGCCCCGCGGACCCCCTGCGCGACTGCCCGCTGCGGACTTGCCGCGAGCGCCTCCGCCACCGCCACGGACTGCAGCGGCTGCGGCCTCCATCCGCATGGCGAAGAGCTTCTGCGGCAGGCGCATGGATTCACGACGACGGATCTCCGAGGGCTTTTCGTAGTACTGACGCTTCTTCACATCCTTGGTGATGCCTTCACGCTCGCACAACTTCTTGAAGCGGCGCAGCATCTGCTCGGCGGTCTCATTGCCTCGGGTCTTGACTCGGATGGGCATGCTCTATGGGTCCTTGGGGGGGGTGTCGAGCCGCTCATTGAACCATATTTCCCCTTGAATTGCAAGCAGGTCCCCGTATGGCGCATTCATGGGACACTGCACAGCGCAGCCCATGCCCGTCCTTGTCGATGCCAACAACATCTTGCACGTGACAGGTGTTCTGCCCCCTGATATTGCGGGGGTAGATGAGGAAGGTCTTGCCCAACTGATCGCGGACAGTCGTTATCGGGGCGATGCAGTCTGCCTCGTTTGTGATGGGCCACGGCGCAACCGACCGACCGGGCCGATCGCAGGCATCTCGCTGCGCTACTCGGGTGCGGGCAAGACCGCCGATGAAGTCATCGCCCATCTCGTCGCACAGTGCACTGCACCGCGCCGACTCACCGTTGTCTCAGGTGATCGTGCCATACTGCGAGATGCTCGAAAGCGCCGATGCCCCGTGCTGACTGCGAGCGAGTTCCTCGAAACGCTGACGCGTGATCATGCGGCGCGCGGCAAGTTGGGAACGGCACCTCGCAGTCGTCCCCCAACCCCCACACTGGATTCCCAGAGCATCGATGCATGGCGCTCTTTCTTTGGTCTCGATGATCCACAGGCGCTTGAACGTCTCGCTCGCGCCGCACGCGAGGGACCTGCACATAAACGACCGCATGATCGCCGCACTCCTCGCGCCCTCTGATTCCGTCATCGCACCTACCCTTCCCACATGAACGCCGCGAACGGAAGCACTCCTTTCATCCACCCACCGAAGCGGCAGCCAACGCCACTGTCGTTCACACCATCGCAGCTGAACTTTGATGCTCCGCCGACTGATCCGATCGCGGCAGCACGCGCATGGATTGAGGAGTCGCTGCAGCTGCCGACCCCAAACCCCAACGCGCTCTACGTTGCATCCGTGGATGCCGATGGGCGACCTTCACTGCGCGCCGTTCTGCTTCGGGCATTCGATGCGGACGGCGCTGTCTTCTTCACCAACCACAAGAGCCGCAAGGGACGGGAACTTGCGGGGCAGGGATGTGCGGCGCTGCTCATGCACTGGGATCATCTCGATCGTCAGTTGCGGCTCGAGGGCTCCGTCGAGAGCACAAGTGATGCGCTGAGCGACCAGTACTTTCGCGAACGCAGCCGCTCAAAACAAATCGGCGCATGGGCGAGCGAGCAAAGCCAGCCACTCGCTGACCGCGCCACCTTCGATGCGCGCTGCAAATCATTTGAAGAGCGATTCGCAGGTGGTGATGTACCTCGTCCGCCGCACTGGGCCGGCTTTCGGATTCGCCCCTCCACAATCGAGTTCTGGCAAGGTCACCCCGATCGTTTGCATGACCGAATTGTCTACACGCGCAGCGGGGATCACTGGACGGTCAGTCGTCTGTATCCCTGAACCGTCCCCGACCACCCCGCTCGCGGCGCGGTGGAACATAGCCACCGCGCACAACCACGCGACCAGGACCGACAATATCACTCAGCCGCCGAAGCACATCCCGGTCGGCGACCACCCGTACGCCCTGCGGCAGCAGCGCGACTGAGCCTCCATCCACACCAACCTGCACACGAACCTCGACAGGTCTCCCCTTCAGACTTGCCACGCTGCCCGACGCCTGCCGAAGAGCGCCGGCGAGCATCCGCACCGTTCCAAGAAGTGCTCGGCGAGAGTCTTCATCATTCGTTGCGGCGCGCTCGGCATCGAGACGAATCTCGATGGAGTTCGCCAAGTATGCAGCAGCAGAGTCCATCGCAATAAGTCGATCAACGATGACGCCGGGCTCCGCGCGCGACTTGTCGGGTGAACCAACGACCACCACAACCGAGCCCTCCTGCAGCAACTCGCCAAACTCCGCATACGTCTCTGCAAAAAGCACCGCATTGAATGTCCCGCCCTTGTCCGCGAGCGTCGCAATCGCCATTCGCTGATTCGCGCTGGATCCGCGCTGCGTGATGATTTGACGAATGCGGGTCACAAGACCTGCGATGATCACCGAACCTCCCTGCTGCCCAAGGGTCGAACTCTCCGCCGTGCAGAAGGATCGAATCTCACCAGCCCACTCATCGAGCGGATGTCCCGAGACATGAAAGCCGAGCGCCTCCCGCTCATGCTGGAGTGCCGTCAGCCGACTCCACGGCTCCACCTTCCGAAGCGGCGCGGCACTGTCGACGGCAGCGCCTGCGCCAGTCGACCCTGAACCTTCGTCTGCAGCGAGCCCCCCGAACATCGACATCTGACCGGCGGCGCGGTCTTGCGCAGCGGCTTGTCCAGCACGCAGCGCCTCCTCGAGCGAAGCGAGCATCGATGCCCGCTGCACCGTTCCGTGCAGCGAATCAAGCACACCTGCCTTGATGAAACTCTCAATGGTCGACTTTGTGACGGAACGCAAGTTGACACGATTGCAAAGGTCGAAGAGATCCTTGAACGCTCCACCGCGCGTTCGCTCTTCGATCACGGACGCGATCGCCGCATCACCAACGCCTTTCATGGCACGCAGACCGAATCGCACATGTCCATGCAGATTGTCCTGCGGCTCGTCGGGGTCGAACACAATCGAGAAGTCCGTCACCGACAGATTGATGTCGG
This sequence comes from Planctomycetota bacterium, assembly GCA_016872915.1. Lineage (GTDB taxonomy): Bacteria > Planctomycetota > Phycisphaerae > Phycisphaerales > SM1A02 > F1-60-MAGs104. Next base: position 30,182 of record VGYQ01000018.1, on the reverse strand, counting down.
GTGGCTTCACCTCGACGCCCGTATGCCGGTGCTGATTTGTGGAGTCAGGCCATGGGATGCGCTTGCATTCCTCGAGATACACCGCCCAGTCCTCCACCTTCTGCGCCTGACTCTCAAAGGTCAGCACCGCTGCCATGTACTGGGCGGGGAAGTATGTCTTGAGATAAGCCGTCTGGTACGCGATGATCGCGTATCCCGTGGAGTGGCTCTTGTTGAAGCCATAGCCAGCGAACTTCAGGATCAGATCGAACAGCTCCTGCGCCTTCACCTCCGACAGACCTTGCGCCCCGGAGCCACGCACGAAATCCGCCCGTGCACTTTGAATCGTCTCTTGCTTCTTCTTTGAAATTGCCTTGATGATCGAGTACGCAGCGCGCAGCGGAATGCCACCAAGTTGATGCAGTACCTGCATCACCTGCTCCTGATACACCATGACTCCATAGGTTTCCGCGGTCAGTCGATCCACCACCTCATGCACACGCGGGATCGCGGCTCGCCCCAACTTGCGGCGGCAATAGTCTGGAATCAGTTCCATCGGCCCCGGCCGGAAGAGGGCGTTCGCCGCAATGAGATCCTCCAGTCGGTCGGGCTGCATTTCGATCAGCGTCTTGCGCATGCCACCCGACTCGAACTGAAAAATGCCGCCTGTCTCCGCACGCCGAAAGAGCCCCAAGACCCGCTGGTCCGCAAAGTCGATACGGTCGAGATCAAGCGGATCTGCGCCTCGGGCCGAGGCGCCCTTCGACCACTCTGCACCACGACCGACGGCGCACCAGATCGCCTCTTCCGAAAGCGATGTTCGGATGAGCCGCTTGGCACACTCCATGGTCGACAGCGTTCGAAGACCGAGAAAGTCCATCTTCAACAGTCCCGCCCGCTCGCAGGTCGGACCATCCCACTGCGTAATGACTTCCTCACTGCCGCTCGTCGCGCGGCAGAGGGGAACAATGTTTTCCAGGGGTTGCGTACAGATCACGACGCCCGCCGCGTGCACACTGCTGTTGCGTGCATGATCCTCCAGCCCCTGCGCGTGCTCAAGAACTTTCGCAATGAGGGGGTTGTCATCGCGCGCAGCACGCAGCGCCGGCTCCACTTCGAGTGCGCGTTCAAGCGTGATATGCAACTCGGGTGGAATGAGATCAGAGAGTCGCTGTGCCTCGGCTACTGGAACGCCCATCGTTCTCGCCACATCCTTGATCGCGGCACGCGCCTTCAACCGCCCGAAGGTGATGATCTGCGCAACGTGCCCATACTTCCCGCGCACATACTCCAGCACACGAGCACGACCGTCCTGACAAATATCGATGTCGATATCGGGGTACTCGCTCCGATCGGGATCTGTGAACCGTTCGAACAGCAGCCCGTACCGCTCCGGACAGGCGTTGGACAGCCCCAGCACATAGCCCACCATCGTCCCGACGCCTGAACCACGCGCCGTTGCGGGAATCCCCTGCCGGAGCGCCCAACTCACGAAGTCCCAGACGATCAGGAAGTACGCACTGATCGATTTGTCCGCCAAAATCTTCAACTCACGGTCAAGCCGCGAGCGGATCGCGGGCGTGACACCACCCGGTCCGTACCGCCACACCAAGCCCGCTTCGCACAGCTTCGCGAGCGCACGATCGCACTCGGCACGGGCACGCTTCTGCTCCGCCGCATCGTCCGAACCAACAGGACTCAACTCGAATCGCGCGCACACGTCCTGAAACCAAGCCGTCAAATCTCCCCCCGAGTAGGTCGGCAGCGAGGAGGGGACCTTCACCCGCACGAGAGGCGCATGACTGCTCCCAAGCGGCAATTCCACGGAACAGCGGCCGGCGATCCGCACTGTGTTCGCGAGCGCTTCCTGTTCATCCTTCTCCGCAAAGAGCGCATGCATCTCTTCGGGACTCTTGACCCAGAGTTCGGCCGGGTATCGGAGGCGATCCGGATCCTCCTTGTTCTTCGCCATTGAGATGCAGCAGAGCGTGTCGTGTACGTCATGGTCCTGCGCACGCAGGAAGTGTGCATCGTTGTCCGCCACAAGCGGCAGTCGCAGTTCCGCCGCCAGCTTCTTCAGCAGCGGGTTGATTCGCTCCTGCTCCACCACATGCCGCTGCAACTCGATGTAAAAGCGCGGCTCACCGTGCGAATCCGGACCGAACACGCGCGCATGCCACCGTGCCTCTTCAAGCGCGAGCGCCCAATGACTCGCCTGTCCGGTCTGCACGAAGTTCGTCAAGTGCCATGCGATGCTTGACCCGAGATGACCATTGATCGCGATCAGTCCATCGTTCCACTGCGTCAGCGTTGACTTGTCCATGCGGGGGCGGTGATAGAAGCCATGCAAGAACGCGTCGCTCGACAGTCTCATCAGATTGCGCCAGCCAGTCAGGTTCATCGCGAGCAGCACCAGATGGAACCCACCATCCTGAATCCGTGTCGGAACTCGGCTGCGGCGATCACCTTCGCGCCCATCGTGATCGGGCGCAACATATGCCTCGATGCCGAGAATCGGTTTCACCCCTGCCCTGCGTGCAGCGTCGTAAAACTCAGCGGCGCCAAACAGGTTGCCATGGTCCGTGACGGCCACGGCATTCATCCCAAGCGCCTTCACCTGCTTGACGAGCGCTTCGATGCGATTGCCGCCATCGAGCAGCGAATACTCGGAGTGCAAGTGAAGGTGAACGAACTCGCCCGCCATGGCTCGGCGATGGTACGGAAGCACATCGACCACACGGAAGCCCAAGGAACTATCGTGAACGCCGTGCAACAACTCCCCCCGCAATCAGACGGCGTCGGCGGTCCACGCGTCAGCCCTGGGCTTGCGCGCGTGCTGCTCCTGCTGATAGCACTTCCTCTTGTGACTGTGCTTGCCATTGCTGGCTTCGCCCTCATCGCTGTCTTTGTTGGCCTTGCTGCGGTCCTTTTGGTGATCGGACTCGTTCGCCGCGCACTGCGTGGGGGTGCGACACGTCCGCCGAGCCCGATGCACGATGGTGAAGGGCGAGAGAATGTGCGCGTCATTCGCCGGGACTGAAGTCAGGATGAAACGCGTGCGCCGCGATCCACCCATCGCTGTTTTCACGCGGACTGATGACGTGTTTCGAAATGAAGCGTCTCGATGTATTCGTCCCGCAAATCCCGTGTGATCGACCCTGGAGAGCCTGATCCGATCGCATTCTGCTCGACCGCAGTCACCGGCAGAACTCCCCAACTGGAGTTTGTCAGAAAGACTTCGTCCGCTGCGAACACATCATCCACGGTCAACTCCGTACGCCGCACCGTCAGGCCTCGGTCCTGTGCACACTCGATGATCGCCTGTCGCGTGATACCGGGCAGGACTGGCGCACGATCATGGCCCTCATCCGTGCGGCAGGCGGGGGTTCGCAGTTCTCCGTCCTTGACGAGGAACACATTGCTGACGCAGCCGCAGCTCAATCGACCCGCCGTTGTGAACACCAGTCCCTCTGAACAGCCAACGCTTGCAGCAACCTGCAACTCCGCCAAGCGCGGCCAGTACCAGAGCGTCTTGTGACCCGCGAATACATCTTGCGCAGGCACCCGCCAATCACACACGCGTACCCGCACACCCTTGGTGAAAAACTCCTCTGGATACTCCGTGGGTGGCTGTGCCACGATCGCCACCGTGGGATCACCTCGCTGCGCAGGGCGCGATGCGCCGGGCGCACGCAGCATCTTGAGGTCGCCGGCCGTCACACTCACGCGAATCCGTGCGGACGACAGTTCGTTGTATGCCAACACAGACCCTACGGCCTGGGCAAGCGGGCCGATGTGCAGCGCCTCAACTGCGCCAAGCATCACGGCGGATGACTGCAAGCGCTCCAAGTGCTCCTGGAGCCGAAAGACGGCGCCATGGCGCGCCGTCATCGAGGTGAAGACGCCAACGGAATGTTGGAAGCCGCTGTCGAAAAGCGATACGTGCGCCTCCGCAGCGGGCATCATTCGGCCGTTCAGCCACACCTGCAGCGCCGTCATGGGGCAGGCAATGTACTCGCGGCCACGTCGCACTCCGCTTGCCAGCGTGTTCGCGCTTGTGCCCCAAGATCAAACACGCTGACGACCGATGGGATACCTGACGCCCGCGGCGCGATCACGGCGATGCCGACGGGCTCGCCGCCGCATACGCCCGCGAACGCCGTGTGTGTCGCGGATGTCCCCTGCCCGCTCTGATCACCGCTTTCCACGACGACCACGACTCGCGACGATTCTGCCGCGCCACGCACAGCTCCGCGCACCCGCGCTTCGACACTCTCGCGTATGAGCGGATCGGTCGCATCAATCATGGGCCCGCATGCATCCGTGCGCAGTGTCCTCTCGATCATGTCTTGCACCTGGACCCTTACGCGCACCAAATCGCCCTGTGATGCGGTCTTCTGCTGTTGCATGATCCACAGCCCCGCACCGAGGATCGCCATCGGCATCACGAGTACACGCAGCCAGCGACGACCGCTCGACCAACGCCTATCGGCAACTGCGCTTTGCATCGACGGGAAAGACTAACTCGGTACGATCAAAAAGTGCCCATCGCCACGCTGACGAATGTCCGATTCGGGCACGGTACTCGCCTGCTGCTCGAGGATGCCACGCTCTCGATCGAGCCGGGCGAAAAGATCGGTCTCGTCGGTCGAAACGGCTGCGGGAAGAGCACACTGATGCGGATGCTTGCGGGGCAGCTCGCCCCCGACCATGGAAGCGTCTCGCTGCAGCGTGGTGCGCGCGCGGGCTTCCTCACACAGGATCCATCGATCTCACCAACCGACACGCTGCGCGAAGCAGCGGCGCGCGCGTTCGAGCGACTGCATGAGATACGCGGGGAATTGGATGGCGTGTATGAACGCCTCTCCACTGCCACCGATCCAGAGGAGATGGAACGCCTCCTGGCGCGGCAGGCAGCGCTCGACGATGCTCTCGAGCGCGCAGGTGGATACGCGGTCGATCACCGAATTGATGCGGTCCTGCATGGATTGGGCTTCACCGATGCGCAGTTCGGCACACCCGTGGCAAAGCTCAGCGGTGGGCAGCGTGCGCGCGCGGGACTCGCACGACTATTGCTCGAGGAGCCCGATCTTCTGCTGCTCGATGAGCCCACCAACCATCTCGACATCGAGGGGCGCCGCTGGCTTGAGGACTTTCTCGCGGACGAGTTTCGTGGTGCCGTCGTCATCGTCAGCCACGATCGGTGGCTGCTTGATCGCGTTGTCTCGCGCATCATCGAAATCCACGATGCATCCATCCGCGAATACCCCGGCAACTATGCGGATTTCACCGTACTACGGCGCGAGCGCGCACTGACTCAGCAGCGCCTCCACGACAAACAACGTGACCGCATCGCACGCGAGGAGGCATTCATCGCTCGCTACCGCGCCGGACAGCGTGCACGCCAAGCACGTGGGCGCGCCACGCGACTTGAGCGCTACCAACGCGATGAACTGGTCGAACGTCCGATCGACTTTGATGTCATGCGTCTGCAGTTGCCACGAGCGGAGCGTGTCGGAGACATCGTCGTCTCTGCACAGAACGTCGACAAAGCCTTCGGGCCGCGCGTGCTGCTCCGCGAACTCGAACTGACGCTCAAGCCCGGCGACCGGCTCGGCATCGTCGGCGCCAACGGCACCGGGAAAACGACGCTCCTTCGCATCCTCCTTGGCGACGAGTCGGCGGACCACGGCACGCTCAAACGTTCGCCGCGCCTCTCCACCGGATGGTTTCGCCAGAATCAGGATCACATCGATCCCACGCTCGAAGTTTGGCGATTCCTGCAGTTGACCGTCCCCCCGCGCGCCAATGGCACGCGACTCACCGAACAAGAGGCGCGTGATCTCGCTGGCGCATTCCTCTTCTCAGGCGGTGCACAGGAGTCGCGCATCGGATCGCTCTCAGGCGGTGAGCGCGCGCGCGTGGTCCTCGCCGGGCTCGTGGCAGGCGCACACAACCTGCTGATACTGGACGAGCCCTCCAACCATCTCGATATCCCGAGTGCTGAACGACTCGAGCAGGCTCTGTCGCTCCCTGCCGAAGAGGGCGGCTACGACGGCACACTGATCCTTGTCAGCCACGACCGCGCACTGCTCTCCGCCACGTGCGGACAAATCCTCAGCCTCGATGGCGATGGTCGGTGGACGCTCTTCAATGGCAACTACGCGGCATTCGATGAACAGCGACGCACAAGCACCGAAAGGTCTGAAGGACCGAAGACGCCTGCTCCAAAGCCGCCCGCCTCGAAGCCTTCGGCCACCAAAGCGACAGCTCCGAAGCCAGCCGCGCAGAAGGCGGCACGCGCGCCATCGGCCGCCCCAAAGCGCCGAAACGATCCGCGCAATCCGCTGTCGCACCTCGCAACGGATCAGTTGGAGGCACGCATCAGCGCACTCACTGCAACGCTGAACGACATCGATGCCCAACTCGCTGATCCGCAGATCTATAGCGACCGCGCGCGCACCAACGAGATACTCGATAGCCGCACGACTGCAGAGCAGGAGAAGCAGCAGCTCGAATCCGAGTGGCTGCGCCGCGCAGAAGAACCAGAAGCCTGACGATCGAGTTTGGATGCGCACCGCGCGAGGCGCGAGAGAGCCTCAGCGAGTTGAAGGCTTGCTCGTGAAGGCCACCGCTCCGCCGCGATCGACCACGCGCCACACTGTCCCGAGGTTCGCGGTACCAGCGGGCACAGCCAGCCGCGTCCCGCCGACGGGATTGACAACCGTGAAATCACCCACCGTGGTCACGCTCTCTGTTTCGGAGTCGACCGCTTCAAGCCGAAGGACACGGTCCTTTGCAAGATCGATCCAAGCCACGAGCACGGAATCGAACTTCGGGGAAAGCATGACCGCAACCGAGCCACTCTCACGCGGACTTGCGCCCACGAGGCCGCGCACCACGCACCGCTGATCGAGGAACTCAGGCAGCCCGGCGCCGATCATGCTCGTCAACTGTGCACTGACAGCATTCTGTAGTGCGAGTTCACCAATCCGAACAGCTTGGCGGTACGTCGAGATGTGGAACGCCACCGTCACAACGATTCCACCGATCGCCGCGAGACAACACGCGCGCCACACCTTTGCCGCACGCTTCCAACGGAGATCCTCCACTCGGCGCACCGCGAGGGTCGGATCATCCTGTACATCCTCGCGTGTCGCGATCTTTGCCGACGATCCACCGCGCCGAACACCAATCGAGGCAATCGGTGCCATGTCCGCATCGCTTTGACGGATATCGCGCCTCACAGAGGCAATGACTTCGTGAATGAGTGCTCTGTCGGGCTGCACATCAGGCAGCAAGACCTCCTGCGCAGCCAAAGCCGCCTGCAGTTCGATGACTTTTTGCTGCACCCTCTCTGGTGACTCTCGGAACAAGCGCTCGAGCCGCGCCGCGTCGTGCGTCTCCAGAACCCCCGTGACTTCCAAATGAGCCAATTCAAAGAGGTCGGCGTGATCCGCCGTATCTCCCGCCCCGGAAGGCGTGCCATCTTTCGAGTGATCTGTCATGAACTCCACTGACCTTTCGACCCGAGAACTCTCTTGCTTCGGAACGCCACAGAAAAAACCCTCGAAAACCTTGAAGGAGCGGCGCACAATACCGCCCGTCTACTCCAACAACCTACGCAGAGATGAGCGCGGAAGTCGCACCAGGATCTGCAAATATCCTGCATGGTCCAGCGCAGGACCCTGTGCAAATGAAAAGGGGACGTTCGGCCACTCATCCTGCAGCCTCAATTCCAAACTTCTCCCGCAAACGCTGAAGTCCGCGGCTGAGAGCACTCTTGACAGTACCGACTGGCATGTTGCGCTGCTCAGCCACCTCTTGCAGAGAAAATCCTTTGATGTAAACGAGATCGATCACGTCCCGCTGCAGTTCCGGCAACTCCACCATGCGGCGCCGAACCTTCGTGAAATGCTCCATAAGTTCCGGATCTGATGCGGACGCATAAGTCGTCTGCGGCGCAGGAACCCCAAGTGTTTCATCAAGCGCACCTATAGGCGGCCGAATCATCCGCCGTCGCAGCCGGTCGATGAGCATCCGCCGAGAAATCAGCATCACCCAAGTGATCAACTTCGAACGGGTTGGGTCATAACGATCCGCCGTGCGCCAGATCTGGACAAACACATCTTGGACCGCATCCTCTGCCTCACTTGTCGAGCCAAGGACTTGGCACGCGTTCCGAAAGACCAGTGCACCAAACCGCTCATAGAGCAGCCGGAGCGACGCCTCATGACCGGCCGCAACGCCGTTCATCAGTGTCTTGTCTTCATTCGGCTGATTCATGAGTCCTCCACGCGACCGATCCACACGCTTGCCAGCCCACACGTTAGACATCTGTACGCGGGTGGGAGGGCACACTCCTGCCGACACCGGGCAAGAATGCATCAAAATCCCTATCGGCGCAACCCAGACATGACCCTCCCCGGCCTCAGATGGCAAAAATTTGAATTTCTATGGAGATTTTTGGAACCCTTCACTCGCGTCCGCCCCGATCCGTGGCACAATTCCCCTCTAGGAGGGGCAGCCTTTGCCCCACCGAGATAGAGGAGTGATCGGTGCTCTCGAAGTTTTCCGACCCAATTCGGAGCCGAGATGTGCGACTCGCCCAAACGCGACCAACCTGTGCGCTGTCCTCTTCGCGCAAGTCTCGTCGCGGCTTCACCATTGTTGAACTTCTTGTCACGCTCACGATCATCGCGCTCCTCACGAGCATCATGATGCCAGGCCTTCGGGCAGCGCGGGAGAGCGCCAACCGCATGGTCTGCTCATCAAACCTCCGGCAGATTGGTCTGGCGTTGTACGGGTATTCGGCTCTCTACGCGGACCACCTTCCGTCCACGGTCTTCGACGACGACAACACCTCGGCGCCTCAGGAAATGATGGCAATCAACACGGGGCAAATGCCAACGCCTCAATTCGATCCGAAGGCGGATGGACTGGGATGGCTCGTTTCACCTGAGGTGCAGTTGCTCGACAGTCCTCACATGTTGTACTGCCCATGCCATCGAGGTGCGCATCCCGCCTCGCGCTACGAAGGAAAGTGGGATCCCTCGGCAATGGACCGTATCTACTGCAACTATCACTTCATAGGCGACAACGATCGAGAGCTGCAGTCACAACGGCGCCTCTTCTCGCTAGCTCCCGAAGTGGCAATTGTGGTCGATGGCATGCGAGATCAGGGTGACCTCAACCACCGATACGGCACCAACACCCTCCGTGCCGATCTCTCCGTCCGATTCTGGCACGATCAACAATTCAGGCTTCGGAACTCCATCAACATGGCGGAGGGTGATGCCCCCGCGCCTGAACAGACCTACCGCGAATTGTGGAGACTCTTCGCGAAGGCTCAGTAACTCCGTTCATCCGTCGGATCACGGACGAACGCCGGCATCCCCGACATTCAGCTCTGCGCACTGCATGCTGTGCTTGCCAGCGCCCGAATCACGCACGCTGTAGTCGAGCAGTCGCACACGCTGACCAATCAACATCAGATCAATGTGCCAGAGGGGAAGGTGCCGTGGATAGGTCGCGCCCCAGCCACGGCCCTGCTCGGCGAACGCCTCGCGGTGCCGCGGCCATACAGAGGCAACAGAACCGCTCCCGCGCGCCACATTCAGATCGCCTACGACCAGATCAGGCTCTGTCGTCACTCTGCCGCGCAGTGAAGCAGACATTCGCGCAAGCACGTCGCGACGCGACAGTGACGGATTCGACGGAAGATCGACGAGAAGTACTGCAAACGTCTCATTCCCTCGCCAGGAACCGAACTCCACCCAACTCGCCGCGATCTTCCCGTCATCCATCAGGGGCGTTGCACGCACCACAGGAATACGGCTGACGACGCCGAATCGCCCAACGAAGAAGACACTGCAATCAGCGGTCAGGAGAGCGCCCTGCGCCTCCATCGAGAGCATCGATCCCGTTTCCGAAATGAACAGCACATCGGCGCCCGACTCGCCCCAAGCGTCCCGTGTGCAACGCGCATAGGCACGCGCACGCTCGATCGACTCCGCGCCTGGCCAGTTGGCGTTCACATGGGCGATGCGAATGGGTGCCGCCGCATCGGCGACCGCGGGAGCAGCAACCGCTTGCGCAAGCGGTTTCCAATCCTGCAACAGCATCACCCCCTGCAAACCGGCAACGATGCACAACGCGTTCCGCCAGCGCCGCAGCGCAGCGCCAGGTGCAGCAATCAGCAGGAACCCAATGGCAAGCACTGTCACAGTGAGCGCAGCAACAGTTGGGATCCAATGGAGTTGTTGAAGTGAAGGGACGGTGTCTGTCAGCACGCGCCCCGTGCCCCAGAAGATGGCGGTCAACATCGCGGCGAGAGCAAACACCCACGAGAGCGCCCAGACGATTGAGCGAAGAGCAAGTGACAGCGTGCGGATCACGACGAACTGCCGTGCTTGGCCTGTACAGGCACTGAGGCGGAGAGAGCTGCGCGCGCCGCCTCGTGAACCTGCGTCACGATCGACCGGTCACAAGCGAGCGTTCCCACATTCTGATCGAGAGCCTCACCGGCCATGCGCAGTGGCGCACCAACAAGATCGCCAACCCACGCGCCCGCCTCGCTTGCAACCACCGCGCCAGGAGCATGATCCCAGACCTTTTCCGCGCCTCGAGAACCTGGCACGCGCATGAAGCAATCTGCCACGCCTTCGGCGACGAGCGCGTACTTGCACTGACTGTCAAGCGACACGGACTCCCATCGCAGCGATGTTCGGTTCATGATGCCACGCATGCGTTCCGCGCGTGAACCACCCTCGATCGAATCACACACGCGCCATGGCGCGCCGACCGATCGCAGCGTGTTCCGAGCCACGGGCAACAGCGCTTTCGGCAAACTGCAATCGTGGGGGCGTGGCGCGAACTTCCATGCGCCCTGCCCCTTCGCAGCAACATAGATCGTTCCCATCTGATCGTCTGCACCAATCTCAAGCGGGTCGCGTCCGATCACAAGCGTTGGACAACTGAGAACGCCAACAGTCGCTTCCCCGCGCTCCACGAGCGCCAAACAAAGCGCGTAGTGGCGCCCACTGCGAAAACCCTTGGTTCCATCGATGGGGTCAACGGTCCACCACGTTTCGCCAGGAGAGCACGTTTGGTCCTGAAGAAAGGCGGCTGGGTCCGCGGGCGACTCGCTTCCAAGCGATTCGCGAACCGCCGCAACAGCGCGCGCCAAGAGTGCTGCACCCTCTGCGCCCGGCACGCTGCCCTCACCCTCTTCGCCAACGAGCATCCACTGCGGAGCACGGCGACGAAGGACAGAAGCGACGGCCATTTGAACCGCCAAATCCCCCGCCGTGACGGGCGATCCATCGGGCTTGTTGATGGGCACTCGAGCCGATGGATGGCGCAAAATCACCTGCAGCGCACGCAGCCCAGCCAAGATCGCCTCGGAGGCAATCTGCACGCGCTCATCGCTCGCGAGTGTCTGGGGCATCGCCCGAGAATAGGCTTGGATACGCCCCGACCGATCCGAAACAGGATTGGCACGGGCTTTGCTACTCGACAGGGTCCGCAGCCAAAGCGGACAGGAAAGAAGGAACCAACAACATGACAACCAACTCAAAGATCATCGGCATTGACCTCGGCACGACCAACTCCGTTGTCTCGATCATGGAGGGCGGACAGCCAAAGGTCCTGATCAATCAACAAGGCAATCGCACGACACCATCCGTCATCGGCTTCACCGAAAAGGGCGAGCAACTCGTCGGTCAGCCAGCGCGGCATCAGCAAGTCACGAACCCGCGCAACACCGTGTTCTCGATCAAGCGCTTCATGGGACGCCGAGGCGCGGAAGTGCAGTCGGAACAGAAGCGCGTTCCCTACACGGTCACGGGTGGGCAGGACGAACTCGTGAAAGTCGACATCCGCGGCAAGGCATTCACTCCACCAGAGATCTCCGCCATGATTCTGCGCGATCTGAAGAAAGTCGCCGAGGAGTACCTCGGTGAAAAAGTCGAGCGCGCCGTCATCACCGTACCCGCCTATTTCAACGACGCGCAGCGTCAAGCCACGAAGGACGCCGGTGAGATCGCCGGGCTGAAAGTGGAACGCATCATCAATGAACCGACGGCCGCCGCGCTTGCCTACGGCCTCGAAAAGAAGAAGAATTCTCGCATTGCCGTGTTCGATCTCGGCGGCGGCACGTTCGACATCTCGATCCTCGATGTTGGCGATGGCGTCTTCGAGGTGCTTGCCAGCAACGGCGACGGTCACCTCGGTGGCGACGACTTCGATCAGCGTCTGATCGACTTCATCGGCGAGGAGTTCCGCAAGAAAGAAGGCATCGATGTCCGCAAGGATCCGATGGCATTGCAGCGGCTGAAGGAAGCAGCGGAGAAGGCGAAGATCGAACTCTCCACGCAACTCGAAACCACAGTGAACCTGCCCTTCATCACCGCAGACCAGAATGGACCAAAGCACCTGCAGGTCTCCGTGACCCGCGCAAAGTTCGAGGAACTCTGTGTGGATTTGTTCACGCGGCTTCGCGGGCCATGCGAAGCGTGCCTCAAGGATGCCAAGCTTTCCGCTCAGGACATTCAAGATGTCGTCATGGTCGGCGGTTCCATCCGCATTCCGAAGGTTCAGGAGATCGCAAAGGACATCTTCAAGACCACGGAACTCGACCGCAGCATCAACCCTGACGAGGTGGTCGCCATCGGCGCCGCGATCCAAGGCGGCGTGCTCCAGGGCGAGGTGAAAGACGTACTGCTGCTCGATGTCACCCCACTTTCGCTGGGCGTCGAGACGCTCGGTGGCGTGATGACCAAGCTGATCGAGCGCAACACCACCATCCCGACGAGCAAGAAGGAGACGTTCTCGACTGCCGCGGACAATCAGTCGTCCGTGACGATTCATGTTCTGCAGGGCGACCGCGAGTTTGCAGCGGACAACCGCAGTCTTGGGCGATTCGACCTGACAGGGCTTCCGTCGGCGCCGCGAGGCGTTCCGCAGATCGAGGTGGAGTTCTCCATCGATGCCAACGGCATCATGAATGTCGTCGCGACCGACAAGGCCACCGGCAAGAAGCAGGAGATCCGCATCACGGGCTCGAGCGGTCTGAGCAAGGAGGAGGTCGACCGAATGCGCCGCGAGGCGGAGGAGAACGCAGCTGGCGATCGTCAACGGCGCGAACTCGTCGACATTCGAAATGGCGCGGAGCAGCTGATCTACGCGACGCGCAAGGGTCTCGAAGAGCATGGATCGCGCATCACCGCCGAAGGACGAGCGAGCATTGAAAGTGCCGTTTCGAACTTGGAGTCGAAGGTGAAGACGGACGACCGTCCGGCTATCGAGGCCGCCATGAAGGCGCTCAACGAAGCTGCTGCGGAACTCGGAAAGGCTGCGTACGAAGCGTCCAAGTCTGCTGGCGGAACCGAGTCAGCGGCCGGATCGACATCCAACGACTCGAGCAAGAGCGGCGGCGGAAAGGGTGATGTGATCGACGCGGAGTACGAGGTCAAGGACGGCAACTGAATTCACACGCGACAACCGCGATAAACACGGGCCTCGGCATCTGCCGAGGCCCTTTTCATTCGGCGAGCGCCTCACGGAAAGACAACGCTGCGGATCCTGGCAGACCTAGCATCCTTGCAAGGAGTTCCGATGCAAACAGCGACAAAGCCAATGAAATCTGACTCGCCCCCGACGATCCGCACGCTCGATCAATTGCTCGAGTCTGGATGGCAGAGCCGCACCGTGAAAGAGGAGCTGCGGGCGAACTTTCAGCGACAACTCGCGGCGGCAAGCAGCGCAGGCGAGCCTGCAGGCTCTTCGCTCTTTCCGGGCATCGTCGGCTACGACGACACCGTGCTGCCTGAACTCGCGACAGCGATCATCGCGGGGCATGACCTGCTTTTTCTTGGCGAGAAGGGACAGGGCAAGAGCCGCTTGATGCGCACACTCCCCCGCTTTCTTGATTCGTGGATTCCCTTTCTCGACCTTCCCGGCTGCCCCGTTCATGAAGATCCCACCCGTCCCATCACCGCCGCGGGGAAGGCGCTCGTGGCATCGACACCTCCCGAGCGTGTTCCCATCCTGTGGTGGCATCGGTCGAAGCGATACGCCGAGCGCCTCGCACCAGGCACCAAGTTCGCCGATCTCATCGGTGAAATCGATCCTGCGAAACTTGCACTCGGCACCAGCATGGGTGCGGAAGAAGCGCTGCACTTCGGACTCGTGCTTCGCATGCACCGTGGCATCTTCGCGATGAACGAGTTGCCTGATCTCGACGAACTGGTGCAAGTCGGACTCTTCAACATTCTGGAGGAGCGGGATGTGCAGATCCGCGGCTATCCGGTCAGTTTCGATCTCGATGTGCTGCTGGCGTTCAGCGCCAATCCATCCACCTACAACCGCTCTGGCAAGGTCATCCCTCAATTGAAGGACCGTATTGGCAGCACAATCGTCACGCACTATCCAAAGGAACGTGATGCCGGGATCGCCATCACACGGCAAGAAGCGGGCCTGGATCTCGGCGGCGATGCCCCCATCATCGTGCCCCCATTCATGGACCGTGTGATCGAGGAGATCTCGATCGCCGCGCGTCGAAGCAAGTTCGTGGATCAGGCATCCGGGGTGAGTGCGCGATTCAGCGTTTCCAACTGGCGGACGATGGTGGCAAGCGCACGGCGGCGAGGCATTCAACTCGGCGAACGCCCTGCCGTCCCGCGCATCAGCGACCTCGCACACCTGCACGCGTCAGCGATCGGCAAACTCGAACTCGATCTCATGGGCAGTCACCAGATGACCGAACGGCAAGTTGTCGACGCGATTCTCGCCGAGGCCGTCGCCACCGTCTTCAACGAATATGTCGAGGAGCACGGACTGCCGGCAATCGCAGAGGCGTTCTCCAAGGGCGTGCGCGTGGAGGTGGGCGACCTTGTTCCAAGCGGCGAGTACCTCGCGCGGCTGCGAAGCATCCCCGAGGCGTGGCAGAAGGCCTTCGAGGTCAACAACGATTCGCAGCCGGCAGTGCGAGCGTCCTGCGCGGAGTTCGTACTCGCAGGGCTCTGGGCAACAGACCGCCTCAGCCGAACGACGCGCCACGGGCGAACGGCATACGAATGGAAGTGAATCCATCCGACGGGGATCGTCCCGAGCCTGCAGCGTCGCAGCCGCTTGGCGGCATTGTGCAGTCCTATTTGGGCTACGACCCAGTGCGCTTTGGCAGTGCGCAGCCTCCGGATGCCAGTGGTGCCGCCCGCGGGGCGCTCGAACACATGCTGCACAGCGGATCGATGCAACGGTTCAGCGAAGAGGATCTCGCCAATGCAGTGGAGATCGACCCATCGCAGATCGCGGGGCTCGGTCCGAGCATTGATGCGCTGATCGCCATGCTCGAGGAGCGCCGCCGCATGATTCTCGAGCGATACGACCCATCGCGCGCTGTGGATGATGCGCGCCGTGCATTCCGCGAAGCGGCACAGTCGGTGGGCGATCGACGCGACGATTCGTCGGTTGCCCGTGCGCTGCACCGCGCCATCGCGGGCGAACAACTGCGTGATCTGGAGAGGCTCTGGTATCGACTGCCAGAAAACTCGCCAAGCCAGCGCGCGCTCACCCAATCCCTAGAGCGACTTCGCGAGAAGTACGAGATGGACCAACTGCAGTCCGGCTGGGAATGGCGAGGACGCGAGCGACTCGATGTGCCTCGCGCGCTGGAAGTGAAACAGGAGCTTGATGAGATAGAGCGGCTCCTCGCGCAGCTCCGCGAAGCGCGCAAGAACGCGAGGCTCGCGATCATTGACCTCGAAGCCCTTGCACAGTTCGCACAACAGGAGCAGATCGACTCACTGCGCGACGCACAGCAGCGCGTCCGCGATCTGCTGGAGCGGCTGGCGCAGGAGGCAGGACTGCAACGCGACGCGGAAGGTGGCTACTCCGTTTCGCCGAAGACAATGCGCCTCTACCAGTCGGGACTGCTTGCGACGATCTTCGGTGATCTGCAGGCTGCTCGGAGCGGGCGACACGAGGGGGTCCTCTCCTCGGACGGTGCAGTCGAGCTGCCGTCGACCCGCGCATGGGAGTTCGGCGACAGCCCAGCAGCCCTCGACCTGCCGCAGAGCATGGTGAACGCCATGCTGCGCGAGGCGGCGTTTCGGAAGGCGGGCGATCCTGTTCGCATGCGCAGCGAAGACATGGTTGTTCACAACACGCGGCAACAACCGAAGTGTGCCACGGCAGTGATCATGGACATGTCAGGATCGATGCGCTCAAGCGGTCAATACGTGCAGGTGAAACGCATGGCGCTCGCCCTCGATGGGCTCATCCGAAGCGAGTATCCAGGTGACTACCTCCAGTTCGTGGAGATGTTCACCCTCGCGAGACTGTGCGCCCCGGGCGAGGTGATGACGCTGCTGCCGAAGCCAGTCATGATCCACGATCCCGTCGTGCGTCTTCGCGCGGACATGTCGGACCCGGACATCTCGGAACTTGATCTGCCACCACACTTCACCAACATTCAACGCTCCCTCGCACTCGCGCGTCAGTGGCTTGCAGGGCGCCCAACACCGAATCGCCAGATCACGCTCATCACGGATGGACTGCCGACCGCGCACTTTGAGGGCAGCGACCTCTACATGCTTTACCCACCTGACCCTCGAACCGAACGCGAGACGCTGCGCGAGGGACTCCGCTGCCGCGAACAGGGCATCACGATCAACATTCTTCTGCTGCCGAGTTGGAATCAAGACGAGAACGACATTCGCTTCGCGCATCGCCTCGCCGAATCCACCGCGGGACGTGTCTTTTTTGTGGCAGGCGGGGATCTCGACCGCTTCGTGGTCTGGGATTATGTGCGCCGTCGGCGGTCGATTTTGGGCAGTCGGGCCCACACAAAAGACTGATTTTCGGCAACCGAAAGTGGACTCTGTACGCCGTGCGGCTACCTTTGGGCCATGGCACGCACGAGCCTGAAGATCACTCGCCAACCGCGAGCCGGGAGCGCTGTGGGTTGCCTCGCGGCGTTGACATGTGCGATCTGCCCGGTCTCTGCGCAGAGCCTTCTGCTTGTTCCCGACTCGCTGCCGAACTCCTCAAGCGCAAAGGTATGGGCGTTCAGCGCAGTGGACGGCTCCGTCATCAATCCAAACTTCATCGCGCCGGACGCATTCCTGTCGCAGCCGATCAAGATCGTCGTCAGTCCGGCAGGCACCCTGCTCATCACCGACGAGACCGCCGATGCAATCTTCGAATACTCGGTGGGCGGCAGCTACCTCCGCACAGTCGTCGGGCCCTCCCAAGGCATCGACAGACCCTATGGCTTGGAGGTCGTCGGTGAGTGGATCTACTTTTCGATGTCCATTACGCAGGGCAGTGTGACAACGGGTGTGCTGAAGCGCGTGCGCCTCGACGGCACGGGTCTAGAAGACTGGTGTGTACTGCCGCAGGTCGTTTCACCGCGCGACATCGTGCACCTTGGCAACGGCGAATTCCTTGTGGGCGATTCAGGGGCGCACCCCGGCGGCGAGGACATCGAACGCATAGGCCCCAACTGCTCGATCTCGTCGGCACCATGGCATGACAGTGACGGCATCAGTGGCATCGATTTTCCGCAGCAAATCACGCTGCTTGGCGACGGCACAGTCCTTGCCGCTGGATTCTCTGATCCATACGGACTCTTCACCTACGACCGGCAGCTTGGACTTGAGATCGCACGCGTCTCGAATCTGCTCTTGTCTCCGCGCGGCGTTCATCGAATGGCCGATGGTCGTTACTTTTATACGGGCGGAACGCGTGTCACGATCTGGGATCCCGTTGCCGAGACGAACATCGTCATCGTGAATCAGGTATCGCCCACGGCAAGCGTGGCAAGTTTCCGCTTTGTGACGCCCATCACGATCGCACCTGCATGCCCAACGGATCTCGACGGTGATGGCAATACTGGCGGAAGCGATCTCACGGTACTTCTCGGCGCGTGGGGATCCATCGGTGGCGATGTGAACGCCGACGGAACGACGAACGGGTCCGATCTCGCAGTGCT
The DNA here is from genome assembly GCA_016872915.1 of Planctomycetota bacterium. Lineage (GTDB taxonomy): Bacteria > Planctomycetota > Phycisphaerae > Phycisphaerales > SM1A02 > F1-60-MAGs104. Next base: position 12,208 of record VGYQ01000018.1, on the reverse strand, counting down.
TCTTGGGGCTTGGGGCGTTCACTGTGGGTAATGGATCTGCCCACTGATCTGTTCCTCACACTGTCTGCCATCTCCACCAAAAACAGCGCCGCGCGCACCCAGAGGCACGCGCGGCGATGTTCTCTGCAACTGCCCCAATCCCGAGGGCGAGTCGCGAATGTCGCTCGTTTCGGCTCAGCGGCGCCGACGCGAGGCAAGTCCAGCCAATCCGAGCAGCGCGATTGCGCCAGGCGCTGGAACCAAATCGCCGCTAATGATGACGTTGTCGATGCGGTTTGAACCGGTGGCGGCGGCAGTGACAAGCGAGCGGAAACGAATCAAGAGTTGGCTCGCCCCTCCGGCACCGGCGACTGCTTGGCTGTTGGAGTACAGCGCGTTGTAGGTCGTCGCGGACCAGGTGCCAGGCGACCCGCCGCCGCCGGACTGGAGCACCGTGTAATTCGCGACCGATGCAAAGGTCGCGCCACCGTCGGTGCTGTAGACCAGCTCAAATGAAGATGGACCCGTTGAACTGCGAGCCTGATCCCAAGACACGGTGATGTTCGCGTAGTTCGAAGTGGAGACGCGGGCTTCGTAGTAGTCGCCGATGGACCAGTTGTTGCTGCTGAAGCCGTAGGCCGAGCCGTTCCCCGCGGGCGAGGTGTAGGTCGCGGCGGCGAGAAGGTGGAAGGATCGAAGTTCGCTGTTTCCAGTCTGATCGCCCGCGTCAGCAGCTCCCACCGAGTAGTTCTGTCCCGTTGGAACATTGCCCGTCCCTGTTGGGAAAGCAGTCGTGATCGACCAGCTCGCGATCACCGCGGCTGTCGAGGGCAGAGAGAGGAAAATTGCTGCTGCGGTCGAGAATGCGATGTGTGATTTGGGGCTCATTTTCTAGGGCTCCTGTGGACTGAGAAGTCAATCCAGTCAGACCGTCCTGACTGCCCTAGTTCCCCCCCGCCGATTACCGATTCTAACTCCAATAGACACAAAATCAAAACGCAGACGCTCTTTTTGTGGCTGACCTTTCAGCCTGCGGGGTTGAAAACAACAGAATCAGTAATTGGGAGAACAATCACTGCAGTCATTGTCAGCGACGACGACGCATACCGACGAGACCAGCCACGCCAAACAGCGCGATCGCGCCAGGGGCGGGAACGACATTGAACGTTGCGGTGCTGACTGCTGTCGTGGAACTTCCCTGCGACACGAAGCCTGTCCACACATTGAAGCTGAAGGTATTGCTGAACTCGACGGAGTAACTGCCGATGCCGAGCCCGCCTGCCAGATTGGTGTTCCGCGCCGACTCCGTCAGTTGCCAGAAGCGATTGTTGCCGCTGACGCCAGTTTGGACGAGCGCGTAGGTGTTGCTTGAGATCACTGCAGATCCCGCCCTCAGCGTCACAGTCAGCGATGCGGTGCTGCTGCCGTCGAGCCAGTTGTCATTGCTGCCCGCTCCCGAAGGGGTGTTCCCACCGTTGTAGGCGTAATTCTCGAAGTACCAGTTCGCAAGCAGCACCGACTGGGCGTTCGGCACGTCGATCGATCCGAAGTCAAAGCCGTTCAATCGCGGGTTTTGCGAGGCACCAATGGCAGAGACGAAGGGGAAGGCTCCATTGGGCACCTGGAAGCCGCCGGTGGACTCCACGATGCCAACGTCCGCAGCGGCAAAGCTTGTCACAGCAATGGAGAGGGCAACGGCCGAAATCACTCTAGTCATTTGAAACTCCTGAGGGGTTGAAGAGAACTATGAGAATGCTTGGGAGAACAATTACTGCAGTCATTGTCAGCGACGACGACGCGAAACAAGGCCTGCCACGGCCAGCAGGGCCACGGCGCCGGGCGCAGGAACGAGCGTGCCGCTGACCACGATGTTGTCGATACGGTTCGTGCCAGCTGCCGCAACCGTGGAGAGGTTGACGAAGCGGAACACCAGAGTGCTCTGGTTGTCTGCGCCAGCGATGCTCGAGATGGTCCTGGTGAAGGCCGACTGAACCCCGGCCGTCGTTGACCAACTCAACGTGTTGGACCCAGATGCGCCCGCCTGAATCACCGTGTACGACGCGAGCAACGTGGTGAAGTTCGTTCCGTCCGTGCTCATGTCAACGCGGAAGTTCGAGGGCCCCGTGCTCGAACGCGTCTGATCCCACGACAGGCTGATGTCCGTACCTAACCACCCGGCGCTGCCGCCGTTGCCGCCATTAAAACCGCTCGTCGGCACGCTGACCTCGTAGTAATCACCGACTGACCAGCCGTTGCTGCTGAAGGCGTAGGTCGAGCCGTTGCCAGCGGGCGTGGACCAGACCGTGGTGGCGAGGGCGTGATACCCTCGGAGTCCGGTGCCCGCAGTCTGCTCGCCCGCATCAGCAGCGCCCACGGCAAAGTTGCTCCCCACTGAGCCTGAGGGGATTGGCGCTACGACCGACCACTGAGCAATCACTGCAGCTGTCGATGACATCGACAGGAATGCGGCAGCGGCAGCTGCAACGGCGAAAGGAGATTTTGGGGACATTTTTGGCGGGCTCCAAACAAGTGTGCACTCGTTTCAGTCAGGTCGCCCTGACCGCCCGTATCCTGCCCCCCTGCGATCAAAAAATAGCCCAGGTACATGGAAATTCAAGTTGTGAGTGCCATTTTTTTTACTTGTTTAGTTGCCCTTTTTCCGTGAATCTGATAGGGTTCCTCCCGCAGGGGTTCTGTTTCCCTTTCCGCATTGACCGCCGCTCCAGGTTCTAGATGGTCTAGAACCGCAGCGGCTGACTCAAGCCACGGAGAGCCAACGCCTTGGAAGCCATCAAAGGGATCGGTGTGAGCCCGGGGATAGCCATTGGACGTGCATGGGTCCAAGAGGAACATGACCGTCGCGTGGCCTTTCGCACGGTGGAGTCGCGGCATGTGCCAGGCGAGATCCAGCGCATTGATGATGCGATCGCAAAGTCAAAATCGGATATTTCGCGAATGCGAAATAGAGTTCAAAGGCGCGGTGATTCGGCCGCAGCAGCGATCTTTGACTTTCATCTGGAACTCCTCTCGGACTCCAGTTTGATGGGCCCGATTCGCGGCGACATTGAGCGGGAGTGCGTGGTGGCCGAGTACGCCGTTTCGGAGAACTTCGGCAAACTGGCGGACCGACTGCGCGAGATGGATAGCGAGATGTTCGTGCAGAAGGCAATCGATGTTCTCGATCTTGAGCGCCGTGTACTCACGCATCTTGGTGGTTCCGGACCAGATGCTCTCGGCGATCGAAAGGGATCGATCGTTGTGATCGCTCATGAGTTGACGCCCAGTCGCGCGGTGGAGTTGCACCGCGCGCGCATCGTCGCCTTCGCCACGGATGGCGGTGGACAGACTGGACACACATCCATCGTGGCGCGAGCGCTTGCCATGCCGGCGGTCGTTGGCTGCACTTCAGCAACGCAAGACATCTCCGATGGCGACACCGTCATCATCGACGGTGATGGCGGACTGGTGATCGTTCGTCCCGACGATGCCCTACTCGCCCGATACCAAGGGCTCGCGCGTGAGGCAGAACAGCGCCGCACTGCGCTGCGCAGCGATGCGGGGCAACCTTCGCTGACACGCGACAGCACCGCCATCACGCTTCTGGGAAACATCGAATTTCCCGATGAAATCAGCTCAATCGAAGACAACGGGGGCACCGGCGTCGGGCTCTATCGAACGGAGTTCATGTTCCTCACGAGTGAGACCGCGCCAACCGAAGAGGATCAGTTCGAGGCGTACCGCAAGGCAATCGAATTGTCGCGCGGCCGTCCACTGACGATCCGCACGCTCGATCTCGGCGCAGACAAGTGGACGCAAGAACATCTCACCGAATCAGAACGAAACCCATTTCTTGGCCTGCGCAGCATCCGCTACTGCCTTGCCCACCCTGAGATGTTCAAGACACAGTTGCGCGCCCTGCTGCGAGCGAGTGCGCACGGACCGATCCGCATCATGTTGCCGCTCGTCACCCACGTGATGGAACTGCGCCAGACCAAGATGATGCTGAACGATCTGAGCGAGGAACTGGAGGAGGAAGGGATCGCATTCGACCGGAACATCCCGCTCGGAATCATGGTGGAGACGCCAGCGGCAGCGCTCATGGCGCGCGCCTTCGCGCACGAGGCGGCGTTCCTGTCGCTCGGCACGAATGACCTGGTGCAGTACACGCTCGCAGTCGACCGCGGCAACGAGCGCGTGGCGAATCTCTACAACGCGGCAAACCCTGCCGTGCTGATGCTGATAAAAAGCGTGGTTCGGACTGCAAGGCACGTGGGCATTGAGGTCAGCGTCTGCGGCGAGATTGCCGGGCAACCCCTGTTTGTGCCATTGCTCATCGGGATGGGACTTCGTACACTTTCCATGTCTCCGAGCCAGATTCCCGCGGTCAAGCGGGTGGTTCGGGGGCTCGACATCGAACATTGCGAGTCTCTCGCCAGGCGCGTGGGCTCGTTCGAGTCGGATCGGCAGGTGCTGTCGTGCCTGCGCGACGAACTTCGGAGAATCGACCCAGAGGCGCTTGCCGGCGCAGAGCACGGCTAGCCCTCATCACCTCGAACGATCACAAACAACAGGCACTCTTGTCCTCCGCAGGACCCGCGAGCGATTGGCCCATTCGGCGCCCGCTCGGCCGCGAGGACCTTGGGACAAGATGTGCGGACGGATTACAGCGAATGCGGTTTGAACAACCTTGGACACCAGCGACCTTGTCGGTCGTGCACACCAGATCAGTCGGGCAAAGTCCGCGACTGTCGGCGGTGTCCCATCTCCTGTCGATCCGTCATGAACCGCCGCGACAGTGCGGCAGGATCTTCCAGTGCAACTTGACGGAACAGACGGACAGCCCGCGGACGAACGCGGCGAACTGAATCACACCTCGCACACATCGGCCCAGTCGGAGGGAACCGCGCGGTCGGCATTCGTGCCTGAGGGCGATTCGCGCCCTGCACCCCCACCGCCGCCTGCGAATCCCTCGGACTATCTCGAAGAGGCCCTCGAACGATCCGCTCTCGAAGAAGCGCGATTCGAGGGAGAGGAGTCGGAGCCTGACGCGCAGCTCAATGGAGATTCGCCATCGGACGTGGAAGGCGCTTCGGCACACGCCAAGGACAGCCGTGGCGAGTCAGGGGATGCCTCCGACGACACAACCGAAGCGATCGACGGCGACGCGAGGGCTGATGAGTGGTCAGCACCCTCCGAAGGGCTTCCCGGTTCCGACGGAGAGTCCGATCCCGACCTGCCGATGCGCGCCGATGGATCCGAAGAAGATGCGGCCGAAGACGAGGAGTCTGCAGTTGGCTCCGGAGCCGCGCGCGCTGCGGCGCGAGGGGTGAAGAAGCATGAGGCTGCACTCGCCAACCGCCGCGTGACGCTCGTCGTGAATGATGAGCCCGGGGAAGAGACGCGCATCGCGGTGCTCAGCGATGGACGACTCGATTCCTACTTTGTGGAACGCGAGGCGACCGCGACGAATGTGGGATCCATTTACAAGGGCCGCGTCATGAACGTCGAGGCCGCGATTCAGGCGGCGTTCGTCGACTTTGGCAGCGGACAGAATGGGTTCCTGCACATCAGCGATCTGCATCCGAAGTACTTCCCAGGCGGCGGACAAACCGAACGCGTGGGCAAGAAGATTGGCCGAAGTGAACGACCCCTGATCCAACAGGCGCTGCGCAAGGGTCAGGAAATCCTGGTGCAGGTCATCAAGGAAGGCCTCGGCAGCAAAGGACCGACTGTCACGAGTTACCTCAGCATTCCAGGGCGCCTGCTGGTGATGATGCCAGACATGGACCGCGTCGGTCTTTCGCGGCGCGTGGACGACGAGGAGCAACGTCGCGATATGCGACGCATTCTGGACTCACTCGATTTGCCCGATGGCTTTGGATTCATTCTGCGCACCGCAGGCTTCGATGCGTCCCGCACGGAGCTGCAGCGCGACGCGGCGTATCTCAAGCGCCTTTGGGAGGCGATGGAAACGCGCAGCGGAAAAACGGGCGCACCCTGCGAGCTTTACACAGAAAGTGATGTACTCGTGCGCACCTTGCGCGATCAGGTCGATGCGACGGTCGAGTCCATCGTGGTGGACAGTGCGGGCTCCTTCGAGCGCGCAAAAACTTTCCTCGACGTGATCGCGCCTCAATCCGCAGACAAGGTGCGCTACTACAACGGCCCAGTACCGGTCTTCGAGGCATTCGGTATCGAGCGACAAGTCGATGAGATTCATTCGCGCGTCGTGCCGCTCCCCTCGGGCGGCGCACTGGTCTTCGACCAGACCGAGGCGCTGGTGGCGATCGACGTGAACAGTGGACGAAGTCGCGCAGCACGAGACTCAGAGACCAATGCGTTCCTCACCAACTGTGAGGCCGTCGAGGAAGTGTGCCGCCAACTTCGCCTGCGCGATCTGGGTGGACTCATCGTGATCGACTCGATCGATATGCGACAGATGCGCCATCGGCGCGAGATCGAGGATCGCTTGGCCGCACTCCTGAAACTGGACCGCGCGAAGACATCCTTCGCACCGATCAGCGAGTTCGGCATGATTGAGATGACGCGTCAGCGAATGCGTCCCAGCCTGCGCAAGATGAACTATGCCGACTGCCCCAACTGCGGCGGCAGCGGCGAGATCCGAGTGCCCGGGGCCGTGGCTGCGGACGCCATGCGTCGTATCGCGCTGCTCTTCAGCTATGAAAAGGTCCGGCGAGTGGAGATCGTCTGCTCCGTGCGCGTGGCGGCTGAACTCCTTTCCAACCGCCGGCGCGCGATGCACGAGCTTGAGGATCGCTATTCCAAGCGCATCGATGTGCGCATCAGCGAAGTCTTTGCTGCCGATCGGCTCGACATGTACGCATACGAAGCGGATGGTGCGGACATCGAGATCGAACACCTGCCTCGGCCCGCTCGTCCCAACGCGTCGACACTGCACGGTGATCTGCCGGAGGCTGATGAAGAGGATCTGACGCCCGCCGAGTCTCTGTCTCGCAAGCGACGACGCAAGCGGCGACCTGCACCCGCAGACGCCACGGCCATCGCGATGGCCGGCGGCTTCGACGATCTTCCCCCCGTTGTTGCCAACGAAGGTTCGCTGCGTTCGTCCATCAGCCGCGGAGACACCACGAGCGATGCGCATGCAGATGAGGACGGGGAGTCTGCTGATGGCGGCGGTCGCCGCCGTGGCGGCCGACGAAATCGCCGCGGTCGTGGCGACAGTCGTGATGGTTCCGACCGAGGTGGTGCGCCCAAGGCGCAGCAGGCTGTGCCAAAGCAAGAACAAGTCCAACACGGGTCGCGCCGCGATGGTGGTCGGCGCCGACGCGGGCGCGGCGGTCGTTCGGTCCGCTCCCTTGCCGACATGGCACAGGAACAGGCGGCGTTCGAGACGGCACGCGTCGCGGATATTGCGGGTGTTTCGGTCGATGATCTACTTGCACGGCTTCGCAGCGCCGTGGACCCCGAGACGGCAGCGCTGCTGCTGCCGACCACCACGATGCTTCCACCAGAGATCATCGGCGTGGCTGCAGGATTGTTCGAAGCGCAGCAATCCGAGGGGAATGAAAGCGACGACTCGGGTGCAACAAGCGCCGACGCCTCAGGTGATGCTGCAGGCGATGCCTCCGCGTCAGGGGAAGGCGTAACGTCAGGTGGAGATCGCTCGCGCCGCCGTCGACGCGGACGCGGACGTGGGCGCGGAGGGCGCGGCGGTGATGGCGGTACGCCCCGAAGCGATGCGGCGATGCCGAGCGAACATGCGGCAGCAGATGCGTCGCAAGGCGCTGCACCAGCCCCGGTGTCGGTAGCCAGATCTGTGCCAAATCCGGAGCCTCCACCTCCACCATCCTCAGCGACACCCGCGGCGGAACAGCCGCCCGCGAAGCCGAAGCGTCGGTCGCTGTACGGCGCGGCGGTTCGACTGCTCTCGTCGATCGAACGGTCGAAGGCAAAGGGTCGATCCGAATAAGTCCCATGAGAGACAGATGACCTCACCACGGCGAATCCTGATTCTTGGCTCGACCGGATCGATCGGTGTCAACGCCGTTTCCGTGGTGGAGCATCTCGCCTCCAATGGACGACCGCTGGAAGTGGTCGGACTCGCCGCCGGACGAAGTGCTTCCGTGCTTGCCGAGCAAGCGCGGAAGTTGCGCCCAGCTGCCATCGCACTCGCCGCAGATTCTGAGTCTGCTCTTCGCGATGTTCCGTCGGGCACCAAGGTTTTCACGGGTTCTGGCAGTGCACTTGAGCTTGTCCGCTCGTGTGCGCGCCGAGGCGATCTCGTGCTTGGCGCAATGGTCGGAGCCGAGGGCATTCCTCCGCTGCTGGCGGCCATCGAGGCAGGCTGCGATATCGCGCTGGCGAACAAGGAAACGCTTGTGGCCGCCGGCGAACTGGTGACGACGCTGGCACGTCGGGCGGGCGTCGAGATCATTCCAGTGGACAGCGAGCACAGCGCGATTCTGCAGTGCATGCGCGGGGGCAGTCCGCAAGAAGTGGAACGCATTGTCCTCACCGCGAGCGGCGGTCCATTCCGCCGCTCCACGCGCGAGCAGATCGAATCCGCCACGCTCGAGGATGCACTGCGACATCCGACATGGTCGATGGGGCGCAAGGTCACGATCGACAGCGCCACGATGATGAACAAGGCCTTGGAAGTGATTGAGGCGCATTGGCTCTTCCAGCTGCCTGCTGACCGAATCGATGCCATCGTTCATCCACAATCCATCGTCCACTCATTTGTGGAGTACCGCGACGGAAGCGTGCTGGCGCAGCTGTCGCCTCCCGACATGCGTCTTCCGATCGAATTGGCGTTCACTTGGCCCGACCGCGCCGCGCGCTGCGCAACGGCGATGGACTGGCGAACCCTGCGCACGCTCGACTTTGAGCCCGTCGATCATGAACGGTTCCCTGCGATCTCGCTCGCATGGCATGCCATCCGCGCAGGCGGCTCGTCTGGCGCAACGCTGAATGCCGCCAATGAGGCTGCCGTCGAGGCATTCATCGAGGGGCTGATCCGCTTTGGGGACATCGCGCGGCTCGTTCGCGGCGCACTGGAAGCGCTGCCCACCACCACGGTGACAACGCTCGATCAGGTGCTCGCCGCAGACCGCGCGGCACGCGCATGGGTGCTGTCTCGCATCGGCGCGACGCCCGTTGCACGCTGAGGACGGCTGGACACGATCCAAGCAAGTCATCTGCGGCCTGCCGCGCCGTCACACCGCACCCGCAATGCGTCTACCCTTGGGTGATACATGGAGTGGCTTGGCACGAGCACGAATTTTGTGATGGTTGTGATTGGCTTCGGCGTGCTCATCGCCGTGCATGAGTTTGGGCACTTCATCGCTGCGAAGTGGGCGGGCGTTCGCGTCGATAGTTTCGCTGTCGGCATGGGACCCGTCGTGATCGCTTTTCGGCGCGGGATCGGTATCCGCTTCGGATCGACGGAGGGCGAGATGCGCCGCCGGTTTGGAAGCGAAGCGATCGCGGTCGATCCGAAGCGTCTGCAAGAGGCAGGCGTTGATGAGACGGAGTACTCGCTTCGGCTCCTGCCACTGGGCGGCTTCGTTCGCATGCTCGGGCAAGATGATCTGAATGCATCCGCCACCAGCAGTGATGAGCGTTCCTACACCAAGGCGCCGATCTGGAAGCGGATGGTGATTGTGTCCGCAGGTGTCATCTGCAACATCCTTCTGGCGATCGCGATGTTCATGATCGCGTTCCTCGTGGGTGTTCGATTCGATGCGCCTGTCATTGGATCGGTCGGGCCGGGGAGCCCGGCCGCCGAGGCAGGATTGCAGCCCGGAGATCGCATCCTCACCATTGATGGGCAACCCGCCACGACCTTCTCCGACGTGCAAATCGCAGCCGCAATGGCACGACCGGGCACCGCATTGTCCATCGTGGTGGAGCGCGGTTCCGGCGCCGAGAGCAAGTCGCAAACGCTCGCCGTCACCCCGAAGCAGAACGCAGCTGCGGGCATGCTGGCGATCGGTGTCGCACCAGCATCGAGCACGCAGTTGACGGATGAAGCAGAGGCACGCCCATTTCTTGAGAGCGCGATGCAGCGAGCAGGATTCTGGGATCACGCGGCGCGTGAGGGAAGCTCGTCTTGGGGAATTCCAGCGGGTGTACTGGCGGCGACCGATGGTTCACCCCCCGACGCGGCAAAGTTCGCCAGTGCTTTCCAAGGTGCACAGCTGCTTGCAGTCGAGGGAAAGCCAGTGACGACCTTCGAATCGCTTGCCGCTGCCGCACAGGCGAGCGGTGGTGATCCGCTGCCAACGCGTTGGATGGTCAACGGCGTTGGCGATGTTGATGTCGCCCTCCGCACAACCCCAACCTGGCAGGCTCTCCAGTACACAGAAAAACCTGCGAATGCGCCGCTGGACTATGAACTTGGGCTGCTTGGGATGGCACCACTCGTTCGTATCGGGCGTGTGCCGGAAGAATCTGGATGCTCGGGGATCTTGCGCGAAGGCGATGTTGTCCTGCGTATTGCGGACATCGATGGACCTCGCCAGATCGACTTCCGAAGCAGCATCGCACAGCACGCAGGCGGCACCGTTGGGCTCCGCATCATGCGCGGCAGCACGCCTGTCGACATCTCTGCGCCCGTCTCCCGCGAAGGACGCCTTGGCGTCGAGATCGGCAGCGCGTGGGAAGTGCCGCTGATTGCACGCCCATTCGACACCGTTGGAGCACCGCCCGGTCAGCCGACGCCCGTGCGTTCATGCCAGCTGATGCCGCTGAGCCGTCTCCAATCGCTCGAGGGCACCCCGCTTGCCAATTGGAATGATCTTTTCCGCGCCGCAAAGTCTGCGCTCGCAGCGCAGCCCAATGTCGCAAGCCTCGCGCTGATCTGCACGCCACCGACGCCGGATGCGCGACCAGAGCCCTGCTCGGTCGACCTCACTGCATCGGACCGCGACGCCTTGGCCGCACTTTCGTGGCGACCCGCACTCGGCCCCGAATGGTTCCGACCTGCCGAAGTCACGCTGAACGCTGGCGGAAGTCCCGCGCGCGCCATCGCGCTTGGCTTTCATGAGACGCACAAACTGGTGCTGATGACCTACCTCACGCTCGATCGCCTCTTCCGAGGCAGCGTCGCCGTGTCGCAGTTGCGCGGGCCAGTCGGCATCGTTCACATCGGCACGCGCATCGCAGACCGCGGTGTCACCTATCTCGTCTTTTTCATGGCGATGATCAGTGTCAATCTTGCCGTCATCAACTTCCTGCCCATTCCAGTCGCAGATGGTGGATTGATGGTGTTTCTGCTGTACGAGCGCCTGCGCGGAAAGCCGCCAAGCCCCGCGTTCCAGAATGGCGCGATGGTGGCCGGACTCATCATCGTCGGCATGCTGTTTGCGGTCACCTTTTATTATGACGTGATGCGGCTGATTGGTTGACGCCCACAGTGACCCGAATGCCTACTGTTTTCCCATGACTGCAGTATCTGTTTCGCTCGTTGTCGGCGCCGGCGGCGGCATCGGCCGTGAAGTTGCGGCGCAACTCGCAGCGCTTGGGCATTGCCTGGCGCTCTCCGGACGCACAGCAGCAAAACTGGAAGATGCGGCCCTCGGCTGCGCCGAGTCACCGGGACTTCTGCTGCATCCGGCGGTCATCAGCGATGAAGCGTCCTCGACGGCGCTGATCGACGCAGTGATCGGCCGCTGGGGACGCATCGATCACTTGGTGCACTGCGCAGCGACAGCACCACTTCTGCCGATCGAACGCACCACGGGGGATGTGCTCCGAGAAACCTTCGAGTCCAATGTGTTCGGTGCCGCCAACCTCCTGTCTCGCGTCTGGCCGCATTTCAAGACGCAACAGACCGGACGCGTCGTGCTTGTGTCGAAGGCAAAAGCGCTCGATCCCCTGCCCGGGTTCATGGCCTATGCCGCGGCAAAGTGTGCGGTGGAGTCCCTCACGCGCAGCGCAGCCAAGGAGGGTGCGCGAATTGGCGTGAAGGCATTTACGGTCGTACCAGGAGCAACCGAGACAGCGCTGCTTCGATCAAACTTCAGTGAACGCGTCGTGCCGGCGGCGAAGACGATGGCACCAGCGGTTGTGGCGCAGACCATCGTTGCTTGTATCCGCGGTGATCACGACGCGCAGAACGGACAGTGCATTCACCTCACACAGCCCTAGACGCGGGCTCTACAGGCGCTCTCATCGGCGCCGGTGCATGGCGCGGTCTATGTCGCGCTGCGACTCGCGCTTGGCGATTGACTGCCTCTTGTCCCCT
>VGYQ01000017.1 GCA_016872915.1 Planctomycetota bacterium | reverse complement strand
CAGCAGCCGGCGACTTCTCCATCGGTTGCTCCTGTCGCGGGGCTGCCGGGCAGCGTCGGTCCCGGGCAAAGTCAAGGGGAACGCTCCGACCGTGAGTCGGATGCAACAAGCATTGCCGATGTACCGCCATCACTCTGGAAAAACGGCAAGCCGCTCGCGCGCAAGGGACTGGAGATCAAGACCAAGAAGCCCGCGCTCCCGATCCTGACGCAGTTGACGACACGACCTGGAAATCCCATCTGCGAGATCCTCTTCGGCAAAGATGGCGTTCCCGTCTCGTGCAAGGTGCTGTTGTCGAGCGGCTACCCCGATGTCGATGGACCGGTCCTCGACGCGCTGTACCGCTGGCGCGCGAAGGGATCACAACTCGACAAACTTGCGCCGGGGAAAACGCTCACGTTTCGCGTGCGTTTCATACTGAACTGATCACCTCGCCGATTGCGAGCGAGCGCGTCACTGCTGGAGACGGCTTCGCCAAAGTCCGAGCGATGCATCATCCGTCAGGTCGTACCACAGCGGAGTGACCGTCACGAAGCGGTCCATGAGCGCCTCGACATCGCTGCCTTCCGCAGTGTGGACGAACTCCATACCGCTGCCACAGGGCCAGTAGTAGGTACGACCATCGGGCGCCTCGCGCCGCTCGTGGCGGTCGATGCCGGCGGCGGTATTCATGCGAACCACCTTGATGTGTGGCATCGGCGCATCCGGTGTTTCGGTCCGAGGAACATTGATGGACACGACACGATGTGCATCGAGCGGATGCTCAAGCACACGGTCGATTGCCGCCCGCGCAATCTGCGCAGCCCGCCGCCAATGGATCCTCGAGAAGTCGCCGAAGTGCAGGCTCACGGCGATCGCGGGTACACCGAGAAAGGCAGCCTCGATCGCTGCGGCAACAGTCCCGGAGTAAATGACATTGATTCCGACATTTGCACCGCCGTTCATCCCGCTGATCACAAGATCGGGTGCGCTGCCTGCACCGAAACGCTCCGTCCAGATCGTCCGGAGTCCCAGCTTCACGCAGTCAGCCGGAGTTCCATCCACGGCAAGACCACCGAATGTTTCACTCACTCTCACCTCGCGGGTCATGAGAGCACGGTGAAAAGTGATGCCATGGCTCATGGCAGACTGCACGCCTGCAGGCGCCACAGTAAAAACCTCGCCCAGCGATGCAATCTCGCGGTGCAGCGCTGCGATGCCCGGAGCTTCGATGCCGTCGTCGTTGGTGAGAAGAATCCGCATGAGAACCTCGGGGAGCATAGGCAGAGAGAGCTGCCTCCGCCGGTGTCCGAACTCGCAGCTGGTCAGTCGCGCACGGGCGTCAGCACATACTCACGCCCACCCCAGCGCACGGGCTTTCCAGCCACCAGATCACGCGCCGCTTGCCACATGATGCCGGCCACTGCAATGGAGCCATGCGCACAGGCCAAGGCGGCGAGACGCGGAACGCCGATGAGCGCGAAGATGTGCATCAAGGTTGCCTGCTGCGCGAAGAGTCCGAACGCACCACAGCCAATCCCAGCCCAACCGAGCGGCGAGTCACCCAGACGCAGTGCGAGGATGCCGCAGCTGACGCTGAGACACGCGGCAGCGAAGACGCCAGCACCCGCGATCGCGCACTCGACCGCGTATCGCCGGAGCTTGTGCGGCCGCCGCCGCGACGCCTCGATGAAGATGCGCCGCCAACCGTGGCGAAACTGCTTGTAGGTTTCGTACATGCGAACGTGCAGCATGTCATCGGCCACAAAGAGCCCGGCGCGAAGTTGGGACCGCTGAACGACTGCCCGAGCAAATGCCAAATCCTCCAGCAGATCGTCCTTGACCGCCGCATGACCGCCGATCGCGTCGTACCCCTCACGCGTGAAGAGCATGAACTGCCCGTTGGCGAATGGCCGCGGATGAGCCGCATCATTCGCACGCGCGATGGGAAAGAGTTTCATCAGTTCCATCGCGGCCAACGGCTGCACGGTCGCCTCAAAGAGATGTCGAATGCTGACACCAGGAAGCGCCGACAGCAGCGAGAGTCCGCGATCCTCCAACAGCGCGACGGAAGCTCGCACGAGCAGCGGATCGAACAGCGTGTCCGCATCGGTGAACAAGAGGCGCTCTCCCGTGGCTGCCACGGCGCCGACAGCGGCGGCGTTGCACTTGCCCGCCCAGTCCGTGGGGCATGACTCGTTCTCGATGATCCGAAGTGAAATGCCTCGGCCCGGGGCATCAGGATGCCGAGCCCACTCGCGTTCCAGTGCCGTGCGCGAGGCATCCGTGCAGCGGTCAAGCACGAAGATCACTTCGAGGGCTGCGGGGTAGGACTGTGCCACAAGGCTTCGAAGCAGCTCGGGGGCGTGCTGCTCCTCATTGTGGGCAGGGACAACCACAGAAACAGTCGGCCACACATCGAGAGGCAGGTCAATCCCGCTACGCATGTTGGGGCGTCCGCTGCGGTCACGGTGGACACGCCAGCGCACAATCAACCAGTAGGCGCCTCCCGCAACGGACATTGCGGCGAAGATCCAGACGGCAAACACCAGCATTGCCCGAAGACTACCCCCTACCGCTCTCCACGGTCGGAGTACGCTTGGGTGTTCCCCATGCAGACACTCACGCGCAGTCAGGCGGCCGAGTATGACCGCCAGTGCAGCAAGCACTGGGCGATTCCGTCGCTCGCGCTCATGGCGCACGCCTCGGCAGAGTGCGCGCTCGCCGTGCTCCGGGCGCTCTCGTCGCCAGCGCCGCGCGTCCTTGTTCTGTGCGGCCCTGGCAACAATGGCGGCGATGGCTACGCGGTCGCACGCGCACTCCACTCGCATGGTGTGGAAACTCGGGCGTGCGCACTCCTCCAACCGCTGCCGGGAGGGGATGCCGCGGTGATGTACGAGGCAGCACGTCGTCTCGATCTCCTTCTCCCCTGGGCTGCCTGCGACTCGTGGTCCGCCTCGCCCGAGTGCGTGTTGATCGATGCGCTGCTCGGCACAGGTGTTTCTCGTGCGCCGGATGGGGTACTCGCAGATGCCATTCGGTGGTTGAACACCCGGAGCGCTGCGGGCGCGAAAGTGATCGCCATCGACGTGCCAAGCGGTCTCGATGCAGACTCCGGCGCACCCTTCGCAGGTGGTGATGCCGTCTGCGCATCACGCACGCTGACGATGGTTGCCATGAAATCAGGCTTTGCAGCCCCAAGTGCGAGGAAGTTTGTGGGAGCCGCCGAGGTGATGTCGATTGGAGGACCACCACTCGACCGCGTTCCATCCGCCTGTTGAATCCACCGTGTACGCATCTCTCGTTTCCAATCGCTATCTGACATCGCGGCTCATCCCCGTGATCGCGGTCGCCGCCGTTGCACTCTGCGTGGCGCTCGTGATCACGGTCGTATCTGTGATGAGCGGGTTCCTGGACATGCTCAAGGCATCCGGACGCAGCATCGTGGGCGATGTGATCGTGTCATCAGGAATCGGCGGCATGCCGTACTCCGACGAACTGCTCGCAGAACTGCGTGCGCTGCCCGAGGTCGCGGGCGCAACGCCCCTGATCGACACGATCGGACTTCTCCGTATGCCCTACCCCGCCGGACCGCAGAAGGAGACTGCGCATGTTCAGGTCTGGGCGATTGATCCGGCCTCGCTCACTGGAGTGACGGATTTTGCGGAAGATCTTTACTGGCGTGCGCCCAAGGATGCGGCAACGGCAGACGCTCTGGCGCCCGATGATCCCCGGCGATCGCTCGACCCTGCGATCCTGGAGGATGGCAAGCGACTCGTGCAGTCAAGCACAAACACTCCAGGCATCGCACTCGGCATGCATGTGTCCGTCGGAAACGCGCGCCAACGCGATGGCTCCTACCTGCCTCGGTACGGGTGGTTCATGCCCGGGCTCGAAGTCACGCTCACCGTGGTGCCCGTTTCAGGGAAGGGCAAGATCGCCGAGCCGCGCGAACAGATTTTCCCCGTTGTCAACGAGGTACAGACAGGTCTCTTTGAAATCGATCGCAATCGCGTGTACATACCGCTCGCAGAGGGACAGCGATTGCTTCGCCTCGATGAAGCACCGCTTTACGATCTGACGGCAGATCCTGATGCTTCAGGCAATTACCCCGTCATCGGGCGGACACCTGCACGCGTCACCAAGCTGCTGCTTCGTGCAAAGCCGGGATGTTCGGCGGATGCGCTGCGGGATCGCGTGCAGGCCACCTACGACGCATTCGCAGACCGCATCGAAGCAGATCGCTTGCGGACTGCCTCCATGCCTCGCTTTGTACAGGTGTTGACGTGGGAGCAGCAGCTGCGCGATCTGATCATCCCCGTCGAGAAGGAGCGGGAAATGATGCGCGTGCTGTTCTCGCTGATCTACCTCGTATGCGCCGGGTTGATCCTCTCGATCTTCTGGGCGATCGTCGTTGAGAAGACACGCGATATTGGCATTCTGCGAAGCGTCGGCGCATCACGCACCGGAGTCATGTGGATTTTTCTGCGCTATGGACTGATCATCGGGACGCTCGGAAGTGCGCTTGGCGTTGTGTTGGCGTGGGGAATCGTGACCAATGTGAATCCCATCCATGAAGCAATCGGAAGCGATGCACCGCTGGCGATCCGCATCACCGCATGGGGGCTTGCATCGGCATGCGCCGTTGGGCTCTGCGTGACTGCACTGCGGCGAAAGTTTTTGCCAACCCTGCTTTGGACACTGGGCACAATCGTGCTGAGCGCAGCCGCGCTCGGCCTGACCTTGCACCACGGCACACTCATCTGGGATCCGAGCATTTATTACTTCACGCTCGTGCCCGACAAGGTGGATTGGTGGGCGGCTGGAACGACCGCCGTGGGCGGCGTGCTCTTCAGCGTCATTGGTTCCGCGATTCCTGCGGCCAAGGCTGCGGACATCGACCCTGTGGAGGCGCTTCGCTATGGCTGAGCAGCCACTCCTCCAGGCGTGCCGCGTTCACAAGACCTACCGCTTCGGTGCGCACGGCGTCGAAGTCCTTCGCGGCGTGGATTTGGCCGTGCACAGCGGCGAATGGCTTGCAGTTCTTGGATCGTCCGGATCCGGCAAGAGCACGCTGATGCATCTGCTCGGCGGTCTGGATCGCCCAGATGCCGGCAAAGGAGAGATTCGCTTTCGTGGCGAGCCTCTCTCTCTGCAACCCGGTTCTGCCCTGGACACCTACCGAAATCGTGACATTGGATTCGTCTTCCAGTTCTATCACTTGTTGCCCGAGTTGAGTGTGCTTGAGAACACGCTGTTGCCGGCGCTTGTTTTTGGCGCGCGCGCGAAGAGACGCACGGCTCTTCGCCGCGACGCAGAGGCCCTTCTCGGGGCTTTCGGTCTCGATCATCGCCTCACGCACCGACCCTCACAGCTTTCCGGTGGTGAACGCCAACGCGTGGCGATCGCACGTGCGCTGATCAATCGCCCCGCCGTGCTGCTGGCGGATGAACCAACAGGCAATCTGGACGCCACGACAGGCGCGGGCATCCTCGACCTCCTCGCCGAACGGCACAAGCAAGGTCTGACCATCGTCATGGTGACCCACGACCGTGAGGTGGCCGCCCGCGCAACCCGGCAGGTTCATCTGACCAACGGCACAAGCGACTCCGCCGCCGCACAATGATCCTCCTGATCCGGGCGAATGGCGAGGACTACTCACAAACGCCTATCGGTGCGTCTTTTACCAATTCTTGTGCTGATGCAAAGCGATTTGCCAATCCCAGCATGTGTCCAAGAATCTTGACGGCATGGGTTGAGTGTTGGTGAAACGAATCCGATAGTTCCTCAGCAGCGGTATGCCGCTGACGAGTGCCGCCCGCTGGGAGTCGTTCGGCGGCATGAGGTTGAGGGTCGTAGGATCAGTGATTCACCAACAGGAGGTTCCCCATGTTTGAACGACTAACCGATCGCGCACGCAAGGTCATGGCACTCGCCAATCAAGAGGCGCAGCGTTTCAACCATGAGTACATCGGTACCGAGCACATTCTGCTTGGGCTCGTGAAGGAGGCCTCGGGCGTTGGAGCCAATGTGCTGAAGAATCTCGGCATCGATCTGCGCAAGGTGCGGCTTGAAGTGGAGAAGCTTGTCAAGAGCGGTCCCGAGATGGTGACCATGGGCAAGTTGCCGCAGACGCCACGGGCAAAGAAGGTGCTCGAGTACGCCATTGAGGAAGCGCGCAATCTCAACCACAACTACGTCGGTACCGAGCATCTGCTGCTCGGGCTGCTGCGCGAGCAGGATGGCGTGGCTGCGCAGGTCCTTGTGAATCTCGGGCTCAAGCTGGAAGATGTCCGTGAGGAAGTTCTGAATCTGCTCGGTGCGGGCGGCGAAAGCGAAGAGGAGACGCCACAGGCGCAGCAAGAACCGGGCGCGGGAGAAGCAGGGCCGGGCGAGCGAGAGCCAGGCGCACGGCGTGCAACAAAGAGCAAGACCCCTGCCCTCGACTCCTTCGGCCGAGATTTGACCGAACTCGCACGCAACGGCGAACTCGACCCCGTCATCGGACGGCACCAGGAAATCGAGCGGCTCATCCAGGTGCTGTGCCGTCGAACCAAGAACAATCCGGTGCTGCTTGGCGAAGCGGGCGTCGGAAAGACGGCGATTGCCGAGGGTCTTGCGCAGGCCATCATCGCGCAAGAGGTTCCCGATCTGCTCTTCGAGAAGCGGCTGGTGGTGCTCGACCTTGCCGCGATGGTGGCGGGGACCAAGTACCGCGGCCAGTTCGAGGAGCGCATCAAGGCGGTCATGAACGAGGTGCGCCGCGCGAAGAACGTGATTCTTTTCATCGATGAGCTGCACACGCTCGTCGGCGCCGGTGGCGCCGAGGGTGCGATCGATGCGTCCAACGTGCTCAAGCCTGCACTCTCGCGCGGCGAGATCCAGTGCGTGGGTGCCACGACCTTCGACGAGTATCGCAAGTACATCGAGAAGGATGCTGCTCTCGAGCGGCGATTCCAGTCCATCGCCGTCGAGCCGCCAACGGCTGCACAAACCATCGAGATCCTCAAGGGCCTGCGCGACAAGTACGCCTCCCACCACCGCGTGCGTTACACCGACGATGCGCTGAAGGCGGCAGTCGAACTTTCCGGTCGTTACATCACGGGGCGTGTGCAACCGGACAAGTCGATCGATGTGATCGACGAAGCGGGTGCACGCCTTCGCCTGAAGAGCATGACCAAGCCACCTGATCTGACCGAACTTGAGGAGCGCGTGGAGCGCCTCGCGATCGAGAAGGATGAGGCGGTCAAGGGCGCTGACTATGAGCGTGCCGCGGAACTCCGCGATCAGGCGGAAAAGTTGCGCAAGGAAAAGGAGAAACTCCAACAGGCGTGGCGTGATCGCATGAACGAGACCGAAGCCACGGTGGACGAGGAGGTCATCCGCGAGGTTGTCGCCAAGATGACGGGCGTGCCGTTGACCCGCATGGCGAAGGGCGAATCGGAGCGTCTGCTGCAGCTCGAGAGCGAACTGCACCGCAAGGTCGTCAGTCAGGACGAGGCAGTCAAAGCGGTGTCACGCGCCATTCGGAAGGCACGCGCAGGGCTCAAGGACCCGAAGCGGCCGATGGGCTCATTCCTCTTCGTTGGACCATCCGGCGTCGGCAAGACGCTTCTGGCGAAGGCGATCGCCGAGTTCATGTTCGGCGATCCCGAGTCCATGATCTACCTCGACATGAGCGAGTACATGGAGAAGCACACGGTGTCGCGTCTCGTCGGCGCGCCTCCCGGCTATGTCGGATACGAGGAGGGCGGACAGCTCACCGAACGCATCCGACGGCGCCCCTACTCCGTGGTGCTGCTCGATGAGGTGGAGAAGGCGCATCCCGATGTGTTCAACATGCTGCTGCAGATCATGGAGGAAGGTCGTCTGACCGATTCCTTCGGCAGACAGGTCGACTTCAAGAACACGATCGTCATCATGACGAGCAACATTGGTGCCGATCTCATCAAGGGCGGCTCGAACTTCGGCTTCACCAAGCGCGCGGAGGTGCAGGACTACGAGAAGATCAAGAAGTCCCTGCTCAGCGAAGTGGAAAAGTTCTTCCGACCGGAGTTCATCAATCGCCTCGATGACACCATCGTCTTCCGCCCGCTGGTGAAGGACGACCTTGTGCAGATCATCGACATCGAATTGGCGAAGGTGCGCGAGCGCCTCGGGGAGCGGCAGATGACGCTGGCGCTCGATCAGGCGGCGAAGGACTTCATCATTGAGAAGGGCTACAACCCCGACTTTGGTGCGCGTCCGCTGCGCCGCGCAATTGGTTCCTACATCGAGGATCCGCTTGCAGAGAGCCTGCTCACCGGCGAGTTCAAGGCTGGCGATGCGATCGAGGGAACGCGCCCCGAAGGCAAGGAACATCTGGTCTTCACGGTGCGTTCGAGCACAGGTGCTTCGACCGAGCCGCCCCCGGCGGCGAGCACTACCCTGACGACGTGACGCTGCGTCTGCTCGTCATCCGCCTGATGCTGCTGTCGCTCTTCGCGGCAGGAGCGCTGATGGTGGCTCTGCTGCTCTTCGACGCCCAGGGCGACCTGCTCGCGAAGGCAGTCGGCAGCTGTGTCATCATCGTTGTGGGTTGTGGACTGCTGCTGCCCACGCTCCCGCGAAGCGATGAGATTGCGCTGACGCCTCTCTGTATCGCCACTGCCGTGGTAATCGGACTGCTCGCGGCGCTCGGGCTGACGCTGATCTGGGCGCCAAGCACCATCCTCCGCGAGGATGCGGTGGTTGCGCTCATGTTCCTGATCGGCATGACATTCCCAGCGCTCATTGTTCCGCTGAGGCATGCAGGATCTCCAATCCTGCGAACACGGCGCATGGCGTGGGGTGCGCTGCTGCTCATTGGCGTCGCAGCATGTGGACCGGCAGCCGTTGTTGCAACCGCGGCTCTTCGGTGGACAGGTCGAACGGACATCGACCACGCAATGGGAATGTGGACCGTTCTGACCGGCTCCGCATGCTGCCTCGCTGCGTGCGCGTGCGGCGTGACGCCCTCTCGCTCACGCTTCGTCCGGATTGCCTGCGCACTTGGCATCGTGATTGTGTGCGCAGCGGCACTGCAGTGGACGCTGATCGTGCTGCAAGACCGCTTCAACGACATCTGGGAGTTGCAAGTCGCGTTTCCTCTCTCGTTCACCGCGGGATCACTGGCGGTCCTCGGCGCAACAGCCGCACTGCCGCTGGGCATCATCGAGCGTCGCCTCGTGCCCGCCATCATCGCGCTTCTTCTTGTGGCAGGCGGACTCTCGTGCTGGCTGGTCAATGGCCAGTCGCATGCTGGCAGCAACTTCCTCCCAGCGCGGTTGCTGACCGCGGACCTGATGATCGCCCTGTGCCTGACGATCGCAGTTGGAGTGATCTACCGCGTCGGAGCCAAGCGCATCAGCAAGTCAGCGACCATCGAGTCAACGGAGATCCTCTGTCCGCGCTGCGGCAAGCGAAGTCGGTTCGTTCCTGGAGGCGACTCCTGCAAGCACTGTGGGCTTCGCATCCTGATCGCATTCAATGATGTGCGCTGCCCACTGTGTCGCCATGATGTCTCTCATCTTGAGGGCAGTGCGACATGTCCCGAGTGCGGCACATTGGTCGACCGATCCGCAGTTCGCTACCTGCTGAACGCCCCCGCAACTCCGGCGCAACCCTTCCAGCAAGCCATGGGCGAAGCCGCGCTCTAGCGCCCAGGCTTCAGCGCGCGCCCTCGGGCGCTTGGGCTTCGACCTTCGCTTCGACCTCGGCTTCCACCTCTGCCGGGCACCACTGCGCAGCCAACTGTCTCATGCGCCCAACCAGTGCGTCCCTGTCCGCGAGCGTCAGGTCCGCGCTCGCAGCGGGCATGCGATCGGCTGGAGTCGGTTGCAGACCGCTCGTTTGCGCGAGTGCGCGCTCGCGCGCAAGCATCGCAGCATCCACGCGCTCCGGCAGTTCAGGCGTACCGAACCAGATGCGAAGTCCCCGAAGGTTCGCACGTTCCTTGATCGACTCCGATGAGCCACGCAGCTCTGGCGAGCCGGATGGCTGCGCGTCACCGACCCATGGAATGAAGCAGACTCGGTGCCCTGACGTATGTCCATGCTGCATCCACTCCACGCTCGTGGTCCAACCATCACCCGCCGCGAGCAGCAGCGGCTCTGCCAGCGAACGCGGGGTCAGAAGTGCAGTATCCGCTCGGACGACCATCAACCAGCCCGCACGAACGAGAGGCCGTTCCGCGCGGAAGTCACTTGGATATGGCTTCGCCAACTGCACCCACTGCACGGACACAGGCTGCGCGGTACTGCTCGCGGATGGTGTCTTGGGAAGTTCCGGCAGACGATTCACTTCGTCGGCAGGCGTGGGCTGCGATGCCTGAGGCGGCTGCTGCGCCGCCGCGCCGGCGTTCCACCAGATGCCCGCCGCTGCCGCGCTCGCCGCAAGAACACTCGCTGACAGGGATGCTCGCTTCACATTCACTCCTTCACAAACTGCAGGTCATCGATCACGAACCGACCCGTGGTGCTTCCCGACGAGCCGCCCACCTCCATGCGCACCGAGGCGATCCGCGAGAGGTCGATCAGCGGGTTCACGGACTTGAAGTCACGCAGCCGAAGTTGCACGGTACGCAGTTCGTTCTGCCATCCAGCACCTGTGCCACTGCCCGTGCGTTGATAGGGGCGGTTCACGGCTTCGCCAGAGGCACCGCTCGACACCTTCGACACATTTCCCTGCGCATCCTGCAGCACCCAGGTGAAGGTCGCGCCGCCATTGAGCGTGACGGTATTGGGATGACGCGTCCCTTGACCGACGCGCACCTGCACGAAGTTCCATGTCGAAAGGTCGCGCAGCGCAGGCAGCAAGTCCCAGGTCATGCCTGCCGACACACTCCAGTCCCACGCGACCATGCGCTGCGTGTCGGTCGATGTGGCGCGGATCGAGCCATTGTGAGGATTGCCGGTGCTCCAGGTGTAGGTCGAGTCCGTGTCACGCGCGAAAGCCTCCGAAATGTTGGTGACCGTCGAAACCACGCTCCCACCACTGCTTGAAGTGCTCGTGCCTGTCTGCGTCTGGAAGTTGTCGATGGTGCGCACGTTGGCGCTCGCGGCGGGCACGACCTCCTTGACAACCGTGAATGCCGAAGAGACTCCCGGGGGGCGCAGCGAGGATGACGGTCGCCAGAGGAATTCGCCAAGCGCCGTTTCCGACTCGAGGTGATACTTCAGCGCAGCGAGGATGAACGCCTTTGCAACGGCCTGCGCACCCGCGTTGCTGATCGCCGTGCCTGTGGGACCCTGGAAGTCGTTCGTGCCGCAGCAGTTGAAATCGTTGTGGTCCGCCCCGTGCACATAGACGGTGTTTCGGAAGCCCGTGCAGCGTTCGGCCAGATTGAATGACCAGGTCACCGTGTTGGTCGGAATACCACTGACATCGCCATCGGCAGAACCCCACAACAGCATGAAGTTGGCGGCATGCGGGTTTGCAGAATTGACGCCAAGGAAGTCCGTCGGCGCGATCGAGCAGAGAAACTTGATGTTGGAGAGTCCGTAGCCCGTTGGGGTATAGGTGTTGTCGAAGATGCGGTCGTACGCACGAACGATGCCTTCGCCGCCACGACTGTGTCCGATCCAGCCGATGCGCGACACGTCGATTCGCCCGTTGATGGCGCCGCCAGCGACCGTGCTCTGCTGTGCGATGATCGCGCTCGTGTGCTGAAGAGTCGTGGTGGAGGCGGTCTCAATCCCCGGGACCGTGTTGTTCTGGTGGCTGATCACGATGAACCCCCAGCTTGCCAGATGCGTTCCGAGGTAGTCGTACCAGGTGTACTGATGACCATTGCCGTGGGAAATGACGACCAGTGGTCGCTGTCCGAGCGATGCGATGGTGGTCGGGTACCACAGCCGTGATGTCGTGAAACCCGATGTCGCGCCGCTCGCGGTGTAGCTCGAGAGCGTTGTCACCTGCAGTGGTCCGGAAGCCGTCGGATCTCGCGCGATCCAAAGTCCCGCAGTGTCCCCCCCACCATCGATCAGATCGCCTGCGCCGAGCCGACCGTCACGGTTGATGTCCACCACCAAGTCGTAGCCGCGGCCGACCGCCAGATTGCCGTCACCCGACAGCGTTGTTCCGCCTGTCAACTCGAACAGATTGGCCGCGAGTGTCGAACCGAGCGTGATCGCCTGCGCCGTACCGCGGACATCCTGCAGAACGTTGTTCGCGGCCCACTCGGCGGCAGTGCGGTTGGCGACCACCCACACATCAGCGACACCACCTGCGGTCACTGGCGTCAGCGCAGGGTCGATGCCCACGCGGACTGCGCTGCCCACCGTGAATGTTTGCACGAACGACGCGAAGGGCGCGACCGCAATCGACTGGCATGCCAGTTTGACTTCCTTTGGCGGTCCGACGGGGCACGATGCACCCCATGCGGAGACCACCGCGGCAAGGTCAGTGCCATCCACGGCACCGTCGCCGTTCACGTCACCGCCCGCTGCCTGGCCCCAACTGACGAGCACTTCGGCGAGATCAAGAGCATCCACGGTCCCGTCGTTGTTCAAGTCCTCGGCGCACTGCCCGTAGGCGCTGCAGGAGATGACAAATGCACTCAGGGAGGGGAGGCGGTAGGACACGTGAGGCATCCTTTCACGGTAGCGGCAAACACGACCTCGTCAAACCAAAATGGCTAGAATCAGCCAGAATGGAAGTCGTCTGCACACCCAGAACAAAGCGCTTGATCTGGCTCGGGGTCTATGTCGTCCTCTGCTTTGGGCTCGGAGTCTGGGGCGCGTACGACTACTGGATTCGAATTCCGCACGATGAACAGACGTACCGCGACTTCGAGGATGCAAAAAATACCTTCGATTCGCTTCAGAAGAAGGCAGATGAAGGAAAGTCGCTGAGCGCAGAGGACCGGGCCGATTACGAGCAGTCGAAGAAGCGAGTTGCCGAGTTTCAACCGCCGCCATCGCCAGTCCCGGCGTGGGATCGTCCGCTCCAGCTCTACGTGTATGTCATTGGCTGCGGAGTCATCAGTGCGCCATGGTTTCTTTTGTCACTCGTGAAGTTACAGACGAAACGAGTGGAACTGACGGAACGGAGTGAGACTGGAATCCTCCGAAGCGGTAAGACCATGATTGAGGTTCGGCATGCGACCGAGATTGATATGTCACGCTGGATGAGCAAATCCATCGCTGTTGTCCGAGCGGCTGATGGAACGAGCATCGAGATAGATGACTACATGCTGCAAGACGGGGAAAAAGTCGTGGGGTTCTTCGCGCATCGCTTCTTGCCTGCCGAGTGGACGACGGAGGCGAAGCGGGTCACCGCGGCGGACGCCGTCGGCGATGAATCGAACGAGGTGCCTACCGCGACCCCAACGGAAAAGTCCTGATGCCCCGTGGACTCACTGAGCCAACCACAGCCATCCCGAAGATGGACCGCTGTGCAGATCTCCCCCACAGGCCCCGCGTGCTGCTCGGCAAGATGGGACTCGATGGACATGACCGCGGTGTGAAACTCATCGCGCGGATCATGCGCGACAGTGGGATCCATGTGATCTATTCAGGACTCTGGCAGACCCCGCGCGGTCTCGCCATCGGCGCGCGTGATGAGGACGTCGACTGTGTGGCGGCATCGATGATGAGCAACTCGCATCTGGTGCTCGTCCCGAAGCTGCTCGAAGAGTTGAAGTCTGCCGGGCGATCGGACATTCCCGTGAATGTCGGCGGCATCATCCCGCAGGAAGATGTCACCACGCTTCTGGAAGCTGGCGTGGCCCGGATCTATCACACGGGGACGGGCATGGATCAGATTGTGGAGAGCGTGCGCGGATCGGTCCGTCCCTACGCCCCACTCCACCAGTCCGCGCATCCCACGGCACAACTTGGCAGGCTGATGTCGATGGCTGCGGCTGGCACGCTCCCCGCATCGACCACACTGCGGCGGCCTGCGCGCGTGATCGGCATTACGGGCGCGCCAGGTGCCGGCAAGAGCACGCTCGTTGCTGCAATGGCATCTGAAGCAGTACGGCGTGGTCGACGCACCGCAGTCATTGCCTTTGATCCCATGAGTCCGATCACCGGCGGCGCGCTGCTTGGTGACCGCCTTCGCGTCGACTTCAATGCCGTGGATGAAGGGGTGTTCTACCGAAGCATGGCGATCATCGGCGAGGACTACCGAACGCTGGAACAACTGATTGGGCTTGTCGGAGCTGCCGGCTTTGATCATCTGGTGGTTGAAACGGTCGGCGCCGGACAGAACGATGTTGCAATCCGTCATTTCGTGGATCGGACTGCGGTGGTGACCGTGCCAGGCATGGGCGACAGCGTTCAGATGGACAAGGCCGGCATTCTGGAGATTGCCGACCTCTTCATCGCAAACAAGGCAGACCACGCAGGCGAGGCGAAGCTTGTGCGCGAACTGCTCGATATCGCATCGGGTCGGCCGATCTTCGAGACCGTTGCCACGCAGGGACGCGGGATCGTCGAACTGTACGAGGCGCTCTTCAACAACTGACTCGTGGCGACCCGGGTTCGGGGGCGTTCCGTAGACTGAGGGGCTCCACGGAGCAAACCCATGACGGCAACCCAACTCCCACGAAACACGAATCAGGCGCTCGGCATCGGTCAGTACGCGATCGACTTCCTTCATGCGGGTGATCCATCCGCTGCCGTGAGGGAGCGAACCGTCCTGTTCCATACAGACAGCGTTCTCTGCGGTGTCTCCGCGCTCGCGCTTGGGACCAATGCACCAGTGCTGCTCCGTGAGGAGGCGCTCAGTTACTCCAGTGGAAAGGTCGGCGCACGCGTCTTCGGATCACGGCAGGTCGTCGCCCCCGAGAAGGCGATCGTGGCCAACTCCGCTGCCGTGCGCGAGTGGGATTCCAACGGAACAAACTTTGGTTACAACCCGGCGCTGGGACATACGGCAGGCGAGTTCGGTCACAACGACTTTTATCCAGTCGCGATTGCCGCTGCGCAGATCGCGCGACTCGACGGTGCCGCTGCGCTGCGTGGGATGATTGCCATTGATGAGATTCGGGGACGGCTCGCAGAGGTCTTCAGCCTCAAGACGTACAAGATCGACCACGTCGTGCATGGCGCAATCGCCAGCAGCGCGGTGTATGGTGCGATGCTCGGCGCGACGGCCGAGGAGATCGAGAGTGCCATCGGCATGACCGTTGCGCACTACATCCCCTGGCGCGCGATCCGCGCGGGCAAACAGCTCTCCGATTCCAAGGGCGCATCCGCGGCGCTGAGCACGGAAGCTGCTGTGCTGTCCATGCAGCGTTCCATGCGTGGTTTCCTTGGGCCGCGCGACATCTTCCGCAACCCAGAGAGCATGTTCCGTCAGTTCGAGAAGACGCAGGGGGACAGCCCTTTCGATCTCGTCCTGGGATTCTCCGGCGATGACTTTGCCGTGATGGGCATGCACTTCAAGTTGGGCCTGTACGAGCATCAGTCTGCAGGTGCGCTGCAGGGGCTGATTGATCTCCTGGTGGCGCAACCCAATCTGCTTGTGTCGCCCGATCGAATCGCCGCCATCCGTATCACTGCATACGAGCCGGCGTTCTCGATCATCGGGGATCCGGCAAAGCGCGATCCGCACACTCGACAGAGTGCGGATCATTCCATGGTCTACATCGTGTCGACGATGCTTCGCAAGGCATTCGAGGCACAGGACGCATCGGGCGGCGACGGACTGCCCTCGACGGTTGATGGATGGTGGAAGGCAATCATGCTCGGTCCCCACGACTACTCGGCAGAGGCGATTCACGATCCCGTCACGCGTGCACTGATGGGCAAGATCACCTTCGAACACGGTGGCCCCGACTACGACCGCCGCTACCCGGACGGCATTCCCACATCGTTGACGATCGAGATGACCGATGGCCGCAAACTTGACAGTGGACTGGTGATGTATCCCGCAGGACACGCGCGCAACACAACGGCAAATCTGCGCGACATCCTCGCGTCGAAGTTCGCGATGCTCGGGCGCCTCGGTATCCGCAAGGCGCGAAAGGCGGTGCGCGAGCTGGAGCAACTGGAACACCTGTCGGCGAAGGATCTGCGCGGGCTGTACAACCTTGATCTGCTCGATCGCGGTCGCTTCGAGTGACGCTGGCCTCGTCGCAGCGCGCAAGGCGATGTCATGAGGCGGTCGCGACCGCGACTTCTCACCGCACCATGGCGAGGCGCAGACCCCCCGCTTCATTTTCGATCTCGATGATTTCGAAGCGGATGTCCGGCAGTGTTCGGCGGTCCAGCCGATAGCGCAGTCGCATGGGCGCGGAACGATCGGCGACGACGAGTGCACCGTTCCAACCAGAAGCGATGCGGGTGATGAACGCGAGCAGATCCTTGCGGTTGCCTTCTGCCCATGCACTGAAGGCAGCCTCGCCACCTGCCCCCTCGTAGGCGGCCCGTGCCTCGCGCGAGAGCATCTGCGCGTAGAACGGCGCATACTCGCGGTTCTTCAGCGCATAACTGAAGTGCGAGACCACATGCTCGGGCATCACGGCACGAAGCACAACGGTGCCGTTGGGCAGTTCCTCTCGTAACTTGAGTTCTTCGACCGGTCGCGGCTTTGGTTTCGGTGGCGACTGCAGCGCCGCAGGGCTGTAGGGCGGCGCGGTGTATTCAGGTTTCGGCACGATGAACGATCCGATCGGCTGCGCGTCTGCATCGGACACACGGGACGGGAGTTCATCCACCACCACGACGCGAGTGCCATCGGGCATGATCGTTTCGGTTCCCACGGGTGACTCCAGTCCGAACTTGCTCGCGCCACGCTTGACATGCACCGTGCGTTCCTCGGCACACCCGTCCAGCACACCGCACCAGCATCCAGCGAACAGTGTCGCAACAAGCATGAACGACCGAGATCGTGCAGCAGTTCGACAGGCTGCGTGACGACCGAGCATCATGCACCGCTCCGGACCGCGCGCACCGCCGGCCGCCAGAGTGCATTGGCATCGCCGATGCGCCATAGCAGGTGCTGCGGTCCATGTGGATCGTGTGCGGGCCAATCCAAACGCGTGTGCGTGCCGCGGGACTCACGGCGCTCCAGCGCAGCTCGAGTCATGAGGTGACCAACCGTCAGCAGATTCTGCGTCTCCCAACCGGTCGGTTCATCGAAGACAGATCCAAGCGCATACCGACCCCAGAACGCGAACATGTCCACACAGTCGCGCATCTTCGCGCCATCTCGAACGATGCCCACATTTCGCCACATGGCGCTCCGGAGGCTTGAACGAACATCGTCAAGATCCAGCTCGCCCGCAACCGAAGTGCGCACTTTGCTCTCCCACTGCATGGGAACGGCATCTGGCAGCGGATCGCGAATGGCTGCCTGCACCGTGCGCCGACCGAACACGAGCCCCTCGAGAAGGCTGTTGCTGGCGAGACGGTTCGCACCATGCACTCCGTTGGATGCGACTTCGCCGCAGGCGTATAGCCCTCGCAGCGAAGTGCGTCCATCCAGGTCCGTCCAAACACCACCGATCGTGTAGTGCGCCGCAGGATGCACGGGGATGAGCGCGCTGCCGCCATCGATCCCGTACTCGTGCAGCATTCGAGCGAGCCCCGGGAAGCGGCGGGCAAAGCCTTGACTGCCGAGATGTCGCGCATCCAGAAATGCGTACGAGTCTCCCGAAGCGGCGAGGTGCTCGACGATGCCGCGTGTCACCACATCACGCGGCGCGAGATCCGCCCGCGCGTCGCGTCCCTGCATGATGGCCACACCTTGGCGATCCACCAACCGTGCGCCCTCGCCGCGGACCGCTTCGCTGATGAGGTGACGGGGTGCACCCGCCACGTAGAGGGTGGTCGGGTGAAACTGCATGAACTCCATGTCCTGCACCTGCGCTCCTGCACGCCACGCCATGGCGATGGCGTCACCGGTCGCCACACGAGGGTTGGATGTCTCGCGGTACACCTGCCCCGCGCCGCCGGCAGCCAGAATCGTGGCGCGCGCCCAGAGCACTTGAAGGCCAAATCTCGCATGCCAAGTGAGTGCGCCCGTCACGCGCTGCGCACCATCCGTGCATAAATCAACCGCGAAGCAGCGGTCAAAAATACGAATGCCCGGGGTGCGCGCCGCCGCGTCAATCAGTGTTCGCATCAGCGCACGCCCTGTCTGGTCGCCATCCGCATGGAGGATCCGCGCGCGTCCATGGCCGCCTTCCAGCCCAAGCGCGATGCCCGACTCACCCTCATCGAAGCGCATGCCTGCGGACTGCAGCCACTCGATCTCGGCGGGGCCCTCGCGCACAAGGGTCTGCACGGAATCTTCATCGCACAGATCAGCCCCCGCAATGAGCGTGTCGCGTTCATGTGCGTCTGGTGAATCATCTGCAGCGAGCGCAGCGGCGATGCCACCCTGAGCCCACTGCGTATTGGAAAGATCCATCGGCCCCTTCACCAGCACCGTCACCGTGCCATGACGCGCCGCTTCGATCGCAGCACGAAGTCCCGCGACGCCCCCACCGATGACGAGCGTGTCCGTAAACAGTTGCGGCAGCAGCTGGCTTCGAAAGGGAATCAGGAAACGGCGCTCGTCGAAAATGCTCATAGGTACGACCTCTTCAGGGTTTTCCGGGGACCGCCTGGACGAAGTCCGCGATCCAGAGTTGGCTTGAACGCCCTTCGCCGCGCTGGCTCGTCCACATCATTCGCCGCCCCGCTCCATCAAAGACGGGCAGCACATCCGCGCCGAGGGCGTGCGTCACGCGTGTGCGCTGCGGCGGCGATGACGGATCTGTCGTCACTGCAAAGATCTCATAGTTGCTGTGACCGACCTCGCTCGATGCATACACAATCATCGCTCCCGTTGGATGCCAGAACGGTGCCCAATTGACATGCTCATTGTCCGTGAGTTGGCGCTCGTTGGCGGAGCCTGTGATCCTCCCGCCGCCATCACGAACGAGATCCGCGACTTGCACTTGCAACAGGCTGTCGCCACGTCGGTCGGATCGGTAACAGATACGTCGCTCATCAGGGGAAAAGAAGGGCCCACCGTCATAGCCAGGGGCGTTCACGATGGTGACATCCAGACCTGTCGGCATATCGCGTACGCGCAAATCACCTTGGCCGCTCTCCAGCGAGCAATAGAGGAGGCTTCGACCATCGCGCGTGGTCGATCCCTCGGCCGCATAAGCCCGCCCATCGCCGACGATCACCTTGGGCTGCGTGCGACCCGTGGCAATGCTTTCCGAATCGGCCATCGGAATCTCCACGATGCGCATCTCGGGCGGGAACTGCCACTTGTACCGCCCACTTCCGCGCTGGTATCCCGGCGCATCGGTCACTGCCGGGGTCGTGATGGTCGAACCGAAAAGAACCATTCCTGGTCGCGACTCCTCGAACCAACCACATGTGTTTGCCGAAGCGGGCGGACTGATCCGCTCGATTCGCGACAACATCGGTTTGCCCGTTGCATCCGCGCCGAGTTCAGCGGTGAACATCGCATAAAAGTCATCGGGCGCCTTGCCAGGTGCCGGCTGCTCGACTGCCTGAAAGATGATCTGCCGACCATCGGGCGAGAAGTACGCCTCACCCGCTTTGACGAATCGATCGGGAAAGGTGAGCTGAGTGTGGTTCTTCAGCCACGCCGACTCCGATGCGCGCCACACTGCCGGGTCTTCGGTGGGCGCCTTGGCGACCGGCGGTGAGATCTGCGGGGTGGCGCAGGCGGGAAGGAACAGCGCGTGCGCCGCTGCGATGTATGGGATGATGGAACGCATGGAAGAGACGGCCAACGAAGGCGGCCCTCGCAGCCCGATTGTAGGTCGCGGCTACGCGGCGGTGCACGTGGATGCTCACCTGATCGTGATTGACAAGCAGCACGGCATTCTGTCCGTTCCCGGCATCGGCGAGGAAAAGGCGGACTGCATTGCGCGTCGTGTGGCAGAGGACTTCACGGGTGCGCGCATTGTTCACCGCCTCGACCGCGACACGAGCGGTCTCATGGTGCTTGGGCTTGATCCGTCCACGCACCGAGCGCTCTCGATGCAGTTCGAGGCACGTTCCGTGCGCAAGGAGTACGAAGCGCTTGTGGGTGGTCACTGCGCGGAGGAGCGCGGCACCATCGACCTTCCCCTTGCGAAAGATGTCGCGAATCCCCCGCGTCAACGCATCGATCACGAGCAGGGCCGCCCGAGCATCACAGACTGGCAGGTCCTCGAACGCCTCTCACATCCCGCGCGCACACGCGTGCGGCTTTCGCCGCGGACAGGGCGATCGCATCAGTTGCGGCTTCACATGCTCACGATCGGTCACCCGATGCTCGGCGATGATCTGTACGCCCCGAGCGAATTGCTGCGACTCGCGCCACGACTCTGCCTGCACGCAACACTGCTGGAGTTCACGCATCCAATGACCGGCCAGCGGCAGGTCTTTCAGTCGCCCGCGCCATTTTGACGCGCATCGCGCTCAACCGCGTGCGGCAACAAATCGCCCGAGCGCCATCAGCGGAAAGTAGAGGCGGTAGAGGTGATAGCGCAGATAGAACACGCAGGGAAATCCCGTGCCAGTGAAGAATGGCTCGCTCCATGATCCCGCTGGATCACCATCTGGATTTCGCGCAGGGTCGATCGCCGCCGCAGCCCCGAGTTGCGTTTCGCAGAGCCAGACCATGGCGCGCTCGAGTCCTCGGTCACGCGGACCAAAGACTTCTTGCAGCACCATCGCACCCCACGCCGTTTGCGATGCCGTGGAGGGACCCTGCCCCTTGAGTCGAGGATCGATGTAGGAATCAGCGGTCTCGCCGAAGGATCCGTCGGACTTTTGGACGGAACGAATCCACTCGCCCGCTTGCACAATCCACGGCTCATCCCGCCCCACCCCGCAGCGGATCGGACCGATCACGGACTGCCAGGTTCCATAGATGTAGTTGACCCCCCAGCGTCCGAAGAAGCAGCCCTCCGTCTCCTGATGGGAGCGTATGTAACGCACGGCACGATCGATCGCGGGATGCCCCACGCGCAGTCCATGCCACGACAGGCACTCCAAGACTCGACCAGTGATGTCCGGGCATGACGGATCCTGCATCGCATTGTGATCAGCGAAAGGAACGCACTCCAGAATCGGCCGGTGCTCGGTGCGGTCGAACGCCGCCCAACCGCCATCATCATTCTGCATGGCGAGCAGCCACTCCACGCCCCGTTCTCCCGCCGCGCATGCGGCTGCTCCACCCGTGCGTGCAAGCGCCATCGCAACCATCGCCGTGTCGTCGCAGTCCGGATACCAAGCGTTGTCGTATTCGAAAGCCCAACCCCCACTGGGCGCCTCCGCCGCGCAGTTCTCCGCCCAGTCGCCGCGAAAGGAGACCTCCTTCCGAACCAACCAGGATGCGGCGCGTGCGGCGGAACGATTCGTGGCATCGAGCCCACAGTCGTTCATCGCGTAGAGGGCGATCCCCGTATCCCACACGGGCGAGAAACAGGGCTGGATGCGTATGCCCTCCTCATCCTCGATGAAGAATGCGTCCAAATCCTTCTCGGCACGAACCACGCGCGGATCGCTTCGCGGAATGCCGAGCGCGTGCATCACGATCTGCAGGTAGACCATCGGCGGAAAAATGGCGCCCAGCCCCGCTGTTGGCGCGGGGGAATCTTGACTTGCACGCTGCAGAATCCATTCGAATGACTCGCGGATCGCTCGGCTTCGCACTGGCGTGCCGCCGAAGTGTTCGGCCACCTTCAAGAGCGAGTCGATGGCACCAAAGAGGCGCCGCCAAAAACGTGAGCCATCCGGACGCTGGTACAGCCGCGCGCGTTCTCGTGCATCGATGAACAGCTCATCGATGCACTGACTCGGATCCAGTTTTCTCGTGGGGCGAAGGACACTCACGATCGCCAGCGGCAGGATCATCGTGCGGCTCCACGCGCTCACCTTCGAAAGGTGGAAGAAAAACCACCGAGGCAACCAGAGCACTTCTGGCGGAATCGTCGGTACCGCTGACCATGGCACCTGTCCAAGCGCGGCGAGATAGAAGTTCGAGAAGGAGTTGCACCGCTCCGCACCGCCGAGCGCGAGTACCTGTTCACGCGCACGCCGCATGTGCGGCGCATCCGCCGAATCACCGGCAAGTTTCAGCGCGAGATACGCCTTGACGGTCGCCGAAAGGTCCGTTGCGCTGCCGGGGTACTGCCCCCACCCCCCATTGCTGCGCTGCTGCGCTCGAAGGACGCCTTCAATGCGAGCGAGCGTTTCACGGCCGGGCCGCCCATCCGCCATGGGCTGTGACTCCTGCCCGAGCACCCACTTCATCAGCAGATATTCCGACTCCAGGATCGAATCACCCTCGAGTTCAGCGCAGAAATGCCCATCGTCCTTTTGCAAGGACCGCAGTGCAGCGAGGGCGCCATCGCGTGCATGCTTGGCGCGCTCTGTCACACCATTCATCGCAGTGAGGGGATGATCAAGGATCGTCATAGGAGGGTCTCACTGCGCACGCACGCGGATCAACGCTCCGTATGCTAACCGCCGAGGAGCACGAATTCATGATGAACGAAACTTCCGATACAGCAGCCAACCCCTCCCTCGCGCAGCGACTCGATGCCATCGAGAAGGAACTGGTGAGCACGCGGCGCGAATCGCTGCGCTGGCGAGCGGGTGCGATCACGCTCGCGTGCATCGGCATCAGTGCCGTTGTACTTGCCGCCACGCAATCGACGCGCACCCCCGATGTTGTCCGTGCACGTCGCTTTGAAGTGGTGGATCAGAGCGACAAGGTTGTGCTCCTTGCGGGCATCGGACAACATGGAGGGCAACTCGATGTCTGGGGGAACTCTGGCAAGAACGCACTCCGCTTGGGGGCCAATCCAAGTGGCGGAGACATCGCAATCTGGAATGGTGCCGAACAAGGTGTGGCGGGGCTGTATGCGACGGCCGATGGTGGACGCGTGGAAGCCACGGCTGCCGATGGCAGCAGCGCAGTGCTACGGACGGAAGGTGGCATGCCGGCGCTCCTCATCACGGATTCGCAGGGCAATGCTCGCATTGCCGCGACGACGAGCCCCACATCGAGTGGCATCAGCATCCGATCTGCGGAAGGAAAGGAGACCGCAGCACTCGGCGCGACACCGATCAACGGCGGAATGATGCGCATCTCACAAGAAGACGGCAGCGTTGCTGTGCAGGCCGTTGCGCTGCAGCACGGCGGATCCATCGGCGTGGCCGCGCGCGATGGATCGCGAGCCGCCCTGCTCGAGTCGCCCACGGCATCGAGCGGCGGAACGCTTGCGCTTTTCGCACCCGGCGGTGCAGAGACGCTTTCGTTGACGGCTCGGGCGGAGGCAGGCGCGCGGATCACGCTGACCAACGGTCAACGCGTACCTGCGGCGATGCTCGAGGTTGCGGCAAATGACTCGGCGATCCTTTCCTTCTTGCAGGGCGGCACTCGTGTCGCAGGTCTTGGCGGCTCATCCACGGGTGGACTCCTGAATCTCTCCAACGCCAGTGGCAAGGGTGTGATCATCGCGGGTGCCGCAAGCGATGCGGATGGTGGCGCCATCAGCGTGCGAAGTGGCGCAGGCTCCACGCTCGTCCGAATGGGCGTCGACCGCATCGGTGCCGGGGAGGTCGCTGTGTACGACGGCCCGGGCACACGCAAGCGTCTGCTCAGCGCGATCGCGGCACCCCCCTGAGAAATCATGGGCTGATCGGCGTGCGAAAGCTTGTCAGCCGGCAAATCCGCGTCAAACGCAGTCTGCTGCCGATCGCCGCAGAGCCGTGCCCGACTCCACGTAGAAGTTCAGCAGTTCGCCCGTGGCAAAGTCTGCGGCGGCCTGTCCCTGTGGAACGTGCACCCACATCGGCAGACCCGCATGCAGCAGGACGGCATTCGACTGCGTGTCCGTCGCCAGCACTCGTCCCTGCACAATGCGAGGCGTTCCCTGCACTGGCTCGATGAAAGTGCCGCCAGCCGCTGCGCGGTGCATGCGAAGCGCACGCGCGTGCACGATCCCGCGCAGGCGCTTGCCCGCCTCGAGACCGTCGGTCACACCCTCCACCAGCAGATCGAGTTCGTAGTTTGTCCGTGGCACGCTGACGCGCGCCTTCGTACCCGAGATGGATTCCAGAACGAGGACTGCCGTATCACGCTCAAGGGTGGCCATAGATCTACCAAGCATAGTGCGCAAGCGAACGGACGGCGAGAGACGACCAGCAGGTACCGCCGCGAATCAGTGATCGACGCGGTGCCCGAGGATGGGCTCAAGGATCGACACTTGTCGGTCGACCGTCGCTTGATCACGCGCCTCCAGATTGAGCCGCAGCAGCGGCTCGGTGTTGCTCAGACGCACATTGCACCACCACTCGCCGGCATCCAAGGACAGCCCGTCCAGATCCTTCGTGGGAGCTTTGGGATAGGCGGCCTTCAACCGCTCCAGTGCACCCAGTTTGTCTGCGTTCTCAAAGTTGATCTCTCCCGACTGGGCGTAGCGCCGAAATGGTTTGATGATTTCGGACAGTCCACCACTTCGCGTCGCCACAAGGCTTGCCACGGCGAGCAGCGCGCGAATACCGCTGTCCGCGTTGAACATGTCCGCAAAGTAGAAGTGCCCCGACAGTTCCCCGCCGATCGGTGCAGCTGTCTCGGCCAGCTTTGCCTTCATGAAGACATGACCCACACGACTCTCCACGGGAACACCACCTGCCTCCTCGATGGCCTCCCGCACACTGCGTGAACTGCGCAGGTCGTACACCACTGCGGAACCTGGTTTCCCACGAAGCGCATCTTGCGAGAGTGCCGCGAGCAGGAGGTCGCATCCCACGGTTGCACCATGCTCATCGACAATCACGCAGCGGTCCGCATCGCCATCGAAACAGACGCCAAAATCCAGCTTCCCGGTGCGCACTGCCTCCTGCACTTCGCGCAGATTCGCTTCAACGAGCGGGTTCGGCTCATGCGTGAAAGTACCGCTCGAATTGTCAAAGTGCAGCGGCACAATCGCAAAGCCAGGCACACCGCCAAGAACATGCGGCACCATCGTGCCAGCCATCCCATTGCTTGCATCGATCCCTATGCGGAGGACGCGTGAACCTTCGAGGACAGACGGATGCAAGAGGCGCAGCAGGTGATCGCGGTAAGCGGTCCACAGATCCATGGACTCTTCGCGCCCCGCATGGCGTTCATCGGGACCTTCGACCGCTGCGCGCGCGAGTTCGCGGATTGCCTCAAGCCCACTGCCCGTACCCACAGGCTTCGCATTCGCACGACTGATCTTGAACCCGTTGTCATGGGCGGGATTGTGGCTTGCCGTGACTTCGATGCCCCCCGCACACTGGAGGTGGTTGATTGCGAAATAGGTCATCGGTGTATCGACCATGCCAACATCGATGACATGCGCACCGAAATCGCGAATACCGCGCTTCAGCGCCGCGGCAAGCGACGGTGAACTCTTGCGCATATCGCGCCCCACAACGATGTGGCGCATGCGCGGATGATCCAGACCATCGCGCTGCGCCCGGTCCGTCAGCCATTCGGCGGCCGCATGCCCCACCTTCCACGCGATCCCCTCATCGAGCGGCTGCGGGTAGGTCGCACGAACGTCATACGCCTTGAAGACTTTGTCGATCATCGGAGCGCGCGATCATAGAAATGTCGCTCCACACCCCGTCTCGAGCGCGGCAACCCGCTCTGAATACATGGCTTGCGGCTCCCCGTGCGCCCTGCTACCCTACGCGGCTTCCCATTTCTTACCGTCACAGCGTTGTGACGAAGAAGCGGGAGGCGGCGCCCACCTCGGTGGGTGGGCTCCGCGAACGTCTTTTCTCCCCCGTAAGCGCCCTTTGTACGAGCGCTCGGCACCGCAAGGTCACCGGCCGAAGCTCGGGTGTCGCTGCCTCCGCAGATTGTGGAGGTGTCTGAAAGAGGAATCTTCCATGTCACTTGTCAACGAACTCATTGAAGCAGGCATCCACTTCGGCCAACGACGGTCGAGTTGGAACCCCAAGATGGGGCCCTACATCCAGGGCGTCAAGAACCAAATCCACATCATCGACATTCGCGAGACGATCAAAGGTCTGCTGCTTGCGAAGAAATTCATCACCCGCACCGTTGCGGAGGGCAAGGACGTGCTCTTCGTCGGAACGAAGCGGCAGGCTCGGGGCGCGGTCGAGTCGCACTGCACGGTATGCCAAATGCCGTACATCACGGAGCGTTGGCTCGGTGGACTCCTGACCAACTTCCGCACAGTGCGCGAACGACTTCGCCGACTCGAGGAACTGGAAGGACTGGTGCAGTCCGGCGGCATCAAGAGTTATTCGAAGAAGATGGAATCGCAGTTGGCGCGCGAACTCAAGAAGATTCATCGCAACCTCAACGGCGTTCGCAGCATGGCAAAGTTGCCTGCCGCGTTGGTCGTGATCGATGTCAATCGCGAGTCAAATGCCGTGCGCGAAGCGAAGAATCTCGGCATTCCCACGATCTGCCTGATCGATACCGATGGTGACCCGGACTTTGCGGATATTCCCATCCCGGGCAACGATGACTCGATGCGGTCGATCGACTTGGTCCTGCGCGAGCTCGCTGCAGCCGTCCAAGAAGGCAAGGTCACTCGCCAAACGGCAGCACCAGCTCCGGCCGAGGGTGCCGCCAGCGATTCGGAAGATGGCAACTCACCAGCGGCGCCCCGCCGCCGAAGCGTGCGAAGCCGCTTCCGTGTGGATGATGTAGGTGGCGGGCTGCCCGCAGACGAGGCACCGATGCAAGCCGCCGGTGCCACACCTCCCGAGCCCACCGCATAACTGGGGGCCGAGGCTCGTCTGGCACGGCTTGTTCGGAATCTCTTTTTTGACATGAAGTGTTTGGATTGATTGGGCCTGCAATCTGGCGCCCCTGCGAAGTCCAGAGAGACAAGGACAGCACACATGGAAACGGTGAACATTGATGCAAAGTTGGTGATGGCGCTTCGCAACAACACGGGGCTTGGCTTTGGCGATTGCCGCGCCGCGCTCACGGAGACTGGCGGCGATCTGGCGAAGGCCGAGGCGCTGCTGCGTGAGCGACTCAAGGGCAAGATGGACGCTCGATCTGACCGCGCCGCGGGTGAGGGTTGCATCGCCATCGCGATCGACGGAGCGAAGGCAACCATTGTGGAGGTCCGTGCCGAGACCGACTTCACCGCAAAAAATGAGGAGTTTCGTGCGATGGCGAGCGAATTGGCGACGATGTCGCTCGCACTTGGCGCTGGTGCAGTGGCCATCACCGCACCGATGACAGCGCGCCTCGACACGGTGCGCATCAAGACGGGCGAGAACATCTCCTTCGCGCGCGGAACGCGCCTCGACGGCGGATCGTTCGCCAAGTACATCCACCATGACCACAAGCTCGGCGTGTTGCTGCAGTTCAGCGGCCCGCTGACAGAGGAACTTGCCACGGGCATCTGTCAGCACATCGCTGCGGCTGTGCCAACGCCGATGGCGGTCGACGAGCATGGGCTCCCTGCAGATCTGGTGGCGACGAAGCGCGAAGAGGCTCGCAAAGAGGCAGCCGAGTCCGGCAAGCCTGCGGACATCGTGGAAAAGATGGCAGGCGGCAAACTGCGCAAGTACTTCGAGGAGACCACCCTGCTCGGCCAGAAGTTCGTGAAAGACGACAAGAAGTCTGTGCGCGAAATTCTGCCCAAGGGCGTGACGATCACCTCGTTCATTCGCCTGCGCGTCGGCACCTGAACGCGCGTCTTACGGATCTCGCCGCGCACCTGGGTTGGCCGGCGGACTGGATTCGATGCGCTCACTCTCCGCGGCGCGCCTGATGCCGCGGAGCATGCCTCCGAACACGATGTTGTGGAGCGGAAGCACGCTGTACCAGTAGAGCAATCCGAAGATTCCCTTGGGGCGAAAACGGGCCGTCATCGTGAGTGCACTTCCACCGGTCGGTGCGGAGGCGATGTCGAAGTTCAGTGTGGCGACGCCGGGGAGTTTCATCTCCGCGAGCAGGGCAAGCGAACGCCCCCGCTCCACGCCGATCACGCGCCAGAAGTCCAGTGCCTCTCCAAACTCCACCTCGTCGGAGTCACGTCGTCCGCGGCGAAGTCCAGGGCCGCCCACGAAGGTGTCCATCCACCCGCGGATTCTCCAGAGGATGTCGCCTGCGTACCACCCATGGCCGCCTCCAATGCGGCATACAGCTCGCGAGACTGCATCTGCCGAGGCGGCAATCGTGATGGAACGTTGGTCCGTGAACAACGTTCCCCCCGCCCAATCGGGGTCGCCTGGGATCGCGCCGGCGACAGACCAGCGCGTATCGACTTCGTTGTGGCGCACCCGCTCCAGTGCTCGCCGGATCGAGTCGCGCGCGCCAAGTGCCTGATGCGGCATCAACTGCTGAGTGAGATTGCTCGTCACCACCACGCGGTTGCGCAGACCTTCCGCCAGCGGGCGTGCGATGCGATACGACACGGGTGTCACAAGACCAATCCAACCGGAGCTCAGTCGGGGTGTCAGCACCGGAAGTGGAACGATGACCCGCGCCCGAAGTCCAAGTTCCTGCGCCATGATGCGCATCAGCTCGCGGTACGGAAGCACATCTGCTCCGCCGATCTCGAGCGTCCTGCCCGAAGTTTCGGGTACAGAGAGGCAGCGGACCATCCAGTGCAGCACATCCGTGATGGAAACCGGCTGGGACTCCGTTTTCACCCACGCCGGCGTGACCATGATTGGCAGCCGTTCCACCAGATACCGCAGAATCTCGAATGATGCGGATCCCGATCCGATGATCATCGCCGCACGGAACACCGTCAGCGGCACACCGGACGATTCAAGCACATGCTCCACTTCCCGGCGCGATGAGAGGTGCTCGCTCAGCCCTGGACCGAGTTCTCCAAGCCCCCCGAGATAAATGATTCGTCCAATGCCAGCGGCGGCACTCGCACCGGCAAACGCTCCGGCAAGTGCGCGATCGCGCTCGGCGTAGTCACGCCCACTGCTCTCCATCGAGTGCACGAGGTAGTACGCGGCAGAGCAGCCCTTCAGACTTGCCGTCAACCACGCGACATCGGTGAGACTCCCCTGCACGACCTCCAACGCGGTGTGCGAGCGCCAAGGACGCGCACGCAGT
Organism: Planctomycetota bacterium; assembly: GCA_016872915.1. Classification (GTDB taxonomy): domain Bacteria; phylum Planctomycetota; class Phycisphaerae; order Phycisphaerales; family SM1A02; genus F1-60-MAGs104. The sequence goes on along the minus strand of VGYQ01000017.1, from coordinate 10,495 downwards.
TTGCGCGGCTCGCGGACGAGGCAGCGCACGCGAAATCCTGCCTCAAGCAAACGGGGCACAAGGCGCCCACCGACATAGCCTGTTGCACCCGTGACGGCGATGAGCGGCGCTTGTGCGGGATGAGTGCCTTCTGGCGAAGTGGAAGTCAAAGTCGTGGGCTCCATAGGGCGGCGTCGCGTTGCAGCCTTCCAAGAATAGGCGGCGCCAAGCACGCGACCATCGAATGCATACAGGATCAGTCAGGATCCTGCCGATATCACCCAACAGATGAAGTATGACCGTTGGTCGTCCTTTGGACTCGCTGCCTGCATCCTCTTTGCTGCGGTACCCGACTGCCACGCAGGGAGCGAAAGTATTGGCGCATCCGTCCGCGAGGCTGTGGCGGCAACAGGACTGAAGAAGGCAGCTCTTGCGGTCAGTATCCGCGAGGCATCCACGGGTCGGTCGATCGTTTCTGTTCGAGGTGGGGAAGCGCTCGCACCGGCAAGCAACATGAAGGTGCTGACCACGGCCGCTGCAATCACCGTTCTCGGCCCGGACTTTGCGTTCTCCACCCGAATGCTGCTGGATGGTGATCGACTGACCATTGTGGGCGATGGCGACCCTGCACTCGGAGATCCTGCACTTCTCGCTGAGTCGACTTTTACGGATGCATCGGGAAAGGTCCACTCAGGACTCGACATCGAACGACTGCTCGACACCTGGGTCGCTTCGCTGCGTGCCGCAGGGGTGAAGCGACTTCGTGAGATCGTTGTGGATGACCGCATCTTCGCGCGCGAGGGCGCGCACCCGTCGTGGCCCAAGGATCAACTCAATGAGCGTTATTGCGCGCCGCCCTTCGGACTGAACTTTCATGCGAACAGTATCGGGGTATCCGTAGCCCCACGTGCGGGTGCTGCGCCCGAGATCACCACGATCACCCCGAAGGCACCGTGGATGGCAATCACGAACAAGGGCACGTCTCGCACGGGCAAGAATGACAAGAACACACTCTGGTTTGCTCGCACACCAGAAACAGGTGATCTGACGCTCTACGGCAATGTGAAGACAAAGCTGGAGAGTCCAATTCTCGTCCCGGTGGGAGATCCGTCGCTTTTCCTCGCACAGTGCCTTGCGCATCGGCTGCGTGCAGCAGGAGTCTCAGTGACCTCTGCACGGATCGCCACTGCTGCCGATGCCACACCGGCTGGCAAGCCCATTGGCCCCGTCCTTCGCACACCAATCACGACCGTGCTTGAGCATTGCAACTTTGAAAGCGACAATTTGTATGCGGAGTGCCTGCTGAAGCGCATCGCGTTCGCGAAGACTGGCACAGCAGGTTCCTGGGCGCTCGGTGCGCGCGCCATGCAGGGCGAGTTGCAGGCACGGATCGGCCGCGCCTCGGATGCGTTTGTTGTCTCTGACGGATCCGGGCTTTCGCGTGAGAACCGCGTCACGGCGGACGGCATGACATTGTGGCTCGCATCCGTGGCACAGGACGAACGCATCGCAAGCCGCTTCATAGAAACGCTTCCTGTGGCGGGCCAATCAGGCACCGTTCGCAAGCGTATGAAGGAGATCAATCCGGCTGTGGCGCTGGTGCAGTGCAAGAGCGGCTACATCGACAAGGTTTGCTGCCTCAGCGGCTATGTCACGGCAAGCGATGGAACACGCCTCGCGTTTAGCGTGCTTGCCAACGGACTCAGCGAAGCCGGTGCAGTCGGCAAAGCAAAGAAGTTGCAGGACCGCATCTGTGCGATCCTCGCAGAGGAGTTGGCGGCTCGGCGCAGTGCGCTCGGCGGCTGATGACTTTCAATCCGACTCTGGACGGAAAGACAGTTTCGCCTGTCCAACATCTGGGTAGAGTTGGAAGAGTCGATCGAGTTTGGCCAACTGCAGAACCTGAACGATCAGACCGCGAAGTCCGCAGAGGCGAACGTCGCCCCCCTCCCGTTTCATCCGAGTGTGCAGCATCAGCAGCACACCAATGCCGGTGCTTGACAGTACCGTCAGAGACGAGCAGTCCACAATCAGGTGGCGGACACCCCCCGCCACGAGAGCGCCCACCTGCTCAGAAATCTGACTCGCCGTTGCTTGGTTGAGCCCGCCATCCGCGCGGATCACCATCACATCACCCTCGATTTCACCGATCGCCAATTCCATCGATCAGTTCTCCACGACCCGGAGTGCAATCAGATCCTGGACATCCACCATGCCAATCGGCTTCCCGTCTCGGTCCACGACTGGCACCTCGTCCACACGGCGATCCTGCACAAGCCGTACGGCGTCGCGAACGACGGCGTCTCCGGGCAGGCACATCGGGCGAGCCGTCATCACCTTCGCGATGGGGCCATCCAGCCACCCGGCATCACCCTGATGAACCAGTCGCCGCAAGTCGCCATCGGTGAAGATGCCAGAGAGACGACCCGCGCGGTCGACTAGCAGGATTGCACCCGAGCGGCGATCCTGCCCCGCCTCTGCAAGCGCTTCGCGCACTGTGGCGGAATCAACCACCACTTGGAGATTCGCGCCCACCTTGAAACGCAGTACTTCGGTGATCGGTCGAAGCGCCGCACCGAGGAGACCACCAGGGTGATGTCGATGGAAGTCGTCTGCACGGAAGTCGCGCCGCCTTGCCAAGGCAAGCGCGATCGCATCGCCCACCGCGGCCATGGCGGTTGTGCTTGCGGTGGGTGCAAGATTCAGCGGACACGCCTCCACGATGTCACCGAGAGCGATATGCGCATCGCACAGACGCGCGAGCGCCGTGGTCTGCCGCACGGAGATGCCAATACGCACCACACCATCCGCCTTCAGGTGCAGCGCCAAATCCACGAGTTCGGCCGTTTCACCGCTGTAGGACATCAGCAGCGCCACATCCCCCTTGCGCATTCGCCCGAGATCGCCATGGAGCGCCTCTGCCGGGTGGATGAAGTGGGATGGTTGACCGAGGCTCGCCAGTGTGGCCGAAACCTTCATCCCAACAAGCCCCGACTTGCCCATGCCGGACACGACCACATGCCCTTCGCACTGCTCAAGGAGGTCGAGCGCCGCACACCATCGATCGCCCGCGGCACCCCGCAGATCCGACGCGATGGCGCTGAGGGCCCGCGCCTCAGCTTCGATCACTTCAGCCATAAAAACTTGGTCCGCAGACACCGTCGGGGACTTCATGCGGGAAAGGGTACTGGATACGCTGCCCAGTCATGGCACATCAGGATGACTATGAGGTGCGGCTGTCGAGTTTTCAAGGCCCGCTGGATTTGCTCCTGTATCTCGTCCGCCGTGCGGAAGTGGACATCGCGGATATCCCGATTGCGCTCATTACAGAGCAATATTTCCATTTGCTCCGGCAGATTCACCGGATCGATGTCGAACTCGCGGGTGAGTTTCTGGTGATGGCTGCGACGCTGGTGGAAATCAAGAGCCGGACGCTGGCGCCTGCTGCTCCAGCGGGCGAATCAGCGGGCGGCGACCCGCGAAACGAGGCAATGGACCCACGGTCGGATCTTGTGCGTCAGCTGTTGGCGTATCAGCGCTTTCGCACCGCGGCGGGGACGCTTGAGCGGCTGCGTGATGAAAGTGCGCGGCGATTCTCCGCAGGCTCGCACGGCGGAGAGGATCCTGTTGCGCCCGAAGATTTCGCAGTCGAGATCGATGATGCGCATGTGCTCGACCTGATCGAGGCGTTCGAGCGCATCATGCAGTCTGTCGATGTTTCGCGTCTCGGCGATCACCGCGTTGAGTACGACGACACGCCCATTTCACTGCATCAAGCAGATCTGATCGATCGACTTGCTCGGAGTGAACGTCGGCGGCTTGGCATGCGCCGGATCTTCGAAGGGCGGTCACGTGGCGAAATGATCGGGCTGTTTCTCGCACTGCTCGAACTCGCGCGTCAGCAACAAATCACCGTATGCCAAGAGGACGGCGACGATGACATCGAGATCGAACTGCTGCAGATTTCGCCTGAACCAAGCGGCGTTCCATCTGAACCGCAGATGCCCGCCAGCGACGGGACGTAAACAGATTCCGACACGAGAGCCCTCCAAGACCAAGGGGCACGATGCAACTCGCCCGAGTCAATGCTCGAGAGGACTGCGCTGTGGTTCCAGATAGGTATAGCCCGCAAGCCCATTTTCATAGGTCTTCATGAGCAACTTGCTCTCCTTGGGCGAGAGCATCTTCTTGCGCACGGCTCGCTCGCACTCACGGCGAATCATTCCACCGAGTTCGGTGGAGTCGAACTGCACGTACTTCAGCACTTCGGCGATCGAGTCACCTTCGACAATCTCATCGATCCACCACTGTCCATTGGCATCCAGACGGATATGCGCCACATGGGTGTCGCCGAACAAGTTGTGCAGGTCACCGAGCGTTTCTTGGTAGGCCCCGACCAGGAATACACCGAGCAAGTAGGTCGCCCCCTCCTCGAAGTCATGCACCTCGAGGCAGCGCTTGATGTCATGGTCATCGACGAAACGGTCGACCTTGCCATCTGAATCGCAGGTGATGTCCGCCAAGGTCGCCTTGCGCGTTGGCTTCTCGTTGAGCCGATGGATCGGCATGATCGGGAAGAGCTGATTGATCGCCCAAATGTCCGGAAGACTCTGGAAGATGGACAGATTGCAGAAGTAAGTATCGCTGAGATTCGAATCGAGATCTGCCAGTTCCTCGGGCACGCGATCGCCCAAGTCACGAGCGACATTCCGAACTTTCGCGCAGATGGCCCAAAAGAGCTGATCCACAAGCGCACGGTGCTGGAGGGGCAGATACCCCACGGAGAAAAGCCGCATCGCCTCTTCGCGCGCCTCGAGCGCATCGTGATACTGCTCCAGCAGACGCCGCGAATTGATCGATCCGAGCAGTTCCCACAAATCCGTGACCGGTCGCGGTATCTCACCATCGATCGGCGGCACGCCGTGGAGCGACTTGGGAACCCGCACACGGTCTGGACGATTGGCACCCAGCACATCAAAGATGAGCACGGATTGCTGAGCGACCATGGCACGCCCGGACTCGGTGACAATCGTCGGGTGTGGAACGCCCGCCTCATCACAGACGCTCATCGCCTTATAGATGACCGCATTGGCGTACTCGACGAGCGAGTAGTTCATCGAGAACTCGAAGGATGTCTGGCTACCGTCGTAGTCGATTCCGAGTCCGCCACCCACATCGAGGTACTTGAGACCAGCGCCCATCTTCGTGAGATCGGCATAGATGCGCGCAAGCTCGTTCACCCCATTGTTGACCTGACGAATATCGTGAATCTGACTGCCCATGTGGCAGTGCAGAAGCTGCAGGCAGTCGGCCATGCCAATGGACGTGAGGTACTCAAGCGTCTCGAGCACTTCGCTCAGCGACAGGCCGAACTTCGCCTTCACGCCTGAAGAATGCCGCCAGCGCCCTGCCCCCGGCGTGGAAAGATTCATGCGAACACCGATCTTCGGTCGTACATCGAAGCGCTGGGCAGCCTCGACAATCAGCCGCAATTCACCGATGTTTTCGATGACGGGGATGATGTTGCGCCCGAGCTTTGCAGCCAGCGTGACGAACTCGATGTACTTCTCTTCCTTGAAACCATTGCAGATGATGAGCCGGTCCGGAGAGTCCGTTGTCAGCCCCATCACGGCAAGCAGTTCCGGCTTCGAGCCCACCTCAAGTCCAAAGCCAAGCTCCATCCCGTTGCGGCGCACTTCCTCAACGACGCGACGCTGTTGGTTCACCTTGATCGGATAGACACCGAGATACGAACCCTTGTAGGCGTTCTCCTCGATCGCCTGCGCGAATGCCTCGCGCATGTCACGCATGCGGCGCTCGAGCAGATCGCTGAAGTGCAGAAGCACTGGCGTGTTGAGTCCGCGCTCGCGCATGCCGCTGACCACTTCACACAGATCCACTTCATGTCCGGCAACACGCGTCGGACGCACGACCGCATGGCCCTTGGAGTTCACGTCGAAGAACCCCTTTCCCCACAAACGCACTTGGTAGAGATCCGCCGAATCTTCGACCGTCCACCCGCCGTTCAAAGAGACCTGCCCTGCCTTGGCACGAACGGGCTCCGGAGACGGAACGGTGCTGCCACCGATCAGCGGAGTGTTGGCAGACGGTGCGGAGTTCGGAGCTTCGGGAATTTTGGTCGGAGGCATCGGAGGGGCAATCGTACTCCACACGCCCGCGGAGTCCAGAGGAATTTCACCTCCAAGCACTCGGCGGTGCACTCGTCGGCATCAGCGCTGACATCATCGCCATCGCAGAGCCGTAGGCGGCGGAGCGGCGAAATACGCGGTCGTTCCAGGTGCCGTCTGCTTCGCGGGTCTGCCAAAGCAGCCAGTTGAGTTGCGCGCGCAGTTCGCTGCGGCGCGGCTCTGGCAGCGCCTCGACCGCTTGTGCAGCGTGGTAATGCGCGAACCAGAAGTAGTAGGGAGCAACGCCGTACGGCGGCAGATGCGTACCGCCCTTCGCGCGGCGCACCTCAAGTTCCCGCCAGAAGCGGATGAACGCCTCCACAGCTGACTGCAGGCGCGCTGTATCGCTCCTTCCCGCCAAATACAACGCCATTTCGCCGCTGACCATGCGCCCAACTGCACCGGGGATCATGCGCGACTGCTTGCGCGCTTGTTGCTGCGCCGAGTACGCAAAGTTGCCGTCATCCGTCCGGCAGCGCTCCAGTGCCGCGAGCGCGCGTTCGACGATCGAGGCATCGACTGCGTAGCCGAGCGCACGCGCCTCAAACAGGGTTTGAAGGCACGCCGGCGTCATGAATGCGCTCGCTGCGCAGGGCGTTTCAGCGCCCGCATCGCGCGCATAGTTCCATCCCCCAACTTCGGGGATCTCGAATTTCTGAAGTGCACTCAGATACCACTCCGTGGCCGTCCGAACTTGCTCGCCCAGCCCATCAGGCGTGGCCTTGGCACGCTGCAGCGCAAGCAGGAACCGTGCGCCGTAACACGCCCCCCACGCACGCACGTCGTAGCCTCCTTGGTAAGTCTCGACTTGCAGGAGCGGCTCATCGATCGCACCGCAGACGTACTCCGTTGCGCGGCGGATCGCCTGTTGCCGCTGCGCATCGCCTTCGAGCCCCGGCAGCCGGAGCAGCGCCTCACCCACGATCGACGTTCCACCGACTCGGTACGCCACCGGGATATTGCCGCCAACGCGGTACACGCCCTCGTACGGCCACTCGCCGCCGCCCTCCCCCGATTGCATCGCCACGACCTCTGCCGCGGCAGTGCGCAGCGCTTCATCCATCTGCAGCTGTGTCGGCGCGGGGCGCACAAGAAGGAGAATGGTGGCGAGGAGCGTTTCCATACGAGCACATTACCCGCCCGACGACGCATTTCCTTCCTTCCAACCTACGATCCTCCGATGCTCCAGATTCTCGGCGGCACCCTTCGATCGCGACGACTGCAGGTCCCGGATGGCGATCGCACTCGCCCGATGGGTTCCCGCACCAAGGAGGCCGTATTCAACATCCTGCGCGGTTGGTTTGACGGTGCCCGCGTGCTGGATCTCTTTGCCGGTGTGGGGACGATGGGACTCGAAGCCGCGAGCCGTGGCGCAGCCCAGGTGGTGTGCGTGGAGCAGGACCGCAGCGTCGGTGAGTTTCTGCAGGCGAACATTCTGGCGCTCGGCTGCAATGACCGGGTGCGATGGGTGCAAAGCGACGCACTCGGACCTGTGGCGATTGCTGCTGCCCCTGCACCCGTGGATGTGGTCTTCTGCGATCCACCCTTTGCACTGATGCAGTCCGATGCGTCACGTGGACGCCTGCTCCAGCAACTGGCTGCGCTCAAGTCGGTCATGGCGCCAAAGTCGTTCCTGGTTCTCCGAGCCCCTGAAGTCACACATGCTGCCGACTTTGGAGTCGCCGGCTTCGATGGACCCGAACTGCACAGCTATGGGCGTGAGCAGTACGTCCTGCTTTACATGCCATCGCGCGATGCTGCGCAAGGCCCTTGATGCCTGATTTGAACGCACGGTTCCCATCGTCGCTGATGCGAGTCAGCACATGGACACGTTTGGTCAATGGAAGTGTGCCTGTTGTGATGATGCGCCCAGAGAAGTCGACTCAGGCGCCTCTGCCCTTTTTGCTGTGGTTCCATGGTCGGACCGTCGACAAGGAAACCGACCCAGGTCGGTACCTCCGCCTTGTGCGAGCTGGCATTGGCTGCATCGCAGTCGATCTGCCAGGTCATGGTGAACGCCCCGACGCGTCCATGCAGGACGGCAGCCGCACTGCTGAAGTGGTGGAACAGGCGGCATCAGAGATCGACGGCATTCTGGCTGACGCATCTGTTGCTGGATTCGATCCAACCTGCACCGTACTCGGCGGCTTGAGTGCCGGCGGCATGGCGGCTGCGCTGCGGGGCTGTTCGGACCATCCTTTCCGCGGCTTTCTGCTGGAGGCCACGACAGGCGACTGGAGCACGCTGTGCGGCCGAGCTGGGTTCCCATCAGCAGCTGTGGAACGGCTCAACCCTTTGACCCATCTTGTCGGTTGGCGCGAATGCCCCGTCTTGGCCCTGCATGCAACGCTCGACGAGTGGATACCGGTCGAGGGGCAGCGGCGCTTCATCGCCGCGCTTCAGGCAAAGTCTGTGCGCGGCGCATCGATCGAACTGCACGAGTACGCACGGACGGACGCGCCGCACGAGCACATGGGATTTGGCAGGATGGCATCCGACGCGAAATCAAGAGGGACACGCTTTATCGCTGCCTGCTGCGGTGTCGAGTTGGCAGATTCACTCTGACCAGTCGGCTTCGGTCGCCATCAGGGCACTGGCTTCCCGCGCAAGGACGCCGGCATCTGACCGCGCCAGATCGCATCGCCAGACCCGCGGACGCAGAGGCGCTGGACGAAGTCCTCGTAATCGCGCGCGAGCTGCTCAAGGTTCTGACCAAAGTAGGCGCTTGCCACCATCGGCCCTGGTAGTGCACGGATTCCCCCGCGCGCCAGCGCACGCTGCAGCGAATCGCGCGTCTCGCTGTCATCCGCAGCCGCCAGCAGTGAGGTGGAAATCGTGCCACGAACCGCATCCTGCAAAAGTTCCGCAAGCTGCGCGCGATGCCGACCCTCGAGTCCATCCACGAGAAAGTGAGTGAGCGCCCAAACCTGCGCGTAGTACACCAGCAGTCGATCTTTGCCATTCCCCAAGAACTGCTGCGGCGAGCGCTCAAGAAGATCCCTTAGCGGGATCAGATTCTCACTCCGGACGGCCTCACGCAGTTCACCGAACCGCTCAAAGTTTCGCCACGCGGCAAAGACAGGCATGCGCTGTTCATCGACGCGGAAACCTTCCATATAGGTGGCGATCCCCTCCTCAAGCCACACGGGAAGTTCCTCGCGGAACACAGACTGCGAATACTGGTGCCAGCCCTCGTGTGCCACGATGGTGAGCGTGTCGTTGGGACCGATGTCATAGAGCACAGCCGTGGACTTGGTGGTGTAACCGCCGCGACCGAGGCCGAGGTAGATGTCCGCATCGCTCCCGAGCCGCTTGCGCGTGAATTTTGCCCACGAATCTCGCGAGCCGAAGATGTATGTCTCGAGCGCCCTGTTCGGTCCAGGCAGCCTGCAGATCGCATTGGTGTACTGCCGCAGTCCGCGTTCAAGAAAGATCGGAATGAACCGGCGCAGCTCCTGATTGCCGATGGATGTGCGAATCGTGAAGTGCGGTGTGGTGATCTGCTGAGCTCGGGGTCCGCCCTCTGCCCATTCAGTCACGCTGATCTGCGTGTCGGCGCTCGTGTCGTTTGGATCGAGCAGTGCGCCTCCACCATCTCCACGCATGCCCCCAAGCGGAGATGACCATGGGCCCCGTGTCATTGCCATGGAACCGCTGGCACCCGAACCCGAGCAACCACCAACACCCATCATGCATCCGGCAATGACAACAACGCACAGGGCGCAGCATCCAATGCTCAGTCGCGTCGGTGGAATGGTGCGCAGGGTCTTGGACACGATGCGAATCTCTTCAGGCTCTCGCCATCTCTGCATCGCGCGCACGCAGCACTGCGAGCAGACCAACGATCGCGGTGGAAGCATACGCCGCATCGGACCCCATCCGATTGGCTTCTGACTCAATTTGGTTTGGGCGGCTGCGAGGCGCACCACTCCCGCCAGCAGCTGCGGATGGCAGCGTGAAAGCGCCGCGCGTAGCCCTTGGAATCAAGCAGTGGCGAGGCGCGGAGCTCGCTGCGCAGCGACGAGCGCAGGGACGCCAAGCGAGCCATGTCGCCCACGAGCGATCCCGCGATGCGGACGAATCCATCCGCATCCTCAGCGATCCACTCGGGATGCCTAGCGGCTGTCAACAAGCTCGCAGAGACGCGCGAAGCATGCCGATCACCGAGCAAGGTGACGACCGGAACACCCATCCACAGAGCCTCGCAGGTCGTGGTCGTGCCGTTGTACGGCACCGTATCGAGCGCGACATGCACCCGTCCGTAGAGCGCGAGGTGTTCAGCGCGCGTTGGAGACCACGCGATCATCTCGATGCGGTCGTCGGCGATC
>VGYQ01000016.1 GCA_016872915.1 Planctomycetota bacterium | reverse complement strand
CCGTGATCCTCTCAGCGTGGGGAGCCACCAACCCGCCCGCCGGGGACCTCGACAGGGATGGCACGGTCGGCGGCACCGACCTGACCATCTTGCTTGGGCGCTGGGGTCCCGTTCCCTGATCCCGCGGATGAATTCTTGAAGGCGCGGTTGATGGCGTGAGCCAGGCGCACGCCAGCCATCGACAGTCTGCGTTCAATCGTGGGCATGTTGGACTTTGCGTACTCCGCACCAACCTTCGCATCGGCGGGCAACTCTGCGTAAATGGTCTTGGTGATCGCCGCCGACTCGTTCGCCCATGCGGCGGAGTCAGACTGTGACGCCCACTCCGCAGCAAGCGCTGGCGTGATCGCGCTTCGGAGCAACTGCGCGTATGCCTGCCAGTCCCCGGCGATGCGATCACGGATAAGCACGCTGTCCCACAGCGCATGAAGGTTGGTTCGAGTGTCGCCAAAGGCAGTCACTTGAATTCGATTTCCGCCAAGGTCATCCTTGTATCCCGCGTGCAGCGGCTGATGCAGATCGCCGATGAAGTGAATCGCAAATCGCAGCGCATCGCGGCGCTCCGCCATGGGACGCGAATCGTCCGATGCGACAGCGAAGAACCTCGGTATCGCGGCGACCACACACTGACCCTCCGGGCAGTCGCGCGCCGCATCGAACACCGACCCATCGCGCGGAAGATTCACATAGTGCAGCGGCTTCGCCCAGTCCCACGAAGCATCGCCACGGATTTGGTCCGCCCACAGTCCCGCTGTGGCAAGATCATCATTGCCGAGAAGTTCGATGACCACAGCACGGGCCTCGGGCGAGAGCCGCTCCGCCGCGAGCGCGCCCACGATGCGGTGCCCATCCTCACCCCAAGCGAAACACGACGACGCAACGCACAGCCCTGCCAACCAGCCGACTCCAACGTGTACCGCACTGTGAAGTGAACCGCACATGCAGCCGCGGAAGGTACCGATTGGGTCCTATGATTCGAATCATGTCCGCTGCACTGTTCATGCAGGCGCCTGCCAAGCTGAATCTGGCATTGTCCGTGGGCGCTCCACGCGCCGATGGCATGCACCCCATCAGCAGTTGGATGGTGACGGTCGATCTCTTCGATGATCTCCACCTCGAGCGCCTGCCGGAGGGAAGCTTCTCGCTGTTTGCCACCGTTTGGCATCGTGACGCGCTCCGCCGCCGCGAGATCGATTGGTCGATCTCCAAGGATCTGGTCAACCGCGCCCATGATCAGCTGGAGGCATTTGTCGGCCGCGAACTGCCAGTGAAGGTGCGTGTCGAGAAGCGCATTCCCATCGGGGGTGGACTGGGAGGAGGATCGAGCGATGCCGCAGCCATGCTGCGCGCCATGAACGCGCTGTTCGAACTCCACGTCAGCGACGAAGATCTGCGTGGACTCGCCGCCAAGATTGGGAGCGATGTCCCATTCCTTGTTTCAGGCGGCTCAGCACTCGTCGGAGGAACAGGAGGAGATATTCAACTGCTCGGCGATCCGCCGGAAGTCCATGCCGTGCTGTTCTTCCCGGACGTCGCGTGTCCCACGGCGGACGTGTACCGCCAGTTTGATCGGTGTGCGCAGGTGCCGACCGTGCGCAGCGAAATCGTCGCATCGCTTGCCGCGCGTTCCTTCATAGGCCCTGCGGATCCATTCAACGATCTCGCCGACTCTGCGAAAGATGTTGCACCGTCGATCGCGGACGACATGGAGGAGATTGGTGTGATCGCTGAACGACCCGTCCACGTGTGCGGGAGCGGTTCAAGCTTGTTCGTCATCTGCTCCGACGAGATGCATGCACAGGCGTTGGCGGCGCACTGCACGGCGAAGCTGGCATTGCCCGCGGTTGCGGTCCGCACGTGCGCGAACCCGGTGCTGTGCAGCGGCGAATCCATGCCCAGATCTCTATGATTCAACGCCCATGAAACTTCCGCAACAACTGGATGCCACCCGGTGGGATCAGCTCGAACCGCTCTACGTGCAGTTGCAACAGCGCAACATCCACAGTGCGGCGGATCTCGAGCAGATGATCCTCGACCGAAGTGATCTCGATGCGGCTGCGGATGAAGCGCAGGCGAACCTGTACATCGCCATGACCTGCCACACGGACGATCCCGCGCGGCAAAAGGCGTTCCTGGACTTTGTGCAGCATGTGGAACCACAGCTGAAGAAGGTCGGTTTTGAACTCGACCGCCGAATCGCCGAAAGTCCGTTCGCCGAGAAGCTCGACGCGGCGCGCTACGGCACCTATCTGCGTGGTGTTCGCCAGGAAGTGCGCCTCTTCCGCGCGGAGAACGTTCCCCTGCAGACGGAGGCGACGACGCATGATCAGGAGTACAGCCGTATCAGCGGCGAGATGACCGTCGAATACGACGGACGGGAACAGACCCTCCCACAGATGGCGAAGTACCTCGAAGACACGGACCGCGGCGTGCGCGAGGCATCCTGGCGATGTGTGGTCGAACGCCGCCTTCGAGACCGCGAGCGCATCGACACCATCTACGACAAACTCGTGGCGCTGCGCCATCAGATGGCGCTGAACGCGGGCTTCCCGAATTTCCGCGACTTCCAGCATCAGCGCATGCATCGTTTTGATTACACGTCGGAGGACTGCAGTCGATTCCATGATGCTGTCGAACGCACCTGCATGCCCGTGCTGAAGCGGCTTCACCACGAGCGAGCGAGCGCGCTTGGACTCGCGGCGCTCCGCCCATGGGACGCGAAGGTTGATCTGCACGGCCGCCCGCCCTTGCGTCCGTTTACTGACGCCGAAGATTTGGTGCAGCGCTCCTCGCGTGCATTCCACAAACTCGACGCGGAACTCGGCGCACTCTTTGACACCATGCGAACCGGCGCATGCCTCGATCTGGATTCGCGGAAGGGCAAAGCACCCGGTGGCTACCAGTACCAACGCCAACACTCGCGTACTCCCTTCATTTTCATGAACGCTTCGGGGCTGCAGCGTGATGTGGTGACCATGGTGCACGAAGCTGGGCACGCGTTCCACTCCATGCTCAGTCGGCATGATCCCCTGCTTGCCTACCGCGGCAGCCCGATCGAGTTTGCGGAAGTGGCCTCCATGAGCATGGAACTGCTCACCTTTCCGCAACTTGGCGAGTTCTATTCGGAAGTGGATGCCGCGCGCGCCAAGCGCGACCTGCTCGAAGGACTTGCGGGGATGCTTCCATGGATCGCCACGATCGACGCATTTCAGCACTGGGTCTACACGCACCCAACCCACACGCGCGAAGAGCGAACGCGCGAATGGGTCGCGCTGCAGAAGCGGTTCGGCGGTGCCATCGATTGGACGGGTCTGGAGCCTGCACTCGAAGCGATGTGGCAGCGGCAACTGCATCTCTTTGGCAGTCCCTTTTACTACGTGGAGTACGGGATCGCGCAACTCGGCGCCCTGCAGGTCTGGTCGCAGTCTCGGCGCGATCCGTCCAAGGCCCTTGCGAACTACAAGCGCGCGCTTGCGCTTGGGGGTTCTCGCCCGCTGCCCGCGCTTTTCGAAGCGGCCGGCATGCCCTTCGATTTCAGCGCTTCCACGGTGCAGCGGCTGATGGATGATGTGCAGTCCGAACTTGAGGCAGTCCCAGCATGAAAAAGATCACAGTACTTGGCGGAGGAAAAATCGGTCGCATGGTCGGGTTCCTGCTTGGAACCAGCGGCGACTATCAGGTGCACATCGGCGACAGCGATGCCGCCGCGGCCACGGCTGCAGCGAAGATCGCCAAGGGCAGCGGAAGTGCCGTCGACTTCACCAGCGAGACCCAGCTTCAGGCCGCAATGTCGGGCGCGTGGGGAGTGGTCTCGTGCGCTCCCTTCCACTGCAATCCGCTCATCGCATCCTGCGCAAAGGCGGCGGGCGCTCACTACTTCGACCTGACCGAGGATGTCGCGGTGACCAAGAAGGTGATCGAACTCTCCTCAGGCGCACGCACCGTCTTCGCGCCGCAGTGTGGGCTTGCGCCGGGCTTCATCACCATCGCGGCGAACAATCTTGCCTCTCCCTTCTCGACCCTCGACACGCTTCGACTGCGCGTTGGCGCACTGCCTCTGCAGCCGTCCAATGAACTCGGCTACAACCTGACGTGGTCCACCGAAGGAGTGATCAACGAGTACATCAATGAATGCGAAGCGGTGCAGGATGGAACGCTCGTGCGTGTGCCTGCGCTCGAACATGAAGAGCGCCTCATCATCGATGGCATCGAGTTCGAGGCGTTCAATACATCGGGCGGTCTTGGAACACTCGCCGACTCCATGCGCGGCAAGGTTGGAAACCTGAATTACAAGACCATTCGTTTCCCTGGACACGCGCGACTGATGCGTTTCCTGCTGCAAGAACTGCGGCTCAGCGAGCACCGAGACGAGCTCCGTCGCATCTTGGAGCGCGCACTGCCGTGGACGGCGAATGATCAGGTGGTCGTGTTCGTGAGTGCTTCAGGGATACGAGATGGTCGCCTCACCGAGAGCAACTACGCCAAGCGAATTGTCGCACGAACCATCGGTGGCCACCACTGGACCGCCATCCAGATCACCACAGCCGCAGGCGTGTGCGCCATCGTTGATCTGGTGGCACAGGGCAAGGGCGCGAAGGCAGGGCTCGTGCGGATGGAAGATTTCCGCTTCGATGATTTCATCGCGAATCGCTTCGGCGCCCACTACGCGTGATGCCACTCACTTCGCGGGGGCGCTGCGCACGACGAGGCTGACAACCTCCGCCGGACAATTCACGCGCAGCGGGAACCAGCCACCCGCACCTGATGTGACGAAGAGATGTGATGCGCCATCGTGGTAGTGACCGACCTTCAACCGAGACCCGCGACGAGCCGCACGCGGTGCATCACCGCGTGCGCGGATCGACACCTGTCCACCATGGGTGTGACCTGCCAACGTGAGTGGCACACCAAGCCGCGCTGCCTCGCGGAACGCTTTCGGATTGTGCGCCAGAAGCAGATGGGGCACCTCACTGCCAAAGGACGCCCGACGCACCAAGGCAGCATTCCCCGCGATGGAACTCGACCAGTCCACGCCTGCAACCCGTAGTCCACGCGGCGCAGTGATCGCACTCGAACGAAGCGTCACCAGACCAGCACTGCGAGAAAGGCGCAGCACGCGCCGCACACTGTCCAGCAGATCATGGTTCCCCAGCACGAAGTAGCTACCCAGTTCCGCTCGTATCGATCCAAGCGCCTCAAAGACTGGCTCGCATCCAGCGACATGCAAGTCGACGATGTCGCCCGTGCAAGCCAAGAGATCTGGCTTTCCTCGGCGCACCAGGTCAATCACCTCCAACGCTCGACCCACCGGCATCAGTTCGCCCACATGCAAGTCACTGATATGAGCGATCCGAATGCCGTCGAACGCAGCGGGCCATCCTGGGACCAGCAGTTCTCGCTCACGAAGGCTCACGGTTGTCTGGAGGTGCCTGCGCATCAAAACGCCGCCCAAGAGCCGATCCGGCAGGGTGGTCACCATCGCATGACGAAGCTTCGCGCGTGCCAAACGTCCTCTCGCATCGGCACGCGCAGCGGATCGTCCGTTTGCGATCAGTTCACGAAGTGTCTTGCCACGCTTGGCACGGTCAGAAGCGGACATCGATCCCCACATACAGCCCCTGCACACCACCATCGAACGATGCGCCGTTGCCAGAAAGGTTGAAGTCTTCGAGGCGATAGCCGAACTCGCCGCCAATTTGCTCTGTGAACATGGCGCGTAGCCCTGCGCGGGCAAAGATGAAGTACTGCCCGTTCGTGAAGTTGGATCCTGTCCCCCCCGCCGCTTCAAACCGCACTGAACGAAGCCACGACACGCGGTCGACCATATTGAAATCAAACTCGATGCCACCGCCAATGCCAGGCATCACAGCTCCCAGTGACCACGATGCGGAAGTTCCCGCGGTCAGATCGTTCACTGTCATGCTCGCGCTGTACCAACGCACCGCACCGATTGCCTGAATGCCGAAGTCCACGATCGGACGACCATCGCTCGCGATGTTGCCCGGCTGAGGTGTGCTGCCGCCCCACGGGAACTGCCGCGTACTGAAGGGTCGCCAGAGCGTGGCATTGAACTCGCCACCCGCGCTCGCCGCTGCGAAGCTGTTCGACAGGCGATCGCCGACGTCGATGTTGACCGAACCGAATGCACCGGACACCGTGGAAGTGATCGAAGCATCGGTCGAGAAGGTCCAACCCGTCAGTTGCACACGCCAGAACTCATCCCACGAGATCGCCAACTCGCCATTGAACGCCGCTTCGTAGCCGTTCAGCCCGAGGTCACCATCGACGCTGAAGGTCGGTCCACCGAGCGCGCTGTCTGCCCGAACACGCGCCGCCCAAACGGCAGGCGCGAAGTCAATGTGCAGCGCGGAATCTTCCTTTGGGCCGAGCAGCGGGACGCTGTTCATCGTGGTCACATCACTCTTGAATGCTGGAGCTGTCGTCGCCGAACTTGCCTGCGGAGCCTGCACCCCTCCCTGCGACTCCTGCTGCGCATGCGCTTGCGGCCCTGGAATGCAGTTGCACAGCGCCAACACTGCGACCGCCACCGTGCTTTGACTCAGATTCGACACCGTCGACGATTTGCTGCTCCAATACACGTCGTGAGCGTACCGCCCACCGAACGACCAACGAACGCCATCGCGCTCGGTCCACGCGCGTGGGTGCGCCCACACGACCTCCGATTCACCTTCTCGCGATCAGGCGGACCAGGCGGGCAGAACGTCAACAAGATCGAATCGCGCGCACAGTTGCGCGTGGCTCTGGCAGATATCGCGGGAATCGACGACGCAGCGCGTGGGCGAATCGCTCGCCTCGCAGGTTCCCATCTTGTAGGCGCGGATGCACCGCCCGATGGTGCGCCGCCACCCACCAATGCGGAACTGCTCTTCGCCTGTGATGAGCATCGCTCACAGCGTGCGAACCACGATCTGTGCATCGACCGTCTGCGGCTGCTGGTGCTGCAGGGGGCAGTCCCGCCGAAACGCAGGCGAAAGACGAAACCCACGCGGGCTTCACGCGAGCGACGGCTCGAAACGAAGCGCATTCAATCCGAGCGAAAGCGAATGCGTGGTGGCGACTCAGGTTGACGACAACGGATCAACTGATCCGCGCCTCACCCTTGCCCTTCACGACTTCACCGATGACCCACGCCTTCTCCTGAAGGCGATGCAGCTTCTTCAGAATTCTGTTTGCTGCATCTGCGCGGCACACGATGGTGTAGCCGATGCCCATGTTGAACACCCGGAACATCTCTTCGGTTTCGACATGACCATGCCGCTGCAGGAACTGGAAGATCGCAGGCAACTCCCACGACTTCGGATCGATCACTGCATCCACCCGTGATGGCAACGCTCGACACACATTGCCGGGAAGCCCACCCCCTGTGATGTGCGCCATCCCTGTGATCGCCTTGCGAAGGCGTGAATCGCCAAGCAGCTCGAGCACTGTTCGGGCATAGATGCGCGTCGGCTCGAGCAGCACATCGGCGAGCGTGGTGGCGCCTTCGCGTCCCTCTTTGGCTGCGAGTTCCGGGTAGGAAGCGCCGAGGTCCAGTCCAGCATCTCGCACGATGCGGCGCACAAGCGTGTAGCCATTCGAGTGAACGCCCGAACTGGCGATCCCGATCACCACATCACCGCGCTTCACGCGATCGGGATCGATGATCCTGCTCTCCTCGAGCACGCCAACGCAGAAGCCGGCAATGTCGAAATCACCTGGCTTGTAAATGTCCGGCATCTCCGCACACTCACCGCCAAGCAATGCACATCCGGCGATTTCGCAGCCGCGTGCAACGCTCTCGATCAGTTGAGACGTCTCATCAGGCTGCAGCCGAGAGAGCCCGAGATAATCGAGGAAGAACAGCGGCTCCGCACCTTGCACAATGAGATCGTTCACATTCATGGCAACGCAGTCGATGCCAATACCAGTGAACATGCGTCGCTCGACCGCCAACAACACCTTCGTGCCGACACCATCGGTACAGCCGACCAGGACGGGCTTGCGCCAGCGGCGCGAGCCCTTGCCACCTCCCTCACCACGCTTCAAGCGGAACATCCCGGCAAATCCGCCGTGACGACCGAGCACACGTGCATCTTGCGTGCGCTTCAGCACAGGCCCAATTCGCTCCACCACCTCATCGCCCGCATCAATATTTACGCCCGCGTCGCGGTAGGTCAGGCCCTTGCGGGCAGGGATAGCCGTCATGCGTCCATTACACACGATGCAGGGCAGATCGGTCTACGGGCGCTGTACCCGTTATCCTTCTCCGTCCCATGTCCATATTGATTGACGGCAATACTCGCGTGATCTGCCAAGGCATCACAGGTGCAGCGGGAGCATTCCACACGAAGGGCTGCCTGGACTATGGAACGCAGATGGTTGGTGGAACAACACCGGGCAAGGGCGGGCAGCGCGATCCGAACGGACTGCCGATCTTTGACACGGTGCACGATGCGGTGAAGGCGACCGATGCGAATGCCACCATGATCTTTGTTCCACCACCCTTCGCAGGCGATGCGATTCTCGAGGCGGCCGATGCTGGCATCTCGCTCATCTGCGCGATCACCGAGGGCATTCCAGTGCAGGACATGATCCGAGTGCGCTCGATGCTCCAACACTATCCAGGCGTCACGCTTGTGGGACCGAACTGCCCGGGCGTCATCACTCCCGGTCGCAAGATGGCCGATGGCCGCTTTGCTGGTGGATGCAAGATCGGCATCATGCCCGGCTACATCCACACGCACCGCGACGACGCACCAAGCGGCAAATCGGTGGGCATCGTGAGCCGATCAGGCACGCTGACCTACGAGGCGGTCTGGCAGTGCTCGGCACTTGGCATCGGACAGAGCACCTGTGTCGGAATCGGGGGCGACCCTGTCAAAGGTCTTGACTTCCTCGAAGTCCTTGAACTGTTCGCGGCCGATCCTCAAACCGATGCGATCGTGATGATCGGCGAGATCGGCGGCAGCGCTGAAGTCATCGGTGGCCGTTGGATACGCGCACATTCACGCAAGCCTGTCATCGCCTTCATCGCAGGTCGCACCGCACCGCCGGGCAGACGCATGGGGCATGCGGGCGCGATCATCGGCGGTGCCGAAGACACGGCACAGGCCAAGATCGAAGCACTCCGCTCATGCGGTGCGATCGTGGCTGAGAGCCCGGCAGATATGGGGCGCCTCACCGCAGAGGCGCTGCATGTGAACGCACCCGCCCTTGTATGACACGCCACGCTGCGGACGAAACGCCCCGGACCTCTTGGCGCGTGGCCGCGCTGAGTCTTCTCGTCTGTGCCGCGGCCATCGCCGTGGTCGTTCCTGCCCAGACGCCGGGCACGGATCCATCCGCGAACGCATCCGCACCACAAAGGCGCGACCTCTATGGGCGCATCGTCGTGATCGGAGCGAGCGCATCGGATGGCTTTGGCGTGTTCATTCAGTCCACCGAAACCGCAGCAGCATCGGATCCCAAGACGGAGCCGAAAGACGTGGATGCTCCCAAACCTCGGCCCTCGCCACCTGTTGGTGTTTCACTCGCGATGATCTTGAGGCAAGCCGGTTCACATGCCACTCCTGGTGCAGCGGATGTGCCCACATCACATGCCGCACCAGCGCTGCCGACGATCCGCCATTTCACCAGCGGTTTCTTTTTCGCCAATCCGGGGCCGGTTGCCCGCAGTGAAGTCGACCGTGCACTCGATGCACAGCCGTCACTGGTTCTTGCACTCGACTACCTCTTCTGGTTCGCCTACGGGACTGTGAGCGCCGAAGGAGAGCCGATGCGTGAAGGCGCACAACGACTGGAAAATCTCGAGCGTGGACTGCAGCAGCTGCAGCGGATCATTGATGCAGGCGCGCCTGTCGTGCTCGGCGACATTCCAGATATGCGCGAGTCGATCGGTCGGATGCTCTCCAAGGCGCAAGTGCCCGATGTCGAGACAATCGCCAAAGCGAATGAACGCATCCGTGCCTGGATCCTGGAGCGTCCCTCGACGCGACTGCTCCCGCTGTCGGAAGTGCAGGCTGGACTGCGTGAGCGAAGACCCGTGCAACTCGGTGGCCGAGAGTGGACTTCCACCGATGAGTTGCCTCTGCTGCAGAAGGATCAACTGCATCCGACCTTCGTCGGCACGGTCGCAATCGCTTCCGCACTCATCGACACCGCGCGCGCATTCGACTCGGATGCCCCCGCCCCGTTCCGCTTCGATCCAGAGGAGATCCGCCGCAAGATCCTCGAAGCAAAGGCTGCGAAAGCATCGCTGAAGCCCGTCAAGGAATCTTCGCCATCAGTTCCTTGAGACGCGTTCGGTTCGACTCGGACTGCTCCTTGAGCAGCCACGCACCCACTGCCTCAAGTGCCGCGTTTGAGCCGCTCACGCGTTTGATCTCAGGGGCAAGTCGACCGAGATCCACAAAGGGTCGCACAGGTCGCACCTGTTTCGCGAACCACGCGAGTGTCTCCGGATCCTTGATCGATCCAAGCTGCTGCGTCCACAGTTGCCACAGCATGTCCTGTTCCACGGGCGATGGGGATGCGAGTGCCTTGTAGGCGCTGAGGAATGCATCTGCCTCACGCGCACGAAAGAGTGGACCAAGCGCCGACGAAGCGCATGCAGCGCGGACATCATCGCCTTTGCTCGCCGCAAGTGTCCACAACTGAATCGCCAGCGAATCATCGCCGCCGCGTACGACATCGGACATGGCTGTGGCATAGTCCGCCGCCGCACCTGATCCCTTCGCCGCAACCAGTGCAGCACGCGCATCAGCCCGGAGATCTTTCTCTCCCTTCGCCGCATCCAGTTCGGGTGGCGGCACACGCGGCAGTCGCGGCTGCGAGGGCGGTGGCAGCACCATGAGCGGATCGCCGAAGAGTGTCACTCGCCATGTCGCATCGATCGGCCCCTCCAACCAGCGGCTCGCCACAAGGAACGGCATCAGATCCGCCGCGCGCGCAGCGACAACTTCGGGCGGCACGAATGCGACGAGGTAGGGCTCGTACACACTGCCCGCATACGCGTACGTGCCACTCTCCAACCATCGACCGCCAACCGTCTCGCGCACCTGCGCACTGGTCATGCTCCACGAGTGGATGAGGTGGAGCGCGAGCGGATGGTGCAGTACCGGCACATCCTCCGGAAAACACTCGACTTCCTGCCACATTTTGAAGAAGTCCATGTTTCCCATCGAGTTCATGAACATCACTTCAGCCTTGCACCCGCTCATGAGCATGTTCAGCCAACCGACCACCGATGCCTTCGCGCCCGACAGTTCAAAGACATCGAACTGCGCTGTACGAAGCAGTGATGCGGCATTCGTCAGTCCGTACTTCGCCCATTCGCCATCCGCCGCATACGTGTTGATCAGCCACGCAGAGCGGGGCGCGAGAAACAGACTGCTCATCGCCACGTACGCGCTGCGGACTTCATCGCCAAAGATGTTGGAGGCGACAGCCCAGCGGCTGCCATCCTCGTTGCGGCAGAGTCCATCGACCGTTGCAACGGGTTCACCAGCCTTCGATGGAAGTCCTTGCGGTACTGCCTGCGCACGGCTCCCGCGCGGGGGATCCGCCTTGAGCGGCATCGACAGGCAAATCGTCACCGCATCAATCGCATCGCCGAGTTGCATGGAGGGAAGTCCAGTGGAACGCACCGCATCCTCCACCTGCTGCGCGAGGGTGCGGTACTGCTCCGAAGCGAGCGTGTCACTCGGCTGCCCGAGCGATCCAGCGACCCAGAATGGTGCCTGTCCACGTCCTGCGGTCAGTGCAACGGCGGCGGTCCATGCGGGATCGTCCATGCTCGCGAACATGGCGCCAAATGGCTGGAATCCAACGGCTGCATACGCCTCAGCGGGGGTCTTCGGCGACATGTCCTTGCCGGGCACCGTCCACGCGTGGATGATCGCCTGCTGAGCCAACGCCTCGCGTTCAGCGCGACCTGCGGGCAAGCTCCCCATCGATGGACGGCGAACAACGCGCGCTGGCTTGAACGCCCGAACGAACATGGGGGCGTACTTCGCGTCCTCGATCAGTACCGGCCAACGGCCACGGAGATCCCACCGGCCGATCTCATCGAGGTAGGTCGCCGCATCAGGCACGAGGACTACTTGATCTACCACAGGCAAGCGCATCGACACCTGGAAGGACTGCAACCCGATCTTCATCGGCCACGGCATCGGAATCTGCTGACCTTGCACCTGCGTGCCCTGTGGAGATCCTGCGCTCGCAGCCCCCCCACTTGATGCGCCATCCTGCGAAGGCAACGCTCCCTGCCCTTGCACGTGCACCGTGGCGATGACCGCCACAACGCCGGCTCCCAGCAGACTTCGCCACGTCTGGCGCTTCTTTTTCACAACCATGCCGCGAAGATACCGAAGGCGTTCAGCCGCTGAGTATGTAGCCATCCGCCAACGACTCGAACGACGCGCGCTCTCGGTCCACCCACGCCGAATCACGCCCGAGTTCCTGTGCCATCACACGCGCCACCGCTTCCGCACAGGAACGCGCCGCACGTGCATCGAGCAACAGGCAACGCGTCCGACGAGCAAGCACATCATCCACCGTCCGTGCCATCTCATGCCGTGCTGCGTACGCCGCGACTCCAAGGGGAATCTGCAGGCTCGCATGCAGAGGTGCACTCCACGCAACTTTCTCCGCGCAGACCGTGCGTACCTGCGCTGCATCCGTTCCGTACACGCGCAGCCAATCCTCCGATGGAAGGGACGAATCGGTGCGCGACATCCAACCATGAATGTGCAAAGACTCGGTGGCGCACGGGCGCCGATCCAACCCTCCAACATCGATGGCGCGATCGAGCGTGTCCTCCGCCATCTTGCGATATGTCGTCCATTTCCCACCGAGGATTGACACCAGCCCACTGCGATCAACGAGAACCTTGTGTGACCGTGAGATGGACTTGGTCGCACCGCCGCGCCCACCCTCATGGACGAGCGGTCGCATTCCTGCAAAGACCGCGAGCACATCACTGCGCTGTGGCTGCCGCTTGAGGTAGCGACCTGCATTCCGAAGGATGAAGTCAATCTCCTCCGGCAGTGCGCGGGGCTCGATGAGCGGTTTTTCCATCGGCGTGTCTGTCGTACCAACCACGATCCGACCATGCCAAGGAATCACGAACAACACACGACCATCGTCCGTATGTGGAACCATGATCGCCCGGTCGCTTGGCTGGAACGAACGATCCAGCATCAGGTGAACGCCCTGCGCAGGTTCGACCATCGGTCGTGCATCCGCATCTGCCATGCCTCTCAGGGAATCCGCAAAAATCCCGCAGGCGTTCACGATCACCTTTGCACGAAGATCCATCGTGCGCCCCGACTCCGCATCGATTGCGCGAGCACCATGGACCGCCCCATCCGGGCCCTGCGTCAGTGCGATCACGCGACAGTAATTGACCAAGACAGCACCCAGCGATGCAGCGGTGCGAGCCAGTGAGATTGCCATGCGTGCATCATCAAACTGCCCATCGTGATATTCGATGCCTCCGAGAAGGCCCTCCACTGAAACGTTCGGAATCGCTGCCAGCGTGGCTTCGCGAGACAGAATGCGACTCGACGACAGATTGCGCTTCCCTGCGAGCAAGTCATAGAGCTTCAATCCCACCCCGTAGAACGGCGCCTCCCACCAGCTGTAGCGCGGAACGATGAAGGCCAGATCGTGCACGAGGTGCGGCGCGTTCTCATGCATGAGTCCACGCTCTCGAAGCGCCTCGATCACGAGCGCGATATCCATCTGTTCGAGGTAGCGAACGCCACCGTGCACCAACTTGGTACTGCGGCTTGATGTGCCCTTGGCGAAATCCTCGGCTTCCAGCAAGCAGGTGCTGTAGCCCCGCTGCGCCGCATCCACTGCGATACCCAGACCTGAGGCTCCACCACCGACCACGAGCACGTCGAAGGATGCGTGATCACATCGCGCGAGCATCGCGTCACGAGAAAATGCCTGCGGACCCGTCATGTCTGCCAACCCTTCGCGCACTCGACTGCTCGTCGCCACTGTCGGCGCATGTTGGCACGGATCGTCGAATCCAGCAATGGCGTGAATGTTCGGTCCACGGACCGAATTGTCGCCACATCCGCAACACCCTTCCACAGGCCAATGCCAAGACCGGCAAGAAACGCCGCGCCCATCGCGGTGGTCTCCAGTTGCCGAGGGCGTTCCACGGTCGCCTCCAGAATGTTCGACTGGAGTTGCATCAGCACATCGCTCGCAGACGCGCCACCATCGACGCGCAGCATGCCCAGGCGCGATCCCAAATCCGTTTCCATGGCCTCCACCACATCACACACCTGCAGCGCGATGCCCTCGAGCGTCGCACGCGCCAGATGCGCAGCGGTCGTGCCACGCGTCATTCCCAGTACGCATCCGCGCGCCGTCGGATCCCAGTGGGGAGCACCAAGCCCCGTGAACGCAGGCACCATCATGACACCGGCACTGTCATCCACTTGGGCGGCCAGATCGTTCACCTCAGGTGCCGTGCGGATGATCCCGAGCCCGTCACGGAGCCACTGCACTGCCGCACCACCCATGAAGACACTGCCCTCGAGCGCGAATGTCGCGGGCTGTCCGCGAAGCCGCCACGCAACCGTGGTCAGCAATCGGCTGCTGCTCATCACGACTTCTGGCCCCGTGCCGACCAGAAGAAAACAACCAGTTCCATACGTGATCTTTGCTTGTCCACGCTCCGTGCAGCCCTGCCCGAACAATGCGCTCTGCTGATCGCCGCAGATACCCGAAATGGGAATGGATGCGCCGAGCACCGATGCATCGGCCTCACCGCACACGCCACTCGAATCCACGATGCGCGGAAGCACCGCGCGTGGCACCCGTAGCAGGTCAAGCAGCTCGTCATCCCAGTCGAGCGTGTGCAGATTCATCAACATTGTCCGGGAGGCATTCGACACATCCGTTGCATGCACACGCCCGCCGGTCAACTGCCAAACCAGCCATGCATCGATGGTGCCCGCTGCCAAATCGCCGCGCTCCGCGCGCGTACGCGCCTGCGGAACATGGTCCAGCACCCACGCCAGTTTCGATGCGCTGAAGTAGGGATCCAGCACGAGTCCGCTGCGCTGTTGTATGAAGTCAGACTTTCCCTCCTTGGCAAGTCGCTCCACCACATCCGCGGTCCGACGATCCTGCCACACCAAAGCCGGATGGATGGGAACGCCACTCCGCCGATCCCATACGACCACCGTTTCACGCTGATTCGTGATGCCGATTGCAGCGACATGCTTTGCTTCGACTCCACATGATCGCAGCGCCGCTCGTGCAGTCGACAACTGCCGAGACCAAATCTCCTGCGCATCGTGCTCCACCCAGCCAGGCCGTGGGAACTGCGTCGCCAACTCCTCCTGCGCACGCGCCCGGATGACGCCCTCCCCATCCACAACAATGCTTCGGCAACTGCTGGTGCCCTGATCCATCGCAAGAATGAATGGGCTCACGGCGTCGGATCACTCCTGTGGTCGCGCTGCACACTTCACGTCGATCTGCCGCAATTGTTCAGCGGTCAATGCCTTGCAGACGGCGTCCAAAGCTTGCAGACATGCTTGATCACGCTTGATAGTGACTTGTTCGATCGCCAACACGCGCATTTGAAGCGCAGCAGTCACCGATGCCGTGTCCGTCCCATCCATCCCGACCACACTCTCCTCACTCACCAGCGCCAATAATCGTGCAGTCAATGTCGCGCGCTGTTCCTCGAAGGTGTCTCGCGCCACTGCGAGCGCCACGCGCTGCCCCTCCGTCAAACCCTCGATCTGCAGGGCCTTCCGGATTGCGACCGCCGCTGCTTCGGTCGTGGAAAATGCGCTGGGATACGCCGATCTCAGGAATCTCGCCTCGACGACCGGGCGCGCAGCTGCGGGAATCACCAACAGCACGGACTCGAGGGCGTGACGCTGCGCCTTCGCCTTCGCCCTCGCCGCTGCCCTGCCTTCTGTCATCAGCTGCTCCTCACGCACTTTCAACTGCCGCTCCATCGCACCCCAACGACCGGGATCCGTCAGTTGCGATCCCCGCTGCCAGAGGATCGGACCCTGCATCTTCCAGATCCAGTATCGCTCCTGCAGTGCAGACAACTTCGCAGCAGAGGTCTCCAGCGCGACACGCTCCGACTCGATCACATGAGCTGCACGGAGTAGAGCATCATGGTCGAGCCCGACAGACAGCACGATCAGTGGAACATTGCAGTTCTCTTCGCCACCCGATTGGCGATCAAACACGGTGTCCAGTCCCCACTGCGGTACTCCACAAAGTCGTGCGATGCGCAGCAGTTCCACGATCGACTCATCGCCGCGCCGCAGCAGCGCCACAGATGCGTCTGTGAGCAGTCCCTCATCGAGTGCACGCTGCTCGAGTGCAAGCAGTCGCGCCTCTTCCATACGCTGCTCCACCTCTTCCTCCGATCGCATCACCTCATCTCGTGTGGCGTCCTCCAACATCTTCACTCGCTCCTTCAGACGCTGTTCCCACTCCCCGATGTAGTCGAGATGGAGTGTCTCAAGCACCTCGACAGATGCAGCATCCGCTTGCAGCGCCGCCGCAATGCAAGAAACCCATTCGGATCCCATCGGACGAGTGATCGGCACTCGCGCCACATCTCGACCCTCAGGTTCCGGCATGGTGGGACGCACCGGCACTTGGGCGACAGCCTTGGGAGCCTCCACCGCAGCTGCATCGAGAGAAAGAACATCGGCGGAGAGGAAATGCACATCCTGCTCAGGGGGCAAGGCGCTTTCAAATGCTCCGCGCTCCGCAGCACTCAGCATGCCCTTCATCTGGTTCATGACGATCTGTGCCGCTGCGGTGCGCTGATCCTCAAGCGCCCGCCACTGCGGCTCCATTTCAGGCTGCAGGCGAGCGCCGTCAGGAATCAGCGCATACCGCGCAGGTGTGTGAAGCGAAATGTCCAACTTCATGAGCGCATCTGTCAGGCGACGATCTTGCACCGACCAATCCAGAAACAACTGGCGAATGGTCGCGCGCGAGGCTTCCACATCCGTGAGGGACTTCGCGCGGATCGCCCGTTCAGCGCAGGCCTGCACACCAAGGGCAAATGGAGTTCGTATCGCGGGATGTGCGACCTGCAGGTAGCCATCTCGTACACCGCCTCGGAGCGAGATCGGCAGCGAGGCAGTGGCGACCTCCACCGCCGCGAGCAGCTTGCTGTTGTCTCCCAGAATGCTGGCTTCCTGTCGACTGACTCCATCCAACGCTTCCTCGAAGGCAGCGCGTCGACCGTTCATCCATTCACGGACACGTGCCTCATCGTCCTTGGCATCCTCAGGCAGCGGCTTGTTCCTTGGATCACCCGCGTACTGGATCACACCCTCGCCAAACGCCCTCGACCGCCTCTCAAAATGCGAAAGATTCCTGTCATTCTTTCGAATCTCCGCCGTGCAGGCCTGCCGGACAGTTGGTTCTTGCGCGGCCCAGTTCAGCGATGGAAGCGCCCAGAGAAGCTCATGGAAGTCCACCAGTCGCGTGAGTGTCGGCGGATCATTTTGCACATCTGCACGCAGCAAAGATCGACGCCGTGAGGCGCGCGCCGCCTCGACGGCACTGCGCTCGGTCGCATCGGCCGCCCGCTGCACAGCGTCAAAGAGTGCTGCTTCGATGCGGTCACGACTCGCACAGATCGCCTGCCACTGAGGTACGACGGAACGAAGTCGCTCCGCATCCACGCCAACCATGCTGCGGGGCACATCCGCATTCGACAACTCGAATCGGCTGACGATGCCATTCTGCAGCGTCCTCGACGCCTGCTCATACTGCGCGTAGGCCGTATCGACAGCCGCGGAACGCGCGACCTCGCCGGCACCTGAACGCTCCAAAAGGATGACGAGGTCGCGCTGCGAGATCGGTTCGGCGAACCACCGTGCCGGCACAGACTGCCATCCAAGCGCAGCACCGAGAAACACGCACCAAAGACCAAGCGATACGCGCGACCATGCGCGCCACAAGTGACAACGCTCGGCCGAACGCACACTCACATCGCGGACCCGAGCCCCACAACACGGCGCCATGCACTGATCTGTCCCAAGTGAACCATGTTGTGCGCAAGACACAAGAACGTGAGCAGCGCACCTGTCGTTGGCAATCGCTGTGCCAGCGATGCAACGGGGTTCGGAGCGGCGAAGGTCGCATCGGAAACCGATGGCAGTGCTTCCGCCACTTCATTCCAACCACGCAGAAATTCCGTCACCAGCACGTCCTTTGCCGGATAGTGCCCCGCCTTGTCCACACACGGCGCCCCATTCTTGAACAGGTCCATCCAGACGCTCGGCGCGGGGGCGATCTTCACGCCCATCGCCTCACCCGCGCGCGACGCGTAAATCGCCAGATGCCCGATGCAGAACGCGGGGCTGTTCATGTCCGCACACGGCATGTGCGAAAAGCGATCTGCCGGGATGGTGCGAACGATGCTCTCGGCGTACCCAAGCGTCATACGAAGCGAAGGAGCGATGGCAGGACCGAGGTTCATGCCCAAAGGCTACATCGACGACTGCATGGATCGAACGGTAAACCACCGCCACGGCCGCCACACCCGCAAGGTGTGCCGACGCGACTCGGACGGTCACCAGACGAACGTCACCAGGCGAAGTGCGCGAACGCCTTGTTGGCATCCGCCATTCGATGCGTGTTCTCGCGCGTGGTCACAGCCTTGCCTTCATTCTTCGCGGCATCAAAGAGTTCCTTGGCAAGACGGATCGCCACTGGCTTCCCCTTCTCTTCACGGACCGCTTCGATGATCCAGCGGAAGGTCAGGCTCTGTGCGCGGCGACGATTCAACTGCATCGGAACCTGATAGTTGGCACCGCCCACTCGCTTGGAGCGAACTTCCACGCTGGGGCGAACATTCTCGATCGCCTTGTGGAACAGCTCAATCGAGGTCTTGGGCAGCGCATCACTCTTTTCCTTGTCGAGGCGCGACTGCAGGGCGTCAAAAGCGTCGTACACCACGCGCTGCGCAGTCGCCTTCTTGCCGCCACGCATCATGCAATTGATGAACTTGGCAACCGTCAGATCCTGGTAACGCGGGTCAGGCTTGAGTTGAGATTCGCTGGCTGTGAACTGCTTGGGCATGACACTCTCCTTCGGGGCTTGCGTGCCGAAAGGCACGCGGTGTTCACCGGGCCGCTGGAGGTTGGGCATCTCCGGAGCGAGGCGACCCGATTACTGCCTTGCGGGCGGACCGTCCGTCCCGCAGCCGAGGAAGGTGATCGGCGCACCTGATGCGGACCGCCGGCTGCCGTCAAGCGGCTGCGCGGCGAGACGCGTTCATTTCTTCTTCGCCGCTGCGGCAGCCTTGCGCTTGACGCCGTACAGCGAGCGGCCCTTCTTGCGGCCGTCTACACCGAGGCAATCCAGCGTGCCACGCACGACGTGGTAACGCACACCAGGAAGATCGCGCACACGACCTCCGCGCACGAGCACGATCGAGTGCTCCTGGAGATTGTGCCCCTCGCCACCGATATAGGCCGTCACCTCACGCCCGTTCGAAAGACGCACACGGGCCACCTTGCGAAGCGCAGAGTTCGGCTTCTTCGGTGTGACCGTCTTCACCTGAAGGCACACCCCGCGGCGCTGCGGGCAAGCTGCCAGATCCGTGACCTTGCTCTTCGTGGCAGGGTCGCGGCGTGGCTTACGAACAAGCTGATTAATGGTCGGCATAAGGACTTCCCAAGTGGGGAGCCACACAAGGTACAGGAATACGCCCGCGGCGGCAACCCACTGCCCTTGACAATCTTGACAGAGCCGGCCATTCCGATAGACTCTCCCGTCCGCCCCGCTTCGGGGCCCGTGAGGCACAATCCCCATGAATCCCGTCTTTCGAACCAGCCCAGGACGAACCCGCCGACGCCGAAACCATCAGGCGCTTCGCGCGGCCCATGCGGTCACTTGCCCGAACTGCGGTGCAGCGAAGCGCCCCCATCACGCGTGCAACTCTTGCGGCTACGTCCGCCCAGGGCTGCAGCTGAAGGGCTTCCAGGCGAGCGCCTGACGACCCTCTGATGCGCATCGGCGTCGATGTGATGGGTGGCGACAACGCCCCCGATGAAATCCTGAAAGGGTGCTTCGCTGCCATTCCCAAGATGGCAGCCGGAGATCAACTCGTTCTCATCGGAGATGGCCCGCTGATCGAAGAGGCGATCAGCGAACGCGGCGTCGAACGCTCGATGATCGAAGTGGTTCCAACCACTGAAGTCATCGGAATGGATGAGTCACCCGTGGACGCGGTTCGGACGAAGAAGGACTCCTCGATCGTGGTGATGGGTCGAATGGCATCACCGAAGCAACCCAACCGTCTCGATGCGGTGATTTCTGCAGGCAATACAGGTGCTTGTGTGGCTGCGGCGCAGCTCCACATGCGTCGCTTGGAAGGCGTGATCCGCCCTGGCATCGCCGTCACCGTGCCGACCTTTGCGGGTCCAATCGTGCTGATTGATGTTGGGGCAAACATCGAACCCAAGGCGCATCATCTCGCGCAGTACGGCGTGATGGGCGATATCTACGCGCGTCGGGTCCTTGGCATCGCCAATCCTCGTGTTGCACTGATGAACGTGGGTGGCGAGGAGCAGAAGGGAACACAGGAAATGCGCGATGCGCGTGACCTGCTGCGTATGACGGATGGGCTGCAGTTCAGCGGTTTCGTCGAGGGGCGCGGCGTCTTCGACGGCGAGGCGGATGTGGTGATCACGGACGGCATTGTCGGCAACGTCATGCTGAAAATGGCAGAGGGCCTCTCGTCAGGCATCTTTAAGGCGCTGGCCAAGGAGGTCTTTGCGATCGACCCGACGCTGGCCTCACGGCTCGAACCTGTCGTCAAGAGCCTCTATGCAAAGTACGACTACCACGAGCACGGCGGCGCGCCGCTGATGGGCGTCAACGGCGTGTGTCTGATCTCCCACGGCTCAAGTGTGGCACGCACCATCACGAGCGCGGTCCGCCGAGCACGGAGTTTCGTCGATCTTGGAGTCAACAACGAGATCGTCGAGCGGCTCGCAGCGGCGCAGCACCTCATCGCATGAATGGCGACCTGCCCGCGTGCGGAGTCCGTATCTGCGGGACAGGGTCGTACGTGCCTGAACGCCGCATGACCAACGAGGACTTCGCGAAGATCCTCGACACCAGTGACGAGTGGATTGTGCAGCGCACAGGCATCCACGAACGGCGCATTTGCGATCCAGCGCGGGAAAGCACTTTCGATATGGCTCGGACCGCGCTCGAGCGTGCGCTCGAGTGCGCCGAGATGAAGGGCTCCGATCTCGATCTCATCATCGTCGGCACCGTCACACCTGAAATGACATGTCCCTCGGTGGCTGCGCGCGTGGGAGCCGCTGTCGGCGCAGTACCGGCCGCAGCGTTTGATGTCTCTGCAGCATGTTGCGGCTTCGTATACGGGATCAACATTGCACAAGGCTTGATCCGCGCAGGCATGTTCCGCACGATCGGCGTCATCGGCGCAGAAAACATGAGCAGCATCGTGGACTACACGGACCGCTCCGTGTCGATCCTGTTTGGCGACGCAGCAGGAGCCTGCATCCTGAAGCGCGATCCCGACCCTCGCATCGGATGCCTCTATCAGCGTTTGGGAGCAGACGGTACGGGATGGCATTCGCTGTATCTACCGCGGAAACAGCGCGATGTCCCCGCCTGCGATGTGGACAATCCGATCCGCCTGGGCAACATCCGCATGAATGGCAAGGAAGTCTTTCGCTTTGCTGTCACCAAGTTTCGTGAAGTGCTCGAAGAAGCGATGCACCACACCAATTTGACGGCAGAATCTGTCGGACAAGTGATCTGCCATCAGTCGAACTTGCGGATCATTGAAGCCGCACGCGAGCGCCTCGGCCTGCCCCGAGAGAAGGTGTTCATCAATATCGACAAGTATGGCAACACGTCCGCGGGAAGTGTTGGGCTCTGCCTCGATGAGCTCTGGAGAGCCGGAAAGATTGAACGCGAGCGACCATTCGTGATGGTCGCGTTTGGCGGCGGGCTGACGTGGGCAAGTTCTGTCTGGCGAGTCTGAGATTCACCCTGAAAAACGACCGGTGCGGTACAACTTGTGCCGCGGCAACCCATCGGTTCCTGCATCTGCGACACTCCACCTTCCCATGACACACACGCAAATCATTCTGTGCCCCGGTCAAGGCGCGCAAACGCCCGGCATGGGCCGCGCTTGGTTCGAGTCCAGCAGCTCGGCTGCAAAGATCTTTCACCGCGCCGATGCGATCGTCCGCATCGATGGCGAACCGCTCTCCAAGATTGCATTCGCGGGAACGCCTGAAACGGTGCACCGAACCGATGTCAGCCAGCCTGCGCTGTACACCTGCGCCATCGCATCATTGCATGCGCTGCAGGAGCGAGGAGCCTGCGCGGACATTTGCACGGCGGCTGGGCTTTCGCTGGGCGAATACACCGCCTTGCACATTGCAGGCGCATTCTCGTTCGAAGATGGATTGCAACTGGTTGCCGAGCGCGGGCGGCAGATGCAGGCTGCGGCACAGGCGAGCAAAGGCGGCATGGTCGCACTGATCGGTGCGGACGAAGCCCAAGCGCAGGCGGTGTGCGATGCCGCCGCCCAAGGCGAGGTGCTCGTTTGTGCAAACTTCAACGCGCCGGGACAGATCGTGCTCTCCGGGCACGCGTCCGCCTGCGACCGCGCGCTCGAAGCCGCTGCAACAGTCGGCTGCCGCGCCACCAAGTTGCAGGTTGCCGGCGCATTCCACTCGCCGCTCATGGCGCCCGCCGCCGAGGCGATGGCTGCCGTACTCGATCGCGTCGCGCTGCAACCGCTGAAATTGCCCGTTTGGAGCAATGTCACCGCGCGTCCGCATGATCCTGCAAATGCTGCACTTCTTCGCGAGCTGCTTGTGGATCAGATTGTCCGCCCTGTACAGTGGAGTCAGAGCATGGCTGCTCTCTCGGCTGGGCTCCCTTCGGGTGAATCACGGCCGAGTTTGCACGAACTGGCCCCGGGCGCGGTGCTGAAGGGGCTGATGCGGCGTATCGATCGAACATGCGAGGTAATCACCCATGACAAGCCGGAAACTGCCGATGCAGCGAAAGTCTGACACACGCCTGACTGCGCGCTGCGCAATCTGGGGCGCGTCTGCTGCTGCCATCATCATGCTTGCAGCGTGCAGCGAAGAGGAGCCGCAGCAATCGGCGCCTGTCGTGCAAGCTCCGCCGCCACCACCACCGCCGCCACCCGAGCCAACGGTGGAGGACATTGCATCGCTGATGAAGTCCCTTTCGATCGATGCGCGCGTCAGTTTGCCTGAGGATCTCGCGCCACAAACCACCGAGGAGCGCAAGGCCGTGCTGCTCTTTTGGAACGCTTTCGCCAAGGGCGACGAGGCTGCAGCTCGCGGGATGATGTCGGAGCGCGATGCAAAGGTGATGAAAAAGTTGACAGATGGCGGTGGCTGGGCGAAATCGACCGTCGGCATCAAGTCCATCGAAGTGCAGTGCAAGAATGACTCGAAGGGCTTTGCGACCTTCGCCATCATCACCAGCGATCTGCCAGATCGGGCTCTCCTCTGGGATGCCATGGATGAGGAGGGCAAGTTCGTCTTCACATCTTTCCCCGGCCCTCCAGACATTCTCGATCACCTTTCTGGCACCGACTCGATCGCCGCTTGGAAGAAGTACGTGAACGATATGTTCGAAAAGTACGCCAACCTGCCCGACGAGGAAGTCGAGATTCCACAGTCGAAGATGGAAGAAAGCGAAGAATCAAGCGATGGCGGCAGTGGTGGTGGCGGCGGGACACCCACGCCCCCAGGCGGCACGGGCGGAGGCGCACTGAAGAAGCAGAAGCGCGCACCGATTCCTGACTGATTCTTCTTTTGATCGCTGACTCATCCGATCGCCCTTCACCCGAATGGGGCGATGGCGATCTCTTACATCGCGAGACCACCGTCCACGGACAAGACATGACCCGTGAGGTAGCCGCCGCCATCGGACGCCACATACGACACAGCTGCTGCGATGTCTTCCACCTGACCGAAGCGCCTCAGGGGGATATGAGGAAGCACGGCCTCTTTCACGGCCGTACCGAGCGCTCCAGTCATATCGGTATCGATGAATCCCGGCGCGATCACATTTGCGGTGATCCCCTTCCCGCCGAGTTCCTTCGCGATCGATTTGGTCATGCCGATCAACCCTGCCTTTGCGGCGGCGTAGTTCGCTTGCCCTGGGTTGCCCATCACCCCCGCAACCGATCCCATGTTGATGAGACGACCGAAGCGCGCACGCATCATGGGCCGAGCCGCGGACCGACACGCCACGAACGCGCTCCGAAGGTTCACGCGAATCACATCATCGAAGTCCTCATCGCTCATACGAAGGACCAATCCATCCTTGGTGATGCCCGCATTGTTCACCATGATGTCCAGCCGCCCGAGACGTTCCGCGACGCCCTCGATGAGCGCGGCGAGCGCAACTCCATCACCCACGTCGCATGCAGCCACCTCACAACTGCCCCCTGCCGCCGTAATCTCCCCCTGCAGTGCGGCCAGATGCTCGGCGTTCCGAGCCACTCCAACGACATGCTTCCCGTCCGCAGCAAGCCGCAGAGCGATCGCTCGACCAATTCCGCGGCTGGCTCCAGTCACAATGGCGACACGCTTTTCGATGGTTGCCTCCTTGCAGGGCGCCGATCATAGCCACCCCACTCGGGCAAATCGCCTTTGCCGCATTCGCACAGAAGTCTGCTGCGCGGTTATACTCCTGCTCGGCACAAAATGCCGATGTTCTTGGTGGTTCGACGGATCAACAGCAACTTCCAACACCTCTAGAGGAGCCCTCCAGTGACTGAAAAAGAGATCGAAGAGAAGGTCATCGCCATCGTTGCAGAGCAAATGGGGGTGGACAAAGCTGAGATCAAGCGAGAAACGAGCTTCACCAACGACCTCAATGCGGACAGCCTTGACATCGTTGAATTGGTAATGGAGTTCGAGGACCAGTTTGGGACATCGATCCCCGATGATCAGGGTGACAAGATCCAGACCGTCGGTTCTGCGATCGACTACATCAAGACCAACTTTGGCAGCGGCAAGGGCGGCGCGGCAAAGACCAGCTGAACCGCGCTTTTGCAGCGCAATCCTGCTGTGAGGACCATCACACTCCGACGCGTGGTTGTGACCGGGCTCGGCGCTATTACGCCCGTTGGTCTCTCTGTTGCAGAAACATGGGATAGTTTCATTCACGGACGTTCGGGCATTGCAGGCATCACGCAGTTCGATGCGAACGAGGACTGGGGGGTTCGTTTCGCAGGCGAGGTGCGCAACTTCGATCCATCATCCTTCCTGGATGTCCGCGAGCAGCGTCGTATCGATCGTTTCGCGATCTTTGCGCTCGGTGCAGCACATGAGGCAGTCCGCGACTGCGGCATTGACTTTCAAGCAGGCGATCCTTACCGCCACGGCGTTGCAATCGGATCCGGGATCGGAGGGATCGGGACAATCGAGACGGGCGTTCGTGGGATGGTGACAACGAGCAACCGAAAGATCAATCCATTCACCGTACCGCGCCTCATGGTCAACGCAGGCGCCGGGCAGGTCTCGATCCGATTCAATCTGCGCGGCAGCAACATCGCGACAGCGACCGCATGCGCCACGGGATCGCACGCGATTGGTGCTGCATTCCAGACCATTCAGCGAGGCGATGCGGATGTCATGCTTGCGGGCGGCGCGGAAGCTGCAGTAACGCCGCTCTGTATCGGTGCATTCGCATCGATGAAGGCGCTCTCGACGCGCAATGAGGCACCCACTCTGGCAAGCCGCCCATTCGACAAGGACCGAGACGGGTTCGTGCTGAGTGAGGGTGCTGCGGTCATCGTGCTGGAAGAACTCGAGCACGCGCGAAAGCGCGGCGCAACCATCTACGCAGAACTGCTGGGCTATGGCTGCTCGGGAGATGCGTTCCATATTGCAGCTCCTGAAGAACATGGCGCCGGGGCTTTCCGCTCGATGCAAAATGCTCTTGCGGATGCCCAAGTGAACGCGACCGATGTCGGGTACATCAATGCACACGGCACGAGCACACCGCTGGGCGACGCAGCCGAGGTGAGCGCCGTGAAGCGGCTCTTCGGCAGCCACGCGCATGCGCTGGCCATGAGTTCCACCAAGTCCGTGATGGGGCATGCGCTTGGCGCAGCGGGCGGCGTGGAAAGCATCGCCACCATCAAGGCTCTGCAGACGGGAACACTCCCACCAACGATCAACCTTGACCAGCCCGATGAAGGATTCGATCTGAACTTTGTTGCCAAGACGGCGCAGCAGCGCTCCCTCCGTGTCGCCCTCAACAACTCCTTCGGTTTCGGCGGGCATAACACCACTCTCGTCTTCGGAACGCTGCGGGACTGATCCCACATGCCGCGCAACATTCCTGTCGGCAACGGCGAGATGCTCGTTGCTTTCGACGACCTCTATCGGGTCCGCGATCTCTATTGGCCGCGGGTCGGCATGCCCAACCACACATGCGGACATCTGCAGAGATTCGGCATATGGGTTGATGGCCAGTTCGCGTGGGTCGATGCGCCCGGATGGACGAGAGAACTGAACTACGCGCGTGATTCGCTCATCACGGAGGTCCACCTGCGGAATGATCGGCTCGGCCTGCGACTGTGTTGTCGTGATGCGGTCGACTTTTGGAGTCCCGTGTACTTCCGCGAGGTTCGCGTTCACAACCTGCACACCCACGCGCGCGACGTGCGGCTTTTCTTCCATCAGGATCTCTCCATTGGCGAGAACGCCATCGGCGACACGGTGCACTACGACCCCCAAACTGGCGGGCTCGTGCATTTCAAGGATGACACCTACTTTCTCTTCAACGGCTACGGCGCACGCGCGACTGGCGTCGACACATGGTCCACGGGACAGAAACGCATCCGAGACGCAGAAGGCACATGGAGAGATGCGGAGGATGGCGTGCTCAGCCAAAACTCCATCGCACAGGGATCGGTCGACTCCACGGTCGGATTCACCCTCAGTGTTCCATCCCGCAGCAGTGCGCTCGTGACATACTGGATCTGTGCGGGCCGCGACTACGGAGAGGTCAAGGCACTCGACGACAAGGTGCGTGCAAAGACGCCTCAGCGCATGATGCTGCGCACCGAGGCCTACTGGCGTTTATGGGCGACCAAGGAAGGGATCGACTTTTCACCCCTCCCGACACCCGTGCGCGATCTTTTCATCCGGAGCGAACTCATCATTCGCACGCAGATCGACAAGGGTGGTGCGATCATTGC
Organism: Planctomycetota bacterium; assembly: GCA_016872915.1. GTDB lineage: Bacteria > Planctomycetota > Phycisphaerae > Phycisphaerales > SM1A02 > F1-60-MAGs104. Next base: position 12,725 of record VGYQ01000016.1, on the reverse strand, counting down.
CGCCAACGACTACGACATCACACGCTTCGCGGGCGATACGTACTCCTATCTCTGGCCGCGGGACGGCGCACTGGTCTCCCACGCACTGGTGCTTGCGGGGCAAGGCGAACTCTCACAAGCCTTCTTCCGCTTCGCTGCAAAGGTAGTCGAACCTGCCGGATACTTCCTGCACAAGTACAACCCCACCGGGACCGTTGCCTCAAGTTGGCATCCGTGGATGCTCGATGGGAAGCGGATCTTGCCGATTCAGGAGGATGAAACGGCACTCGTCGTCTGGGCGCTGCGTCGCCACTTCATCACCTTTCGAGATGTGGAGTTCGTGCGCGATCTTTACAACCCGTTGATCATCGAGCCTGCGGGCTGGATGCTGCGCTACCGTGATGCGAACGGGTTGCCGCAGCCTTCATGGGACTTGTGGGAGGAGCGCCGCGGGATTCACCTCTTCACGGTTGCGTCGGTGATCGGTGCTCTGAAAGCAGCTGCCGCATTTGCCGACGAGGTGGGTGCCGCCGACCGAGGCGCGGAGTTCGATCTTGGCGCGGAACGCATGCGTGAGGCGATGATCCGTCACATGTGGAGCGAAGAACGTGGCTGCTTCGCGCGAATGGCGACGCCCACTGGTTCCGGTGGCTATCACCTTGATTTCACGCCCGATGCAAGTGCCTGTGGGCTCTTCGCATTTGGAGCGCTCGAAGCAACGGATCCGCGCGTTGCAAGTCACATGCGCATGCTGCGTGAAAAACTCTGGGTTCACACGGAGATTGGTGGTATGGCGAGATACGCAGGAGACCACTACCACCAGATCGAGCGGCATGATCTGCAGCGCGTTCCTGGCAATCCGTGGATCATCACGACGCTGTGGTACGCGCAGTGGCTGATCGCACGGGCCCAGAGCGAGACAGAACTTGCGGAGGCCATTCCAATGCTGGAGTGGGTCTGCAAGCGCGCTTCGACCTCGGGTGTGCTCGCCGAGCAATTCGATCCCTACACAGGTGCGCATCTTTCCGTCAGTCCCCTGACCTGGTCGCATGCGGCGTTCATCACGACCGCGCTGCGCTACCTGCAGCGGCACACGCAACTGACTGGCATCCAGCACGGCGTTCAGGCGCGCGCATGAGTGCGGGTCCCTCGTCGCTCGCGCGTCCTTGGCGCCTCGCGACATTCGTGCTCTGCTGGTTGACGGCTGTGTGGTGCGTTCAGCAATCGACCCCACCGACTCCATCCGAGAAGGGCGATCCCGCTCACTTCTCGGCACGCCGTGCGCACGATGATTTGGTTCGGTTCGTCGGTGATGGAGTACCGCGCGCAGTCGGCAGCACCGGACACGATGCAGCGAAGGAGCGGCTCCTTGAACGGCTTCGTGAACTTGGCGTGTCACCAACGATGCACCGATTCTTTGCGCGGGGCTGGAATCGCACTGCTGTCGAAATGCACAACATCTTGGTTGAGATTCCAGGACGAGACACCACCGAAGCACCACTCCCGATGCTTTGGGCGCACTGGGACAGCGTGCCGAGCGGTCCTGGCGCCGGTGACAATGGCGTGGGCGTTGCATGCGCCCTTGAGTGCATCCGTGCACTCATTGCCGATCCGCCCGCGCGGGCCGTGCTTGTTGTCTTTACCGATGGAGAGGAAGTTGGTCTCTGGGGTGCGCGGCGATTCGCAGAGGAGCACCCGTGGTGGATGCGTGCAGGCGCCATCGTGAATCTCGATGCGCGTGGGAGCAGCGGCCCAGCCATTCTGTTTGAGACCGGTGCGGACGCGGCAGCTCACGCGCACCTCATCGCATCTCTGCATGCACCTGTGTGTTCCACCAGCTTTGCAGCGGAGGCGTATCGACTGATGCCAAACAACACCGACTTCACAGTCGCCGTGCGTACCGGGCGTCCAGGCTTCAACATCGCCTTCATCGGATCACCGCGCAACTACCACACTGCGAACGACCGGATTGATCAAGTGGATATCGCGACGATCGGACAGATGGGCTCGACCGCGCTCGCCTTGCTGCGATCACTTGCAGCAGGTTCCATGCCAATGCCGATGCAGAGTGATCATGCCGCATGGACCCGCGAGTTGGGCACTGCCGCACGACACAGTGCGATCTGGTTCAACGCGCTCGGCGGTCCGATCATTCGCTGGGATGGATGGATTTCCATCGTGCTGCTCGTGCTGGCAAGTTTCGCCACGGTCGCTGTGGTGCGCCGCTGCTGCGATGTTTCTCTCGGGGCGATCCTGCGCGATGGACTGCTGCTCACCACAGGTCTCATGCTTGCCACATCAGTCGGCTGGATCTTTTCTGCCCTCTCGCGGTGGATCGCGCCTGATTCCTTTCCTTGGCCAACTGCCTTCAACGCATGGGTGCTGATAGCTGTTGCCCTCGGTGCGGTCGCCGCCTGGACACCACGGCTCATCGCGTGGCGTTTGAATGTGCGGCACGCAATACCCGGTAACGCACAGCACATTCGAGCGAGGACGGAACTTTGGAGCACCATGATCGCAGCGAATGGGTTGTCCATTCTGCTTGCAGCCATCGTGCTGACTGTCGCACCCGGTGCTGCATACCCCCTGCTGCTCCCCGCGGTCGCAGGCTCTGCAGTACTTCTGATCACGCGTGGTCGTGCTCGGCTGCCAGATGCGGCGGCTGGCGCTGCGGTGCTCTTGGCGATCGCCGCATGGGTACCGCTGGAGGGAACATTTCACGATGCCTTTGGGACAGCACTTGGCATCCTCAGTTGCTTGCGTGGCGCGCTTGTTGCGCTTCCTGGAACAGTGTTCATCCTGACGTTGCCGTCACGCTGAGGCGCCGAGCCACCAGACAGTTGTTCCAACTCGGCGGGTACTGCGCGTAGATCGATGGCAGGAAGTTGCAACGCCAGCCGCGTGCCTCCAAATCCGCCTCAATCGGTGATGCATAGCAATGACGACGCGGCGCGACATTCAGTGCCATCGTTGGATAGACCCGCATCTCCCCCGAGCACACCCGCGCCAATTCACCAATCGCCTCATGGTGCCACGCAAGATCGAATCGATGCCCCTCGAGCGCACCATCCTCGGCGAGCGGCGCATAAAAGAACAGCAGGTGTCCGGAGAGCACCAGATCAAACTGTCGGTCCGCAAAGGGAAGTTTGGGCAGCGAAGCTGCTCGGTAGCGCTCGGGATTTGCGCGAAAATCCTTGATGAATCGCCCGAGCGCCTCACGCTTTGCGGCCTCATAGGCATCGAGATCGCCCAAGGGCGCAGCCCATGGCTTTGCACGCATCTGCTTGATGCACGCATCGATGTCGGCACTTGCGCGCCGTTCCAACTCATCGGCGCTTGCTTCATAGGCAGGATCGACCGCAACCACATCACAACCGAGCGCTGTTGCTTCTGCCGCAAAGGACCCCGGTCCGCTCGGACAATCGAGTACTCGAAGTCCACGAAGTTCTTTCGCATCCAGACAGAAGCACTGCAGATACTCCGCAAGCGTCCGCCCGAAGAATGCGACCGTGGGCAAACTGAACGGCGCCTGAGCCGACATCAGCTGCTGCCTTCACGCATGCGGTCCACACCCGCAGGGAATGGATACCGCGCAAAAACACCCGTCCGAGCACAATCCCAGAGGGACACGGGCGGATAGCAGTCGCCATGGAACCCTGCATCATGCATCGCCTTCAGCACACCTTCCAAGCTCGGCTCATCGCCTGCATGGTTCAGGAGACGATTGCTCTTTGCACCAAGAAATGAGATCGTGGCGACAGGCTGCCGATCCGCACGACCTTCGAGCATGCGGGCTGCAGTTCGGAACCCACGATAGATGTCTTCGAGCGTGAAATGATCGCGCCCATGCGGTCGCAGCAACGCCAGAATCAGTAGGCGATCAAGGTCGAACTTCAAGATGTATGGCTCGCGGTCCTCCTTGGCATGAACTTGCACCGCACTTCGGAACATCTGCGCATAGCTCGTTGCTGAACTGAGCGTCCACTGGCTCGTTGGGATGAGTTTCAGAATCTCGCCGAGGATGCCATGCGAGTTGTTCTGCTCATTCACACCGCAGATGAGCGTGCGGTAGCGACCATCCACAAGGTCATCGAGCAGGTGCTGCCCCCACTGAACCCGAATCCGCCGAGACGCATCCGCAGCGCGAGGATCACCCGCAGGAAGCAGCGTGACCTTTGGGCCCGCGACAGGTATCTCGACCAAGCGGTCGCCATCGCCCTCGTAGACGCGAGCCAAGCCGCTGCTGGACGCACTCTTCTTCACGCTTGCTGTTGTGGGTCGTGCCATGATGCCATTATGGCACAGCGGGAAGCGTCGCGGGCAACGAGGCATCCGCGGGCGGAGTGGGCTCAAACATCGGCTTCAAGTAATCGCTGCGCCACGAGGGCAGCTGAAAGACCCACCCGCTCCAAGTCTTCGCCGCCGCATCAATCCGCGCGTCACGCTGTGCACCAGAGGCCCCTGGTGCCAAACGCACCCATACCCTGCCATCCTGCATCCACATGCGAATGGCAACCGCGTTTGCGTCATCGACCCACGCTTGCGCTTCGATCGAACCTGCACGGGACACATCCTCGGGAACCTCGCGCCGCACATCATCCGGCGAGAACCCAGTCAGCAGAAACGGAAGCGTGCTCTTGATCGCGTCGAGCCGCGGCGTGGATGTGGCGGGCTGCCCATCAAGGCCTGTCATGTTCCACTCGCTCCCCGTGCGAGTGAGCGTGACATCCGCGAGCGTGATTCGCTGCAACTGGTCGGATGCAAAGTCCGCAACGGGCGTCGCCAACCAACCTGGCACACCAGCGGGGATATTCAGCACGCCCGTACAGCGCCACACTTGTGGGTCTTCACTGCCGCGCGCATACACGCCCGCGGGCGATGATGCGGTGCGTCCGATCACCACATCGACGAGCGGCTTCTCTTTGCCCGAGGCGAACACCCGCACCCGCCGTGCCTTTCCGCTCGGATCAGGCCATCCAATGTCAAGATCCGTATGCCGTTCGGGCTTCGCCGTCATGCGCTGCGACTTCCGAAGTCCGTCGAGTCCGCGCACCACCTCTTGCACCGACTCCGCCTTGGCGGGGAATCCATCGCGCGAAGCCAGAACCCACTGCCCATCCTTCCGCTGCACATCGATGCGTTCGCTGCCCTGCTCGATCTCGACGCGGTCGATCGCCGACGCATCCGATGCGAGCGATACAAGTGGTTGATCCGCCTCGGGTGTACCGCCCCCACGGCTCATCCGAATGAAGGCTGCAACGAGCACGGCAACGACTGCCACTACGACAAGCACACGGACGACCTGACGGTTCATGCTGCAGTCCTCGTTGATTGACTGCGCCGACGCACGCCCAAGAACACGGCTGCCACCGCGACAATCACAGGCCAGGCGAGCACGTTCAACAGCATGAGCCGATGACCAAGCGCCTCCACATCCTCGCGCAGGCTGAACTGCACCTGCCGAAGTTCCCTGCGCGCATCGAGCACTTCCTGCTGCAGGCGTTCGAGCTGCGCCTGCTGCTCAGGCGTCAGCAGCAGCATCTGATCGGGCGTCTTCTGCTGCTGCATACTCGTGATGCGCTGTTGCGTCTCGCTGATCCGCTTCTGCAGTTCGTCTTCGCGGGACCGGAAACGCTGCTCCGCATCGCGCTGCAGTGCCCGCACCACATCGAAGGGACGCTGGCTGCTGCCGCGCGCGCGCAGACCAAGCAGTGCCTGATTGCCGCTGAGTTGCTCGACGGTGTTCAGCAGCAGCGATCCGTTATCGGCAAACGCGCGCCAACCAAGACTCAAGTTGCCAAGTCGCTCTTCCTGAATCCACGTCTCATCGCGAAGCATGTCAGCGTCTGCAACGACCACGATGCTCGCGGGCACCGTGCCCTCGACAGGCTCAGCTGCGGGCGGGAACGCGCTCCGAACGATGCCCGTGTACCGAGCCGCGATGACGCGCTGCGCACCATCTGCCTTGAAGTCGCGAAGCAACGCCGATGGATCGGCAAAGGGGCCAAGCTTTGATCCATCGATCAGCATCGAATCAGCCGAACTTCGAACAAGCGGCACCATCTCCAGTTTCGACCCCTCGGTGCGATCAAGCGATCCGGCGGACATCACGATCAGCGTCTGCAACACGCCAAAAGCGGGATCATCGCGGCTGATGGCCTCCTTGTTGAGATTCAACCACGCAACGAAGTCCACCGTGGCAAGACCGGTATCGCTGCGCGCACGCACGCGCTGCGCGAAGGTTCGATCCGCCACGACTTCATTCGCCTTCCACGCGATGCCCCACGACGATGGCAGCGAGCCGAAGTCGCTCGGCGTTCCACCCGATCCAAATCCACCGGGTCCCATCGGTGCGGAGTCGCTCTCGCAGAACGGATCCAAGAACACCAGCATTCGTCCACCGGCGAGCGCGTACGCATCGATGGCGCGCAAAAGCGGTTCGGAGAGGCCCTTGGGATGTGCGACGACCAATGCATCGAACTGATCCGGCAGTTTCTCGGCGCTCGGCTGCACAACCTCCACATCAAAGAGGTTGCGAAGTTGCGCCATCACCTGCCACGGCGGCGTCATCCGCTGTGAGCGCGGATCAAAGCTGCTGTCCATCGGCAGTCCAGTCACAAGCGCGACCTTGGCGCGCTGGGCGCGTGAAACGCTGATGATTGCACGCGAGACGTCGTACTCCAAGAACGCCTCCTCCTGCGGGTTCAGATAGGGCAGACACTCGCGTTGGTCCGTCGCCCCAGACACCAGCAAGCCAAGCATCAGTGTGCGCCCCGCACCATCCGCCGTAATCGGCGCGATACCAGCGGCCTTCGCGGTGTCCTCCGCCTCGGAAAATGGCTGCGGGTCGACGATCTTCAAATCCACCTTGCCGTTCGACGATGCCACCAGACTCTCAAGAAACTCCTGCACACGAAGCGCATGATTGCGAATCTGCGGCAAATCACGAGAGCCTTCCGCCGTGAAGAACAACTCGAGCCGCACGGGCTCATCGAGTGAAGCGAGCATGGACCGAACACCCGGCGAGAGCGTGTACACGGAGCCCTGCGTGAGATCGATGCGAATAGGCAGCGGCACGATCGACAGCGATGCGCTCAGGGCTATCCACACCACGAGCAACAGTGCACTCGCCTTCAGTGCCAGAGATGACTTGCTTGATCGGGACATATCAGGCGCTCTTCTTCCAATCGATCAGGAACGCTGTCGCGAGCACCAGTGCCGCAATACCCACGACGAAGTACGCGATGTCGCGGAGATCCAAAACACCGCGCATGAGGCTCGTGAAGTGTGTCAGGGTGCTGAGGCTCGCGACCGCATCCACCACGCCCGGCAGCGCCCACCCGCGAAGAAAGTCCAGCACGACTGGAAAGCCGCTCACCATCAGCAGGAAACACGCCACCACCGTGACCACGAAAGCGATCACCTGATTCTTCGTCAGTGCGGAGACAACGCCACCGAGCGCAAGAAAGAGCCCCGCCATCAGCGCGGTAGCCACATAGCCGGCAATGATCATTCCTTGATCGGGATCACCGAGCCACGACACCGTCATCCAAAGCGGTACGGTCAGCACGATTGCCACCACACTGAACGCCCATGCCGCGAGAAACTTCCCGAGCACAGCCTGCCAAAGCGGCAGTGGCAGCGTGGTCAATACTTCGATGGTGCCAAGCCGACGTTCCTCAGCCCAAAGTCTCATCGATACGGCGGGTGCAAGGAACAGAAGGAGCCAAGGTGCAAAATCGAAGAATGGTCGGAGATCTGCCTGACCGCGTTCATAAAGACCCCCAAGAGAAAACGTGAAGATGCCTGCAAGAAACAGGAATACGACGAGGAACACTGCTGCGAGCGGGGTCGCAAAGTAGGAGCGGAACTCACGGCGAAAAATTGCCCGCCATGGCTGCATGCCCCCAGTCATGAGCGCACCTCTGCACCTGCGGCTGTCATTTCGCGGAACACATGATCCATGCGGTTGCGCTGCACGGACGCCGGTGCGCGAGCCTCAAACTCCTGCGGTCGTCCGTCAAACACGATCCTGCCGGCTGCGATCAGGATGACCCGCGTGCAGACTGCCTCCACCTCCTCCAGTATGTGAGTCGAGAGAACAATCGCCTTGGTGGAACCCATGCTGCGGATCAGTTGCCGCACCTCGTGCTTCTGATTGGGATCAAGCCCATCGGTCGGCTCATCCATGATCAGGATTGGCGGGTCATGCAGAATCGCCTGGGCGATACCCACTCGACGCTTGAAACCCTTCGACAGCGTTTCGATGGCCTGCTGCGTCACACGCTCCAAGTGGACCTGAGAAATCACTGCTTCAACTCGGTCGTGGAGGGCCTGCCCGGCAAGTCCGCGCACTTGTCCAATGAACTGCAGGTACTCCAGCACGCTCATGTCCGGGTAGGCGGGGGCGCCCTCGGGCAGATAGCCAAAACTGCGCTTCGCCTGAATAGGTGCCCCGTCGAGACAGAATCCGCCGAGCGTCACCTGCCCTTCCGTTGGCTCCAGGAACCCAGTGATCATCCGCATGGTTGTGGTCTTGCCAGCACCATTCGGCCCGAGAAAACCAACAACCTCGCCCGCTGAAACCGAAAGCGTGACCCGGCGAACTGCCTCGATCTGCCCGAAGCGCTTTGTCAGATTTTCGGCGTGAATGAGCGGTGCCATGTGTGCAGCAGACTCTGGTGCAGGGTCGGAAGAATAACACCCCGAGAGGCACGCGAATTTGCTCCTGCTGCACTGGCATTTGGAGAAATTTGTAAAATCCCCATCCCGACAAAGAACTGGATTATTTATTGGAAAAGGACACTTTCACTCCTCATTGATAGCCCTTGAATTTGTTATAGGACTTTTATCTCATTCTTTTCCGCGCTGCAGTCGCTCAGTTTGCCGATAAGTGTCTTGTTGGCAGGTGCATGGTGCAGCTGCCTCGTTCAGGAATCCTCAGGAGCTACAAGACATGCAGGCATTCACTTGGATCAAGGGTTGGGCTCGCGAACTCATGGACATCATGCTGCTCTTCATTGGGCTGGGCGTCCTTGTGCAAATCATCTTTGGTACGACGAACACCACTTTCTTCGGCGGCATCACCACCAACTTGACGAACTTCATCGGTCAACTTGGCAACGGCGGTTTTGTCGGCCTGATCGCCCTGCTGGTGATCATTGCTGTGTTCACCAAGAAGCAGTCCACGACCTGATCCAGTCCATCAGGCTTCTCAGGATCACATGACTGGCTAGGGCAGGACGCCCTAGCCAGTCTTCTTTTTTGGACCATGACTCCATCAACAATCTCTCCTGCTGGAAAGCCGCTGTTCATGAGTCAATTCTCCATACCCAGCACTGCCTCAAAAGAAGCTTTGGTGAGCGACTCCCCAAGGTCTGAAGAAGGCATCTGACCAAAGTTCGAATTCGACGTGATCGAAGCCTCAACCCCAATTCGACAGCAGGATCGTCAGGTCGCCGCCGCCCACGACCCCATCACCGTTGAGGTCGGCGCTGCCCGATGCCCCCCACGCCCCAAGCAGCACGGTCAGGTCAAGCCCGCTGACGACACCATCGCCGTTCAAGTCGCCCGGGCGCACCCCAATCGAGAAGCGCGCGCGGTAGTTCAGCCCGAAGTACCCAGGAACAAAAGGCGGATCGTCGGGATCAGGGGGCGGATCGTCGGGGTCCGTGAGGTCGCATGGGAACTCTCCGCGGATCACTCGGTCCCTGTTGCCGATGCCAAGCACCAGCCACAGATTTGGTTCCACAGACACATCGATTGCAGCACTCCCACATGGCGGTACCTCGGTCAGTTGCCGTACCTGCAGCGGACCAGAGCACACCCCCTGCACCACCTGCACCATCAATGGAAACTCGGTGTTGAACTCGATACGCACGGACGGCTGTGGCAGCGCGGACAAGTTGAACCAGTCCGTATCCCGTGGCACATCGCTCGTCAGCGTCGACTCATAGACGGCCGGGCAGATCGGATGAATCTCCCCGCCCGCAGGATTGCACCCATCATCCGACCGCGAATAACAGGGCTCGGGAAGTTGAATGGCGCCGGGCACTGTGCCGATGTCGCATGGCGCAGCGCCGCAGTACTCGCCCGCCTCCCGTGCGCACACCGCATCCCATATCGACGAACAGCAGAACGGGTCAAAGTCGCACAAGAAGAGGCAGCACGCTTCGTCATCGCAGGCGAGCGTCGGATGAAACTCCGTGCAACTGCCCGCGCTCGGACAGTTGAAGTTGTCGCACAACTTGTCCTCTGCATCCACACATGGCTGGTCCCACGCCACTTCGCAGCAGAGTGGATTGAATGCACAGACCGCTTCACAGCACAGCGTGCGAATGCACCCAGGTGTCTCATGCACTTCCTCGCAGAGACCCGCGCCCGTCCCGCACACGGCAGGTGGCTCGCCAGCCAAGGATCCCTCTGAACTTTCCCACGCAGCAAGCCACCCGACCGCCGCTTGGGCGCTGCCGAACAACGGGGTCGCAGGCGAACCCTCTTCGCCTCCATCGCCTGCCACACCACCCATCTGATTGCGATAGATCATCACGTTGGCAGCGGCGATATCAATCGCCACGACATCGCGATCTCCATCCTGATCGATATCCGCAACCGCCATGTCACGCAGAAATGTCCCGCCAGACTTGGTCGTCACAGCGACGTACGCGCCACCTTGCTGCGCATCGACTTCGGCGATAGTCAACCGACCCGGCAATGCGGAACCCGCAAGCACATCGGAATCACCATCACCGTCCAAGTCACCGACCTGCACGGTCCATGCATAACCCTCCATGTTTGCGGGGCGCGTCTCGCGCGCCGCGAATCCACCGAGTCCATCGTTCTTCCAAATGACAGTGACCGACGGGAACGCCAGAAGCAGTCCATTCGCAAGAATGTCCAGATCCCCGTCGGCATCAATATCCGCGACTGCGAGGTTCGAGAGAGCGGGACGCTCCTTTCCCACGGGCGGAACATCCCACGCCTCGCCAGAGCCAAAGTTGCCGTTGCCCTGATTTCGGTAGATCACCAGCCGCGTCGGACCCGTCGCGCTGCACACAAGATCCACATCACCATCCCCATCGAAATCGCCGCTTGCGACATGAAACGGAAAGGTGGTGCCGGCGACCCACGGCACCACAAGATCACGCCCCCGCTCGATCAGTGCGCCCGTACCTGCCCCGTGCCACCACTGCAGGCTGCCCGATGTGTAGTTCGCCATCGCAACATCGATCCGTCCATCACCGCTGAAATCGCGCGCAATCAAGCCGGCACCACTTCGGCCTGCGTTTGTCGTGACGGGTGGATCGAACGTCCCATCACCGCGGCCCTTCAGGAACGCGACCCGACCCCACCCGCTGCGGACCGACGCATAGATGTCGAGGATCCCATCGCCATCGCCGTCAACCACATCGCACCAATCCGTCTGCATCTCGATCGGAAGAATCTCCACAGGACCGAAGACGCCCCCGCCGATCCCCCGCACAACACACATGCGTCCAGACACATCTCGGCAGGTGATTACCAGGTCAACGACCCCGTTGCCATCGATGTCCTTCACCACCACATGCGTTGGATTGGTCAGTGGAGCGAGTGAGAAGGACACGGCACTCGCGAGCGTGATGGCGGCACCCGAAGGGTGCACTCCAGCGAGAGCACCCGCGAGCGAGACGACACCGAACGCTAATGTTCGCATCGACCACACAGTTTGCAGCGTATCCTGCAATCATGCGCTTTCCACTCTTCGTGCGTCATTTGAGGGAATGTTTGGCGCATGCACAGGCGCTGGGCACTCTTTCGATCGTGCTGCTGTGTGCGCCTCTGCTCGCCAGCGCGCACGACCGTGAACGACCGACGAGCGCATCGCCGCCCTCCAACGCGGCATTCGAGGCATGGCTGAAGACGCCAAGCGAAATGCCCTCTGTCTCGCCGCGCATGGTGCGGCACACCATCGCATGGGCGGACGTTGCACCAGCCATCGTCTACGAGAACGGTCGCCGTATGCGCGATCCATCGATCGAGCCCTGGCGTTTCACGGTCACGCTCCGCATCGATGTCGCACGCGCCGAAGCGGTGGAGCAGCACTTCGGTGTCCCCATGGAAGCGCTCCAGTTCTCCTACCGATCCGAAGCGGAACGCAGCAGACTCGAGAAACTCGAGCACGACAAACTTGCACAACACGGGCTCCGCGTCCTGCCCACAAGCGACGCACAGGTTGGCATGCTTGAGCCCGACTTTCAGTGGCTGATCGACGTCAGTCGCGCCGATATCAACCCCGTTGCACAGGCCGTACTGAGGGAAACCGATCGCGTCCTTCGTGAGCGGGGCGATGCCCGCCCTGTCACGGTGCGCGACCGCGTGGAGGCCGTCTTTCGATTCATTCAGGCGATCCCCTACGAAACGATCCCCGACTTGCCGGATGGCAAGGACCGTTGCGGCCTGCGCACACCGCTGCTGACGCTGCTTCACGGCGGCGACTGCGATTCGAAATCCGTGCTGATGGCATCCCTGCTTCGCGCCGCATGCCTCGCCGAGTGCGCCATCGTCACACTTCAGATGAAGGACGGCACTGGACACGCGATCCTCGGCATTCGAGTCCCGACTCGGGAAGGCGACCGCACGATTCAGCATGAGGGGCGCACCTATGTGCTCGCCGAGGCCGCGAGCATCGATGCCACGAACGATGGCGACATTGCCCCGCTCGGCGTCATCGGAAAGGAATGGAGCGACTTCCTCAAGCGCCCCTACAA
>VGYQ01000015.1 GCA_016872915.1 Planctomycetota bacterium | reverse complement strand
CTGCGTTTGGTCAGGGGCCTGCTCCTGCCGATCAGTCGAATCGGCAGATGGATGACATGGCGCGACGGCTGGAAGCCCTTGAGCGCCGCAACGCCGAACTCCAAAGCCAAGTCACGGAACTGCGGGCGCAGACGGGCGAGCAGTGGCTGACCGAGGAGCGCGCTGCGGAGGTTCGGTCGCTGGTGCAGGACATCCTCGCCGACAGCGCCACACGCACTTCGCTGCAGTCCACCTCGGCAACGGCTGGCTGGGACAACGGATTCTTCATCGCCAGCGCCGACAATCGTTTTCGGCTGAATGTGGGTGGACTGATTCAGGCGCGTTTTGTCTGGAGTGCGCTCGGCAGCACCTATGTGGCGCCATCGCGGCTGACCAATCCAGTCCGTTTCGACACTGTCCAGAACCAGTATGGCTTTGATGTGCAGAATGTCGAACTCTGGGGCAGCGGTCACATCCTCTCGCCTGACATTCAGTACATGGTCAAGGCACTCGTGTCGCAGAATCAGGATGTCGGGATTCAGCTGGTGGGCAACGGCGCGAACCAGACTTCGCCGCAGCCATCGCTGGTTTCAGGATCCAACTCGGGCAACTTCCAGCTTCTCGATGCGTGGGTTCGACTGAACCTGACCGACGAGTGGTCCTTCCGCATGGGTCAGTTCCGCGCGCCGTACGGTCGCGAGTTCCTGGTGCTCGAGCAGTATCAGATGGCGGTCGATCGCTCGCTCGTGTCGCTGCACTACGGCATGGGCTACACGCAAGGCATCGAACTGGAGTACCTCAGCAACGAAGCGCGTTGGCGCATTTCACTGAACGATGGTGGGACGGACAACATCGTTGCACCCGCTCAAGTAGTCGGGTCTCAACCCCTGAACTCCCCGTGGTATGCGCAGACAGCAAGCTTCGGAGTCACGACTCGCTTCGACTGGAAGGGCGAGGGAAGCTGGTCGCAGTTCGATCAGTTCACGAGCCCCGAAGGAACCGAGCAAGGGTGGTTGGTGGGTATCGCGCTCAACGCGCAGTCGACGAAGCCCGAGACGGGGAGCCCCATTCCACCCTTGGCAACTGGATCGATTTCACACTCGAACACATGGCTCGGAGTTACGACCGATGTGACGCTCCAGTTTGGTGGTGCATCGCTGTTCGCGAGCGCCTACTACAACTATGTGACATCGAACGCGGCCTACTTCGTTCAGAATGTGTCGGGCACCACCTTTTCAAATGCCGGCAATGTGAACGCACTCGGATTCGTGGTGCAGCCCTCGGTGTACTTGGCGCCGAAGTGGGAGGCGTTCACACGCTACGAGTACATGCACACAACAGCTTCTCAGTCCGGCAATGCACCCATCATTGACAGCCTGCTTGGCAACTACCTCTTCCAGCAGCGGCACATGTCACTGATGACGACAGGATTCAATTACTACATTGATGGGCAAGACCTGAAGTTCACGACGGACTTCGGCGTGGCGTTCAATCCCGTGTATCCCTCCTACGCGGCACCGGAGACGGGTTGGCGAGTGTCGGGGGGCGATGAGTTCGTGCTGCGCGCACAACTTCAGCTGATGTTCTGACGGGCGCGGTTCGTTAGTATTCAATGATGCACGCAGGCGGCGGAGAGATGGTGCGCTTTGAGGTGTGGTCTGCGCCGGGCGCAGTTGATCCGCGTGCCACATCGCTCGCTCGCGCAGCGGAACTGGGCAGTGGGGTGACGGTTGAGCGCGTCTTGGTCTATCTCGTATGTGGACCGCTGACGGACGGCGCGTGCGACCGTCTAGCCGAGCAACTGCTGAGCCACCCGACGACACAGCAGTGGTGTTGGACCCGCTTGGGCGGCGTGCCACGCGGCCCTGCGGCGCATCGGACGGAAGGCATGAAGGGGATGGTGACAGTCGAGGTTCATCCGCTGCCTGGTGTGATGGATCCGGCGGCGGCAAGTGTCCAAACCGCGGCGCGTGTACTCATTGGCGAATCGGTCGATGTGCAGACGGGCGTGCGCTACGACTTCCGCGGTGTTGGCGCGGATGCGGCGCGCGCCGCCATCGAGCGGACGGCCGCGAACCCAGTCGTGCATGCGGTGGTGGAAGGTCGCCATCATCCGCGCGTGTTTCCGCGCGGGAGAACGCAGCCAGTTCAGATGCGCGAGATTCCCGTGCGGGAACTCGATGATTCCGCGCTGGAGCGGCTTTCGCGGGATGCGCACCTGTTCCTCTCGCTCGATGAGATGCGGGCGATTCAGGTGGAGTTCCGTAGGCAGGGGCGTGATCCTCGCGAGATCGAGTTGGAAACCATTGCGCAGACTTGGAGCGAGCACTGCGTCCATAAGACGCTCAAGTCAACGATCCGCTACCGCGGAACACGGTGCGGGGTTCATGCGCGCCCGGGCCATGAAGAATTCGGCGGCGGTACGGCGAGTCAAGGCAGCGGCGATACGGTGCTCATCCGCAATCTGCTGAAGACGACGGTGGCGGCGGCGACCCACGAACTGATCGGTCGGCAGCCGCTCCTTCCTGGTCCGGGCGTGCGCGAGGATGTGGCACCCATCGACTGGTGTCTGTCCGTGTTCGTGGACAACTCTGGCGTGATCGCGTTTGATGATCTGCATGCCGTGTGCTTCAAAGTGGAAACCCACAATCATCCAAGTGCGATCGAGCCTTACGGCGGAGCGGCCACGGGCATCGGCGGATGCATCCGCGATGTGATCGGAACGGGTCAGGGCGCAAAGCCGATCGCGGCGACGGATGTGTTCTGTGTGGCGCACCCTGATCTGGACGCGGTTCCTCGCGGCTGCATTCCGCCGCGGAGAGTGCTGACGCAGGTGGTCGCCGGCATTCGTGACTACGGCAATCGCATGGGTATTCCCACGCTCAACGGCGCCGTGTGGTTCGATGATCGCCATGTCGGCAATCCGCTGGTCTTTGCCGGATGCGTCGGGCTGATGCCGCGCAGTCGAACGCATGGTGGCGCGAAAGAGGGTGATGCGATCGTGGTCATCGGTGGACGCACGGGACGCGATGGCATTCATGGTGCGACATTCTCGAGCGCGGAACTCACGGACACGCATGCGGATGAGTTCAGTCACGCGGTACAGATCGGCAATGCGATCACGGAGAAGTGTGCGCTCGATGCGATTCTCGCCGCGCGCGATCATGCGGGCGGCCCGCTCTTCCACGGGCTGACCGACTGCGGGGCTGGTGGCTTCTCGAGTGCAGTCGGCGAGATGGGTGGAACGATCGGTGCGGAAGTCCATCTCGATCGCGCACCACTGAAGTATGAGGGACTGTCGCCGACCGAAGTGTGGATCAGCGAAGCGCAGGAGCGCATGGTGCTGGCAGTACCAGAGGCAAATCTGGCCGCGCTGGAGGCCATCTGTGTCGTACACGATGCGGAGATGTGCCGCTTGGGCACATTTGGCACCGCGGACCGTTCGATCCGGCTGCTCTGGAATGGGACGGAGGTTGGTCGGCTCGACACCGCGTTCCTGCACGGTGGCATTCCGATGCCCGAGAGGGATGCGGTATGGGATGCGGCGTGGTGTGCTGCGGAGTCTGGATTGAGTTCGTCGCGTACCGCGCCGGATACGGCGGCTCGGTCGATGGGCGATGGGCTGGAAGCGCTGCTGCAGCATCCGAACATTGCGAGCAAGGCGTGGATCATCCGCCAGTACGACCACGAGGTGCAGGGCATGTCCGTGGTGAAGCCGCTGCAGGGAATCGGTAGCGGCGGTCCTGGCGATGGTGCGGTGATAGCGCCAGTCTCTGGGTCGATGCGTGGCCTTGCGATGGGAAATGGACTCGCCACTGGTCTGGCGCGCGATCCATATGTCATGGGTCTTGCGGCGATCGATGAGTGCGTGCGCAATCTGGTGTGTGTCGGTGCGGATCCGCAGCGGATTGCGATCCTCGACAATTTTTGCTGGCCATCCTGCAAGGACGCGCGCAATCTCGGTGCGCTCGTGCGTGCCGCGTGGGCGTGCTACGACGGCGCGAAGGCGTTCCGAACCCCGTTCATTTCTGGGAAGGACAGCCTGAACAATCAGTTCGTCACGGATGAGGGGCGGACCATTCAGATTCCTCCCACGCTGCTGATCAGTGGATTCGGCATCGTGCCGGATGTGCGGCGCTGCTGCACGATGGATCTCAAGCGCGCGGAGAGGGTGATCGTGCTGATTGGTTCCACGAGTGGGCTGCTCGGCGGATCGCATTGGTCTTTGGTGGCAGGGCTTGATGCAGAGGACCGACTGCCGATGCCGCAGGTTGATCTTGCGCGTGCGCCTCTGGTGGCGGCGACTGTGGCCCGTGCCATCGCTGGTGGAACGGTGCACAGTGCGCACGACTGCAGCGAAGGTGGGTTTCTCGTGGCTGCCAGCGAGATGGCATTTGCAGGTGGACTAGGCGTGGATGTCGATCTCGGTGCGGTGCCTGTCTTGGGGGGCGTGCAACTGGCAGATACGGCGCTTGCGTTTGGCGAGGATCCCTCTCGCTATCTGCTGGAGATGGATGAACGCGATGCGCAGGCGTTGTGTACAGAGTGCGCATCGCTTGGCATCGCTGCTGCCGTGATTGGGCGCGTGACGGCTGCCGCGCGCATGGTTGTTCGGCGTGGTGCGGAGCGTGTGATGGAAGCAGATGTGGATGCGCTTCGTGTCGCGTGGGAACGCGGCGCGCTGGAGACACCTCAGTTGCGTGGTGATGCGCTTGTGCACGGAGGCGCCTCGTGAGACATACTGCTCCGAAAGCTCTTGTGATGACGGCTCCTGGGATCAACTGTGACTTGGAGTTGGCGGAAGCGTTTCGAGCGGCTGGTGCGGAACCTATCGGCTCAACGCTGTCCACCTTGATGCGTGAGCCATCGCTGATTGCCCAGTACGACATCATCGGGTTGCCGGGCGGATTCAGTTTCGGTGATGACGTGGCTGCTGGAAGGATCATGGGTGCGTTGATGGCGCGTTCGATCTATCCGGCGCTTCGCGATGCGGTGCAGGATGGCGTTCCAATCATCTGCCCGTGCAATGGATTTCAGATTGCTGTGCAGGCGGGTCTGTTGCCTGGCCCCGAGGTGGGAGATCAGCCGTGGCCGAAAGATGCGGCGGCGGCAACGGTGGCGCTTGCCGACAATCTGAGTGCGCGCTTTACCGATGTGTGGACGCGCGTGGAGATCCCGCGCGATACGGTCTGCATCTGGACGAGTGGGTTGCGCTGCGATGGTGATACTGGCGTGCTGCCGAGCGCGCATGGTGAAGGACGATTCGTTGCGCCGCAGTCGCTGCTCGAGCGGCTCGAGGCAGCGGGGCAGGTTGCGGTGCGGTATGGAGCAGGGGAGAACTTCAATGGATCGGTCGGCGCGATTGCCGGCATCTGCGATCCGTCGGGGCTGGTGCTTGGGCTGATGCCGCACCCCGAGCGATTCACGCGTTGGACGCAGCATCCGCGTTGGACGCGACTCGATGCGCGTGAGTTGAAGGGCGAGCCGCTCGGTCTGCAGATGTTCCGCCGCGCGGTGGCGTTTGTGCGGGAGGGAGTTTGCGACAGCTCCTTTGAACTTGGCAGTTCGCTGGCGTAGGTGCCGCGCTTGCCACGTGGGGCGGGCTTGGTTGTCCGATCACTCGATGGGCGTTGGATGGAGAGCAGCAAGCGCGAGCAGTTGATGTGGGTTCAACTGCTCGGGCCGCATCGAGGGATCGATGCCAGTTGGCCACGGTCCGCCACGGCCGAGCACGCTGCCAAGTTGCTTACGCCGCTTGCTGAACACGCGCTGAAGAAAGCGACCGAGTTCGAGAGGATTGTGCGTCGGGGGCGGATCGATTCGCTCGATCGCCACGAACGCACTGTGCACATCGGGTGCCGGCCAGAAGCATGATGGCGGAAGGACCGCAAATGAATCGATGCGTGCGAGCAGTTGTGCCTGCACCGAGAGTGGTCCGTATTCCTTGCTGCCAGGCGCGGCCGACAGGCGGTCCGCTACTTCGCGCTGGATCGTCACGAAGAGTCCGCTGCAGTGCGGAACCGATGTCAGCAGGTTGAGCATGAGTGGCGTCGCTGCCTGGTAGGGCAGATTCGCCACGAGCAGGAACGCTGCGCCGCCGAAACGCGCATCGATCGCTGCACGCAGCGCAGCGGAGAGATGGTGCTTGCCATCGAGGCAGTCACCTTCGACGATGTCGAGTCTGCCGCCAGCCATCGGCAGAACGCGGTCGCGCACGATCGCACTCATCACAGGATCGATCTCGCAGGCGATGACGGTGGCGCCCGCCTCAAGCAGGGCCTCGGTGAGGGTTCCCGTGCCTGGCCCGACTTCAAGAACACGCGTGCCATGTGCGACGCGGGCGCGTGTGACAAGGCGGCGAAGCTGGTTGTGATCGTGGAGGAAGTTCTGTCCGAACCGGTGGCGCGGGGTCGCGCCACGCGCGTGGAGCAGTGCGCGGATCTCGGTCAGAGTTTGCACGCTTGGACGCAGTTTGCGGATCAGAACCAGGACCGCTGCTGCAGGATGTAGGTACGCAGGAATTCCTCATCGGTCTTGGTGAGGTAGAGGATGCCCTCGATCAGACCGATGATGCCCATCACGCTCGGTGCGATGGCGGGAACGCACAAGCACCAGCCGAGCACGAGCCCAGCGAGCGAGGCAAGCAGCATGATGAGCCCCGCCGCGGTGTAGCCGAGAATGAACTTGTGGATGCCAAACGCACCAAGCAGAATGCCTAGGACGCCAGCGGCAACGCGCTTGGACTTGGCCTGTTCAAGCTGTTGCTGCGTAGGGGAGCCCGCGAATCCCGAAGGCTGTGCCATTCCAGGAGGGAAGGTCTGATCGTCCACGAGGAGATCCTAACGGGCGATGGCATCGGCGCGCACTTCACGCAGCACTGAGACTTTGATTTCGCCTGGGAAGGTCATTTCCTGTTCGACGCGCTGCGCAATGGCTGATGCGATGCGATGGGTCGCCGCGTCATCGGCTGTGCGTGCATCCACGATGACGCGCACCTCGCGCCCCGCCTGCACCGCATAGGCCTCCGTCACGCCGCTTTGCTCGCGTGCGATCGCTTCGAGTTGGGTGAGTCGTTTGATGTAAAGCTCCATCGACTCGCGGCGCGCGCCGGGGCGTGCACCTGAGAGTGCATCCGCTGCCATGACAATCGGCGTGTACGGCGTCGTGGATGGAATGTCGCTGTGGTGTCCGCCGATAGCGTTCAGCACGGCTTCATTTCGCTCGCCGTGCCGCATGGCGAATTCCATGCCGATGGCCGGGTGACCACCCTCGACCTCATGATCGAGCGCCTTGCCGATGTCGTGCAGGAATCCCGCGCGACGCGCAACGGCGCCGTTGAGTCCGAGCTGGTCGGCGATCATCTGTGAGAGGAACGCGACCTCGAGCGAGTGGCGCAGCACATTCTGGCCATAGCTGGTGCGAAAGTGCAGTTTGCCCATCGCCTCGATCAGCTTCGGGTGGAGGCCTTGGATGTCCGCTTCCAGTGCGGCTTCCGTGCCATGCTGCAGAACGCGCTGCTGCACATCGCGGCGCACCTGCTCGACGACTTCCTCGATGCGCGTGGGGTGGACACGACCGTCGGCGATCAGCCTCTGCAGAACCTCGGCCGCGATGGCTTGGCGGACCTTGTCGAAGCAGGAGACCGCGATCACGCCCGGGGTGTCGTCAATGAGGATGTCCACGCCCGTCATCTTCTCGATCGTGCGTATGTTGCGTCCCTCGCGCCCGATGATGCGTCCCTTGATGTCATCGCTGGGGATCTTCACCGTGCGGACCGTGGCGTCGGCGACCGTTTCCGCCGCGTAGCGTTGGATCGCCATCAGCGTGATCTCCCGCGCGCGTTCGGCAGCCTTCCGATTTGCCTCATCGAGAATGCGCTGCTCAAGCTGCATCGCTTCACGCTCGCTCGCGGCGCGAATCTCGTCGAGGAAGAGCGCACGCGCCTGCTCCTCGGTCAGGCGCGCGATTTCACCCAAACGCGTGCGCACCGTGGCGCGTTGCTCGTTCAGCGCGGTCGTCTCGCGCGCGAGTTCCTGCTCGCGGAGCGTCGAGGCGCGGTCGCGCGCATCCACCTGCTCCTCGCGCTGCTGCATGTGGGCGAGTTTGCGTTCAAGCGTTTCCTGAATCCGCTCGCTGCGCGCCTGCGTTTCTTGGATGCCCTGCAGCGCCGCCTTCACTTCGCGGTCCACTTCGCTGCGGCGATCCGCCGCCGCGCGTTCCGCTGCAAGTTGGATATCCGCCGCGCGCGCCGTGGCGGTCGCCTCCGCGGCCTTTGTCAGTTGCACAGATTGCTCACGTGCCTGCTTCAGGCTTCGGGCGCTGAGGCTCGACTGCAGCCACCACGCGCCAAGAACGCCCACGGCGATGGAGCCGAGGGACAGCAGGAGCGTTGCAATATTGAATTCGAGCGAAGCAAGAGTCGCAGCCATCGGTCAGCCCTTTCCAAAGGAGGATCGGCGGCTCGACCGGTCGGCGAGGCAGGTGTTGATCAGGCGCGTTGCGTTCGTACGGTCATGCGTGGAGTGCAGTCGTTTTGGCGGGTGGGTGTGACGGTGCGTGAAGCAATGATGAAAGTCGCGTCAGATCTATGGCAGCCCATCCTGGGCTGTCGGGCATGAGGCCCGAGTTACTGCCTCGTCGGCCGATTCGCCGCAGAGGTGGTGTCAAGAAGTCCGCTTGGAGGCGGTTCCCTTGAGAGTAGGTGGCGCAGGTTGGGCTCGTCAACGGATTTCTATGATGCCTGCATGGGCGGCGCAGTCGCAAAAATCCTGCGGATATTGCCGCTGAATCCAATTGTGGTCCGGCTCGTGCAGAGCGGGTCGGTGCGCACGCGCCACTTGCTGATCCGCGCGGGGTACCTCGGCATTCTGATCGTGGTGCTGCTGGTCGCGATGCTCGGTTCGGTGGGCACCATGCGCGAACTTGCGCAGCAAGGGGCGACCGCCTTCGCACTTGTCAGCTATGGACAGGTGCTGCTGATCTGCTTGCTTGCGCCCGTGTTCATGGCTGGAGCGATCGCGCAGGAATCGAATCCGCAGACGTGGGATGTGCTGTTGACATCGCCGCTCACTTCGCTGCAGATCGTGCTCGGCAACCTCTTTGGTCGACTCTTCTTCGTGCTCGCACTGCTGCTCGGATCGCTGCCGCTGTTCGCGGTCACGCGGCTCTTCGGCGGCGTTCCTGGGTCTGCCATCGTGCAGAGCTATGCGATTGCCGCAGCCACTGCGCTTCTCGTGGGCGCCATCGCGATCACGCTGAGCGTGACGAGATCGGCAGGTCGCCGTGCGGTGTTCATCTTCTACTCATGTGTGGTGCTCTTTCTCTTTGCGACCTTCGCAGCAGACCTCGCGTTCGTGAAGCCCGTTGCGCTGGGAAGCGACGCGGTGTTCACCACTGTGATGACGCCACTGAATCCTCTGTTGACACTTCGTGTCCTTCTTGATTCGGATTCGTATGTTCCACAGGACTTCGCGGGTACGGGGCACTTGTGGTTGGTGCGCGTGTGGCTCGGCTCGCCCGTGGCGACGCAGTTGTGGCTGTTCACGCTGATCTCGGGCGTACTCGTGGTGTATTCGACGCTGCGTGTTCGCCTGCTCGGGCGCGCGCTCGTGGGTGCTGCAGGGTCAGCGCGCGCACTCTCGGGACGCGAGCCTCGGCGCGTGTGGGCGAATCCGATCGCGTGGCGCGAGATGCACCTGCGCGGCAGTTCGATCGGTGTGCAGGCGCTCCGATGGGGATTCGTGGCTGCTGCGCTCGCGGTGGGGCTGGTGATCCTGATGCTGACTCGTTCGGGAACGCTCACCTTGGAAGAGTCGCGTCTCTCGCTTGCGGCGGTGCTCGGCGCCGAAGTGCTGATTGTGGTGCTGACCGCACTGAATCTCAGCGCAACGGCGGTCAGCCGTGAGCGCGAGGACCGTTCACTGGACATTCTGCTGACCACGCCGATCCAGCCAGGGCAGTACATCGCAGGCAAGTTGCGCGGACTGATCCAGTATCTGCTGCCGCTGATGCTTGTGCCGTGCGTCACGCTCGGTCTGGCGGCGCTCTTCGTGACCACGCGCGGCTTCGGCAAGGCGATGACGGTCACCGTGCAGGAATCGGTTGGCACGTCGATGGTCGATGTGCCGATGGTGCTGCCCGAAAGCGCGATCGCGCTGCCGCTCGTTCTGGTGTCGTTCACCGCGCTGAGTGTGATGGTGGGGCTGCAGTGGTCCGTGCGCAGCAAGGGAACGATCAGTTCGGTGGTTGCGGCGGCAGCGATCGTGATCGCCATCGGCGGCACGGTTGGGTTGTGTGGTCTGGGGCTCGGGCACTCTGTGCCGTTTCTTGGCGCTGGATTGAACGCCGCCAGTCCGATGAATCTGGTGCTCGCAGCTGTGCATCCCGCGCCGCTGATCGAAGGGTCGCTCAGCAATCCTGTCTCGCGCATCGTGTCGCTGCTCGGTGGGGCTGGACTTGCCACGATC
The DNA here is from genome assembly GCA_016872915.1 of Planctomycetota bacterium. Lineage (GTDB taxonomy): Bacteria > Planctomycetota > Phycisphaerae > Phycisphaerales > SM1A02 > F1-60-MAGs104. The sequence goes on along the minus strand of VGYQ01000015.1, from coordinate 31,704 downwards.
ATCTACATCGCGGTGGTGTACGGACTGCACTCGTCCATCAAGGCGAACTTCATGGCGACTGTTCGGCGGCTCGCAGGGACGGCGTGAGCATGTGGCTCGCACAGGTTGTGTGGAGTGATCCGAGTCAGTGGATCGCATGCGGCGTTGCATGTGTGGTGGCGTTTCCCATGCTGCTGCTGGCGCTCCGCAGCTTTCGGCGGCGTGCTGCGCTGCGAGCGATGCCGACAACACCGATTGCAGGTGTGTTTGTGGGCGAGGTGGAAGTAAAGGGGCGCGCCAAGACGCCGCAGCCGCTGACGGCACTGCTCAGTGGCGCATCCGTCGTGCTCTACAGCTGGACTGCGGAGGAACACTGGACGCGCACACGCACGCAGACGCATACCGACAGCAAGGGCAGGACGACGACGCGCACAGTCACCTACTCGGGGACGGACACGGTGGCGCAAGGCGGTGAGTCATCGCTCCTGCTTCTCGACGATGGGACAGGAGAGGTTCAGGTGCTGCCAGAAGGGGCGAAACTGGAGGCGAAGCGCACATTCTGCGAGACGGTCGGGCGCAGCGACCGCATCTACTACGAGCATGGACCGCGGGGTGCGGTATCCGGTTCAGATGGGCTTCGTACTTTCACGGAGCATGCGATCGAGGTCGATGCGCCACTGTTCGTGGTTGGCTACGCGCGCGAGCGCGAGGACGCGGTGGATATCGAGATCGCCGCGGGTGGTCGCAAGGGGACTGCCACGGCGGAAGCGCGCCCACGGATGTTCCTGATTTCGACGAAAGATGAAGAAGCAGTGACATGGCGGTTCGGAATGGTGGCATGGATGTGGCTGGTGGGCGCAGCACTCGCGCCGTTGGCTCTCGTTCTGAGCGATGTGCACAGGTACCGCGAGGAGCGCTTGGTGCCGTGGACGGCTGCGGCCGTCGCATGCGCACTTGGAGTGGTGTGGGCGGTGGCGTGGTCGATCTGGACGCATAATGATCTTGTCGATTTGCGCAATCGCGTACTCCGCGCGCGTTCGAATATCGATGTGCAGCTTCGCCGGCGGCATGATCTCATCGCGCAACTCATGGGTGCCGTGCGTGGGCTGCGCGATCACGAAGCAGGACTCCAGCGCGTGATCGCCGAAATTCGCGCACAGGGGGCGATGATGGACATGGCCAGTGCGAACGCGCGCGCCGTCCCGGTGGCGCCGCAGCTTCGGATTCTGGCGGAGGCGATGCCGAACCTGAAGTCTTCGGGCGCATTCCTCGCGCTGCAGCAGGCACTCAGCGACTGCGAGCGCCGGATCGCTCTCGCGCGTGATGAGTTCAACGGCACGACGGCGGGGTTCAACACGCGAGTCACCACGGTGCCGTCGTCGTTCATCGCATCGATCTTCGGTATGCGAGTGGGGGAGTTCTTCGCTGCCGAGCAGTTTGAGCGCGCCGTGCCAAGGGTTTCGGCTTCCTCGCCCTCTCGCTAAACTCGGATTCCTGCGCTGCGGCGCGCATGAGCGCGCATCTCAGCGGGTGAACGAACCGCTTGACGAGGAGAACCCATGCCGCCCACTGATCCGTTTCATGCAGCCGCCACACTCGACACGCCGCTGGGGAAGCGCACGTATCACAGGCTCGATGCGCTGCGCAACCTTGGTGCGGTGGGCAGGTTGCCCTATTCGATTCGTGTGCTGCTTGAGAGCGTGCTGCGCAACCTTGATGGGCGCGTTTACACCGAGGACCATGTGCGTGCGATCGCTGCCTACGACCCACGCCGCCCTGCGCAGGAGGAGATCCCTTTCATGCCGGGGCGTGTGGTGCTGCAGGATTTCACGGGCGTGCCTTGCATCGTTGATCTCGCGGCAATGCGTGATGCGATGCGGCGACTTGGCGGTGATCCCAAGCGCGTCAATCCATTGGTGCCATGCGATTTGGTGATCGACCATTCCGTGCAGGTGGATGCCTTTGCGTCGGGCGCAGCGCTGACGATCAATGGCGACCTTGAGTTTGAGCGAAACCGTGAGCGCTACCAGTTCCTCAAGTGGGGGCAGGGTGCTTTCACAAACTTCCGCGTGGTGCCGCCCGCCACAGGGATCGTGCATCAGGTAAACCTCGAGTATCTGGCGAAGGTCGTGTGGGAGCGTGACGGCACGCTGTTCCCCGACAGCCTCGTCGGCACAGACAGTCACACGACGATGATCAATGGGCTTGGCGTGGTGGGCTGGGGCGTGGGCGGAATCGAGGCGGAAGCCGTGATGCTCGGCCAGCCTGTGTCGATGCTGATTCCAGAGGTGGTCGGCGTGCGTCTGTCGGGTCGCCTGCCGCAGGGAACGACCGCGACGGATCTTGTGCTGACGGTGACGCAGTTGCTGCGCAAGTTCGGTGTCGTCAACAAGTTTGTGGAGTTCTTCGGACCCGGGCTTGATGAGATGACGCTTGCCAATCGCGCGACCATCGCGAATATGGCCCCTGAGTACGGCGCGACGATCGGGTTCTTTCCCGTCGATCGCCACACGCTCGATTACATGCGATTGTCGGGGCGCGACGAGTCGCTTGTGCAGACTGTCGAGCAGTATTGCAAGGCGAACATGCTGTGGCGCGATGAATCTGCGGACATCGCCTACACCGCGGTGGTTGATCTTGATTTGGCGTCCATCGAGCCGAGTCTCGCTGGTCCTGCGCGTCCGCAGGACCGAGTTGCACTTTCGGCGATGCGTTCCTCGTGGCGCACCGAACTGCCGCGCATGCTTGAACGGGCGGCAGCAGGTGGGAAGGCGGCAGCCGCATCGGGCGGCGGAACCGCCGTCGCTCAGGCGCCCGCAGAGGTCGCCGTACGCGATGAGGATGGGCATGAGTTTGCGCTCACACACGGCAATGTGGTGATCGCCGCGATCACAAGCTGTACGAATACGAGCAACCCGAGCGTGATGATTGGCGCGGGATTGGTCGCACGCCGTGCGGCGGAGCGCGGGCTGAATCGAAAGCCCTGGGTGAAGACGAGTCTTGCACCTGGCAGCAAGGTCGTCACGGAGTACCTGCAGAAAGCGGGGCTCCTGAAGTCGCTCGAGCAAGTGGGGTTCCATGTGGTCGGCTACGGATGCACGACCTGCATCGGAAACAGCGGACCGCTTCCCGATCACATTGGCCATGCGATCAAGGAAGGTGATCTTGTGGTCGCGAGCGTGCTGTCTGGCAATCGCAACTTCGAAGCGCGCGTCCATCAAGATGTGAAAGCGAACTATCTCGCGAGCCCACCGCTTGTCGTGGCGTATGCGCTGGCTGGCACCGTGGACATCGATCTCGTGAGCGAGCCGCTTGGCACGGGACGTGATGGAAAGCCCGTGTTTCTGCGGGATATCTGGCCGACACAGCAGGAGGTCGACGCCGCCGTGGCAGCGCATGTGACGCGCGATCAGTTCATGCGCGAGTATGCACAGGCATTCGCCGGCAGCAGTGCGTGGCAGTCGATCGAGAGTGCGGCGGGCGAGATGTACCGATGGGATGAACGGAGCACCTATATCCAGAACCCGCCATACTTCGATGGCATGACGATGAACGTACGGCCCATCGAGGCAGTACGCGGCGCACGATGTCTCGCATCGCTCGGCGACAGTGTGACGACCGATCACATTTCCCCTGCGGGCAGCATCAAGACCGACTCTCCCGCCGGCAAGTATCTCGTGGAGCATGGCGTATCGCCGGCGATGTTCAACAGTTATGGCAGCCGCCGTGGAAATGATCGCGTGATGACGCGCGGTACTTTCGCGAACACGCGCATCCGCAACAAGATGACGCCTGCTCGCACGGGCGGCTGGACGCGCGACTTCACTGCCGGCGGTGCAGAGAAGCCGATCTATGACGCGGCGATGTCGTACCGAGCTGCGGGAACGCCGCTGGTGCTGCTCGCGGGACGCGACTACGGCATGGGTTCGAGCCGCGACTGGGCAGCGAAGGGCACTTCACTGCTTGGCGTGCGCGCGGTGATTGCGGTCAGCTATGAACGCATCCACCGTTCCAACCTTGTGGGCATGGGAGTGCTTCCCCTTGAGTTCGTGAGCGGCCAGAGTGCGGATTCGCTCGGGCTCGACGGCACAGAGACCTTCGATGTCGCCATCGATGATCGCATCGAGCCGCGTCAGAAAGTCGAAGTGGTGGCCACACGTACCGACGGTACGAAAGTGCCCTTTGAGACACTGTGCCGTATCGACACGCCCGTCGAAGTCGATTACTTCCGAAATGGCGGCATTCTGCACACGGTGCTTCGTCGCATGGCGTCGGGTCGGAGCTGATTTGCTGCGGAATTTTCGGCGATAAATCAGCACGGGTCGCGCCGAGCGATACGGTGCGGTGGCATGCATTCGATACGCCGCTGGCTGCATCTTGGGGCTCTGCTGGAGCGCGAATTGTTCGCGTCCAAGCGCACTTTGCATTTACCGGTGGCCGATGCGGTTGGATCTTGGTGTCTGCGTTGCGGTGCGACGGTGGACGGCGTGAGCGCGCCGCCGCATTGGCCGCCGTATTCATGCGCGGCGTGTGCAGGATCGTCGAGGCCGTGGACGGCAGTCGTACGACTTGGCGCGTTCGGAGGGAACTGGCGTGATGCGGTTCTTGCCGTGAAGTACGGTCGAGATCGCCGCTGCGGCGAGCAACTTGGAGAGCGCCTCGCGGAACAGTGGATGCGCGTCTTCGCCGCACTGCCTTCACTGCGGCACGAATGCGGCAGCGAGTGGTGTGCGGTTCCTGTACCGATGCCATGGGCTCGGCGGATCGAGCGCGGCATCGATCATGCACAGGTGATTGCGAAGGCGTTTGCGCGAGCATCTTCGATGCGTTTGATGCGCGTGCTGTCGCAGCAGCCTGGCGTGAATCAAGCGAAACTCGATCGCTCCGCACGTGTGACGCGTGGCGGGCGTATGCGTTGGCGGACACCTGCGTTCGACATGTGCGGATTCCTCGACAGGCAGCGCGCAATGACAGTGCGGCAGTGGGTGATTGTGGATGATGTCAAGACGACGGGTGCGACGCTGCGTGAAGTTGCCGAAGTCCTTCGTGCGCACACACCGCATGCGCGAATCGCCGCAGCGATCGTTTCCGCCGCGTGACCTGCGTATCCAGAAACACATGTTTTGCAGTGGTTTATGAACGCAGCGAGGTCCGAGAACCATGCCTGACGAACGCCGCGCCAAGGCTTGTCTGCGACCCATGCTGCAGAGTTCTCCACACTCTTGCGTGCAGTTGACACGCGCTGCAGGCTCTGCTACATTCATCGACCCGACTCATTTGAGCCCGGGGCCTGCGGTGTTTCGGCACCAAAGGTTCATCTTTGACAATTGAGTTGTTGGATCGCCGCGAGGATGTGGCTTCGTTCGCCGACTCTCACAGGGTCTGCGCGCGAAGAAACCCTCTCCTGCCACAGCAGGAGAGACTGAACATCCTCTGTGATGTCCAAGTGAATGGTCATTTCCGAAGACCTTTCCCTGCGTCTGGGCCGCAAGGCAACAGACAACGGGCAAGGATGTTTGGTCAAACCCAGCAATCGCCAATTGCTGGCATCGGCTCGGACCGATGAAGACGACCGACCCATCCTCGTGATGGGTCGCCAGGCAACCTTCTTTCGAAGAATCAGGCGTAAGCCTGTCCAATCAATTGAAGAGTTTGATCCTGGCTCAGATTGAACGCTGGCGGCATAGCTAAAACATGCAAGTCGAGCGAAGCAGCAGCAATGCTGACTGAGCGGCGAAAGGGTGAGGAATACATTCCTATGTACCCCAAGGTCGAGGATAGCCAGGAGAAATCCTGGGTAATACTCGATGTGGTCGCAAGATCAAAGGTTTACCGCCTTGGGAGCGGGGAATGTCCTATCAGGTAGTTGGTGGGGTTACGGCTCACCAAGCCTAAGACGGGTAGCAGGTGTGAGAGCACGGCCTGCCACATCGAAACTGAGACACTGTTCGGACTCCTACGGGAGGCTGCAGTAACGAATCTTCCGCAATGCGCGAAAGCGTGACGGGGTAATGCCGCGTGCAGGATGAAGCCCTTCGGGGTGTAAACTGCTGTCAGGGGTTAGGAATACATGACCAGCCCCAAAGGAAGAGCCGGCTAACTCTGTGCCAGCAGCCGCGGTAATACAGAGGGCTCAAGCGTTAATCGGAATCACTGGGCTTAAAGCGTGCGTAGGCGGATCTTCAGGCCCGTTGTGAAATCCCACGGCTCAACCGTGGAACAGCGACGGGAACCGGAGATCTTGAGTCAGGTAGAGGCAGGTGGAACGATAGGTGGAGCGGTGAAATGCGTAGATATCTATCGGAACGCCAAAGGTGAAGACAGCCTGCTGGGCCTGTTCTGACGCTGAGGCACGAAAGCGTGGGTAGCAAACGGGATTAGATACCCCGGTAGTCCACGCCGTAAACGATGCGCACTAGACTGAGGTGGCTTGACGCCTTCTCAGTCGTAGCAAAAGTGCTAAGTGCGCCGCCTGGGGAGTACGGTCGCAAGATTAAAACTCAAAGGAATTGACGGGGGCTCACACAAGCGGTGGAGCATGTGGCTTAATTCGAAGCAACGCGAAGAACCTTATCCTAGGCTTGACATGCACGTATCAACTTCCTGAAAGGGAAGCCACTCCCGCAAGGGCGGAACGTGCACAGGTGCTGCATGGCTGTCGTCAGCTCGTGCTGTGAAGTGTCGGGTTAAGTCCCTCAACGAGCGAAACCCCTATCTCTAGTTGCCATCAGGTCATGCTGGGCACTCTAGCGAGACTGCCGGTGTCAAACCGGAGGAAGGTGGGGATGACGTCAAGTCCTCATGGCCTTTATGCTTAGGGCTGCACACGTGCTACAATGGTGCCTACAGAACGACGCAAGACCGCAAGGTGGAGCAAATCGCTAAAAGGCACCCCAGTTCGGATTGGAGGCTGCAACTCGCCTCCATGAAGTTGGAATCGCTAGTAATCGCGGATCAGCTATGCCGCGGTGAATATGTTCCTGAGCCTTGTACACACCGCCCGTCAAGTCATGGGAGCTGGCAGCGCCCGAAGTGGTCCCGTTTCAGGGGTCCCTACGGCGAGGCTGGTGACTGGGACTAAGTCGTAACAAGGTAGCCGTAGGGGAACCTGCGGCTGGATCACCTCCTTTCTAATGGAATATTATTAGACGCATCAGAAGAGCGATCTTCTGAGCGAAATCGTCAACGCAACCTCGTCCACCCTCGTGGTGGATACGGCGTCGGAAACGGCGTCGGAAGGCATCCAACAACTCTCTTGCATACACGCACCAAGCGTCCGCTCGCGGGCGCTTGGTGCTTTTTTGTCGGCATGTGTTTCGGTGAATGGCGTCTAGCCTGTCCGACGAACATGAGACGGCGCACCTTTCTCAAGTCGGCCACACTTCACTCGGCAGGGGCAATTGCCGCGGGATCTGTGGTGCGCTCGGTTGCTTCTGCGCAGGACGCTGGGTCAGCCTTTGCGGCATCACCGAGCGGCGCGCAGACGCCAGCCAACGCATCGGCTCGCTGGCGACACTCGGTGTGCCGCTGGTGCTACTCGGGCGTTTCCCTCGATGAACTCATCAAGCAGTCGAAGGCGATCGGCATCTCGTCGATCGAGCTGCTTGATGAACCGGAGTGGTTGCAGGTGCGTGCGGCGGGGCTTGAGTGTGCGGTGGCGAATGGGCCGACATCGATTACGAGGGGCTTCAACAGGACTGAGCATCACGACGAGATCATCGCGGGGTCCGAACGACTCTTGCCGCGCGTGGCGGCCGCAGGCATTCCGCAGATGATCGTGTTCTCGGGCAACCGAGCAGGGCTGTCCGATGCGGATGGGCTGCGCCACTGCACGGCTGGGCTGAAGCGACTGATGCCTCTTGCGGAATCCGCCGGCGTGACGATCATTATGGAACTGCTCAACAGCAAGGTCGATCACAAGGACTATCAGTGCGATCACACGGCTTGGGGAGCAGAACTTGTTCAGCGTGTGGGCAGCGACCGATTCCGACTGCTCTATGACATCTATCACATGCAAATCATGGAAGGTGACGTCATACGAACGATGGAGCAGCACCATGCAGCCATCTCGCACTATCACACGGGCGGCGTGCCAGGTCGGCGTGAGATCGACGGCAGTCAGGAGCTTCACTACCCGGCGATCGTGCGCGCGTTGACGGCGACCGGATTCAGCGGATACTTCGCGCAGGAATTCATCCCCTCGCGTGCGCCCTTCGAGTCACTGGCGCAGGCGGTTCGGATCTGCTCTGTGTGAATGCGCATGCGGTTCGCGCATGGCGGGGCCAATTCATGAAAAAGTCTTGGATTCCATTTGCCTTTGCGCTGACTCGCGTTATCAGTACTGCGCCTGTGAAACAGGCGTATGACTCCGGTGACCCGAGTGGGCTCCTTCGTGGGGAAGCCCTCTCGGGTCCTTTTCTTGATCTCGGTATGTGCCCAGTGGTCCGTCAGTCGTAGCCGAACGGCAGTGCACAGCCGAACGCGAATCCGTTTCCGCCCAACGCGTAGGGAGCAAAGTGCCCCATGAGCGAACCGCGACCGTAGCCAGGTCCGCCTGGAGTCGCATCGGGGGCGTTTCCATTGATGTGATAGACGCTCGAAGCGCTCGGTTCGGCGTTCGTGTTCATCATTCCTGTGATTGGTCCGCGATAGAGATGCCAGGATGTGTTGGTGGGGTTGCTGATCGGCGTCATGAACTGCTGCTTCGCGTAGCCAACGGGCTGTGTGGGCATTTGTGTCTCTGGTGCGCCCGGTACGGAAGTTTGAGCAGGGCCTAGTGCCACGCCCTGCGTTGAAGATCGCGTTGCTTCCGTGGGTGCCGACCCCTGACCGTACTGACCACCAAGCGTGTTGTTCTGATGCAAGCCCGTGCCGTAGTAGTGGTAGCGAACGGATGCCGATCCGATCGCTTCTTGTTCCAGCGCTGTTGCACTCAACTCGCCTCCCGATGACTGGTTGAAGCCAATCCCCGGAGGAGTGGCGTTTTCATCCATCTGACGCGGTGGTCCATCGAACGAGGTTGTTGTTTCGCGTGGATCTTGTGCAGAGGCCGCGGCGGTCACGATCACGGACGCGGCGAGCACCGAGAGAGCATTCCTCATCATCATGTTGAGAGGCTATCCTCTCGCCCGCTTGGATCAAAGACGGACGCTTGGTGCGGTCAGTCCAAGCAAAGGTTGAGTGGCTCACGGAGAAAGTTCATGTCCTCGACAGCTATGCCCCCTTCATCAAAGCCGCAGCCCGCCATCACGACACCGATGAGCGGTGCTCCCGGTGATGTGCCTGCCGTTGACTCGCTTGCGATCAACACCATTCGCACGCTCTCCATGGATGCGGTGCAAGCGGCAAAGAGCGGACATCCTGGCACGCCGATGGCGCTCGCTCCCGTGGCGTACGAACTCTGGCAGGATGTGTTGCGATTCGACCCCGCGAATCCGCGCTGCCCAGATCGTGATCGCTTCGTGCTCAGCAATGGACACGCATCGATGCTGCTGTATTCGCTCATTCATCTCAGTGGAACGCAACGGGTGGGCAAGGATGGTCGACCGACCGGTGAGCCGAGCTTGCGCATCGATGATCTGAAGGCATTTCGCCAACTTGGGTCGCTCTGCCCTGGTCATCCCGAATCTCATCTGACATCGGGCGTGGAGACAACGACGGGACCGCTCGGGCAGGGGCTCGCCACGAGTGTTGGAATGGCGATGGCGCAGCGATGGCTCGCGGCGCGCTACAACCGACCGAACTTCGATCTCTACACCTGGCGCGTCTGGTCGATCTGCGGCGACGGCTGCATGATGGAGGGCATTTCGGGCGAGGCGGCCAGTCTCGCAGGACATCTGCGGCTCTCGAACCTGTGCTGGATCTATGACAACAACCGAATCACGATCGAGGGGAGCACATCGCTGGCGTACGACGATGATGTGGCCACGCGTTTCCTTGGTTACCGATGGAACGTGCTGCGCGTGGCGGATGCGAACGATCTTGATCTGCTGCGGCGTGCCTATGCGACAGCGCGCGAAACCACGGACAGACCGACGCTGATCATCGTCGACAGCCACATCGGTTACGGCGCGCCGACGAGGCAGGACACGAGCGCTGCGCACGGGGAGCCGCTCGGCGATGAGGAGATCATCGGCACGAAGCGGTTCTACCGGTGGCCTGAGGATCAAAAGTTCCTGGTGCCCGCGGGTGTGCGCGAGCGATTCAACGAGCGACTCGGTGCCCGCGGCGCAGAACTCACCAAGTCGTGGAATGAGCGCTTCGGCGCGTACGCGAAGGCGTTCCCGAAGGAGGCGGAAGAGATCCGCCGCATGGAGGCGCGCGAGCTGCCCGACGACTGGGCCGCGGACCTGCCCACATTCCCCGCCGATGCGAAGGGCATGGCGACGCGCATCTCCAACGGCAAGGTGCTGAACGCACTCGCGAAGCGGCTGCCTTGGTTGATCGGTGGTTCCGCAGATCTTGCGCCGAGCACGAAGACGCTGCTCGGATTCGATGGCGCTGGGTCGTTCCAAGCCGCGACGCCGGGTGGTCGCAATCTGCACTTTGGTATCCGCGAGCATGCGATGGGCGCGATCTGCAACGGTCTCAGCCTCTCGCATGTTCGACCCTATGGCTCGGGGTTCCTCATCTTCAGCGACTACATGAAGGGATCCATCCGCCTCTCGGCGGTGATGGAACTGCCTGTGGTCTACATCTTCACGCACGATTCGATCGGTGTTGGCGAGGATGGGCCAACGCATCAGCCGATCGAGCAACTCGCGGCGCTGCGGGCTATGCCTGGCGTGCTGGTGTTCCGTCCATCCGATGCGAACGAGATGACCGAATGCTGGCGCGTGATTGCGCCGCTGACGCACGAGACCGCCGTGCTCGCACTGACGCGGCAAGATCTGCCGACGCTTGATCGCACCGTGTTCGCGCCTGCTTCGGGTGTCGCGAAGGGTGGCTATGTGCTGCGCGACGCGCCGAAGGGCAAGCCGGATCTGATCTTCATCGCATCGGGCAGTGAGGTTTCGCTCTGCATCGCTGCTGCGGATCTGCTGGCGGCGCAGGGCATCGGTGTTCGCATCGTGAGCATGCCGTGCTGCGAACTGTTCAACCGCCAGGATCGTGCATACCGCGACTCGGTGCTGCCGCCATCCGTGCGTGCGCGCGTGTCCGTGGAGATGCTGTCAACATTCGGTTGGGATCGCTATGTGGGCATCGATGGCGAGACGATCGGCATGACCACCTTCGGCGCATCGGCACCGCTGTCGGCCGTGATGAAGCACTTTGGATTCGATGCCGCGTCCATCGCAGCACGTGCCAAGGCAGTGGTCGAGCGCGTTGGGAGTGCGGGACGATGAAGGTCGCACTGGCCTCGGATCACGCGGGATTCGAACTGAAGCAGCAGTTGGTGGATTTCGTTCGCGGGCTCGGGCATGATGTGACGGATCTGGGAACGCACTCGACGACTCCCTGCGACTACCCAGACTTTGCGGAGAAGATCGCAGCGGAAGTGGTGTCGGGACGCGTGGAGCGGGGTGTCCTGCTGTGCGGATCCGGCATCGGGGCGAGTGTGGCGGCGAACAAGGTGCCGGGTATCCGTGCGGGCAACTGTGTGGACTACTACTCGTCGCATCAAGGTGTCGAGCATGACGCGATGAATGTTCTGGTGCTCGGCGGGCGCGTGGTCGGCATTGCGCTCGCGCAGGACATGGTTCGTGCGTTTCTGAACGCCACGTATACGAACGAGGAGCGTCATGCACGCCGTCTTGCGAAGGTGCAGGCGATCGAGATGCGATACAGCACCGGCGCGGCATCGGCAGCCGCCCGCTGAACGCGACCTTTGCTGTAGCCTCCTCAGTCCGCTGTACACAGCGCTCCTTCTTGGAGCTATCACTTTCAACTCTTCCATCACAACCTATCCAACTATGACCACCACACTCAGAATCGTTTGCTCTCGGTTCGTGTCCGCCACGATGTTCTTGGCATCCACCCTGCTGATCACTTCCACAGTGGTCTTGGCACAAGGCACAACACCTGACTACACCACGATGCCTGTCGATCCTGCGGAGACTGCGCAGAAGTTGGCGGCGCAGAAGGTCGATCTTGCGAAGGCAATGGAGATGGCCGCGCAGGCTTCGGGTGGGGGCGTCGTCTCTGCGTCGTCGAAGCTGAACGGCGATGTGGCCATGTATGAAGTGGTCTGCGTTTCGGGTGGCGTTGCACAGACCGTGATGGTCAACGGACAGACAGGTGAAGTGCAGGCGATCCGCGTGACACCACCGAAGGCGTTGGCGGCGGCACAGGCCAAAGTGAATGGTGTGGTGCGCAGTGTCGCGTCGAACTTCAGTGCTTCGCCGCCGACCTATACGGTCGAAGTATTGAGCGGAGACAAGATCCACACGATCGTGATTGGCGCGGTCGATGGCGCAGTCGTTTCAGAGAACGTGCGTGGGCGGTTCCCGGGTGTCGACGCCACGGGCGAGATCGTGACGACGCCGAGTGGACTTCAGTACATCGAACTGCAGCCTGGCACGGGAGCGGCGCCAAGCGGTCCGGGCGCGGTCGTCGAGGTTCACTACACGGGATACCTCGTGGATGGGACGAAGTTCGACTCCTCCGTCGATCGCGGCTCGCCCGCATCATTTCCCCTGTCGAATGTGATCAAGGGTTGGACGGAGGGGGTCGGATCAATGCAGGTGGGTAGCAAGCGAAAGCTGATCATCCCCTTCGAGCTGGCGTATGGACCCGGTGGTCGTCCGCCTGTGATCCCTGCCAAGGCGACGCTGATCTTCGATGTGGAACTCCTCAAGGTCGTGAGTGATCCTGCAACAGGCGGCGCCGCGGGTGGCGCGCCCGCGGGTGGCGCAAAGACACCGCCGCCGGTTCAGACAGTGCAGCCGGCAAAGCCTGCTGGCAAGTGACTGGATCACGCCGTTTGGATGAACCGCACGACGGAAGTGCGGTGGTCACTCGGGAGTTTCGGGCGGCGCTTCTGATGGGGGCGACGTCTTGAAGACATCGTCCGCCATCTTGCCAATCTCCGCGTCACGCTCCTGCATGCGATCCCGCACGCTCACAGCAGCATCGCGCGCTTTGCCAAGAGCAGACTTGCTGCCGCCCGCGGGTGGCTGATCGAAGGGGCGCTGATCGCTCTGCGCAGGGGCGGGTGTTGGCTCCTCATCCTCCTCCTCGCACGCCACAAGCGCACTTGTGAGCAGTGTGCCCACAACAAGCGCGCACGGAATCAGCGAAGCACGGAGGGTGAAGCTGCGGGGAGTGAAGGTGTGCCGATTGGACATGCGACAGATGGTACGACTTCGTATGTGCCAAACAATCACGCGCTGCCGAGGCGGTCGGGGTTCAAGCCAAGGAGGTCGGGCACGACGAACAGCCCATCTCGGCGGATGACTTCTCCGTCGAAGGCGACCGTGCCACCACCAAATTCTGGTCGCTGGATGCACACGATGTCCCAGTGCACCTGACTTCGATTGCCGTTGTCGGCTTCTCCCTCGTACGCCTGTCCAGGCGTGAAGTGAAAACTGCCCGCGATCTTCTCGTCGAAGAGCGTGTCGAGCATGGGGGTCAGGATGGCGGGGTTGAAGCCGAGGCTGAACTCGCCGATGAAGCGAGCGCCTTCATCCATGTCGAGGATGGCGTTCAGGCGCTGCGAATCGCCATCGCAGGTGGCCTTGATGATGCGCCCCTTGGAGAACTCAAAGCGGATGTTGCCGAAGGTGCTGCCCTGATAGAGGGTCGAAGTGTTGTATTGCAGGATGCCTTCCACGCTGTCACGCACGGGTGCGGTGAAGCACTCGCCGTCTGGGATGTTTCGTTCGCCAGAGCAGGGGACTGCTTGAAGGCCCTCGATGGAGAAGCGGAGGTCGGTCGGACCGGGACCGACGATGTGCACCTGCTTCGCCGCATTCATGCGCTTCACGAGCGGTTGAACGGCACGGTCCATGCGCGCATAGTCGACGCAGCACACCTGGAAGTAGAAGTTCTCGAAGTCACCTGTGCTGCGCTTGGCCAGTTGTGCCATGCTGGCGTTTGGCCAGCGGAGGACGACCCACTTGGTGTGCTTGACACGCTGTTCGAGATGGACGGGATGCTGATACAGCTTGCCGACCGCGCGCATCTGCGCTTCGTCGATGCCCGCCATCTCGCTGGCGTTCAAGCTGCCGCGGAGTCCAACATAGGCCTGCATCTGCTTCATGCGGTGCAGGTCGCACGATGCCCAGCTGCGGAGCGCCCCCTCCGAGCCGCCGGACTGCAGGGCGCGCATCACACGCGTTGAGCGGAGATCCACATGCGCGTGGGCGCCGGCACGCTGTACCTCATCCACAAGTGCCAAGACCATGGGCTCTGGAATGTCGAATGCCTCGATCAGGATGTTTTCGCCCGCCTTCAACTGGCAGGAGTGATGCACGATGGTCTTGGCAAGCGTTTGGAAGCGAGGGTCGTTCATGGCAGGAGTGATTGGAGACGCGCGGGGGAGAGTTCGTCAAGGTGGTGCACGAGAAGATCCGCGGCGGCGAGTTCTTCGGGCGTGTGTCCCTTGCTGCAAAGCGCAGCGCAGCGCATGCCCGCACGGTGGGCAGCCTCGATACCTGGGGCTGCATCCTCGATCACGATGCAGCGACTGGGCTCGATGTCCAGGCGATGAGCGGCTTCGAGGAAGACATCGGGATATGGCTTGCCCCGCGCGATGCATGCGCCCGTGACAACGGCGGCAAATGGCGCATCCTGCGCGGGCCAAAGCCGATCGAGCATGAATCGCACATTGCCTGGTGGTGCACTGGATCCGATGGCGAGTGACCAGTTCATCGCTGCGAGCGCGCGCACCAGCGCCACCCCGCCCGGCATGGGGGGGAATGCAACACCGATCCGATCGAGATAGATCGCTTCTTTGTGATCGGCGAGGCGTGCTATCTCCTCGTCCGAGGGTGGCGTTCGGCCGTGCTCTTCAAAGAGTGCACGAATGATCGGCGGATTGGGCCGTCCGAAGAATCGCAGGAAGAAGTCACGTGAGACGGGCAGCCCGAGGTGAACGCCGAGTGCGGTCCATGCATGTTCGTGCGCGTCCGCCGAGTCGACGAGTGTGCCGTCGAGATCAAAGATTGCGGCTGCCGCAGTCATGGCGTCACGGCAGACGCGTGACGCGTTCCACCGCCGCTGCGGCGCGCGCAGGCGCATCCGATCCCGCATCGAGGTGCAGCACTGCGCGCACACGTGACGGCCCCATCGCGATCAGATGAACGCCCTCGGACGCGAGCCTTTCGCAGAAGGTCCGTGCATCGCCCAGGTGCGGGGCGATCGTGAAGAACACCATGTTGGTCTCCACGGCACTCGGGGCGGGATCGACCGTCACGCCGGGGATGCTCGCAAGCGCCGCTGCAAGCGCACGCGCGGCTGCATGATCCTCGCGAAGGCGCTCCACATGATGATCGAGCGCCCAGATCGCGGCAGCCGCCAGCAGTCCGCTCTGGCGCATGCCACCGCCGAGCATCTTGCGAAAGCGCCGTGCGCGCCCGATGAGTGCACGCGGTCCGGCGAGTGCGCTGCCGACTGGCGCCCCGAGTCCCTTCGAGAAACAGACACTGACCGTATCTGCAGCCGCGGCAAACGTCGCCGCGGAGTAGCCCGCCGCCATGCAGGCGTTCCAGAGCCGCGCACCATCGACATGAACCGCCAAGCCATGTTGCCGCGCCGCATCCGCAACCTGTTCGAACTGTGCGAGCGGCCAGACCGAGCCGCCGCCGCGGTTGTGAGTGTTCTCTGCAACAACCAAGCGGGATCGCGGCGAGTGAATATCCGCGTGACGAACCGCTGCGTGAACAGCCTCCGCATCGAAGAGGCCTCGCGGACCTGAGACGGGTCGCACCATGCACCCGGCGATCGCCGCGGGCGCAGCCGTCTCGTAGTGAATGATGTGGCTCTCGCCGTGTGCGATCACCTCGTCGCCGGCTTCGCAGTGGCAACGAATCGCGAGCTGGTTCGCCATCGTTCCGCTGGGCGTGAAAAGGGCAGCTTCTTTGCCGAGGAGTTTCGCCACGCGCTCTTCAAGCCGCTGTACGGTGGGCTCGTCACCGAGCACATCATCCCCAAGCGGCGCAGCCATCATGGCTTCACGCATCGCGGCAGTGGGGCGGGTCACGGTGTCGCTGCGAAGATCAAGCGGACCAACGGATGCCATGCGGTGATCGTAGACAGCACTGGGTTGACGAGGGGCTAATCTTGCCGGAGATGGCTGGTCGAACGGCAGTGGTGCTTGTCTCGGGCGGACTTGACTCCGCAGTGGTGCTCGCGTGGATGCAGCGCGAGGGATTCGAGTGCATCGCACTGACGATCGATTATGGGCAGCGGCACCATGTGGAGCTCGAGTGTGCACGGCGGCTCGCTGCCCACGCGAGTGTGCGTGAGCACCTCGTGCAGCAGATTGATCTGCGTGCGGTGGGCGGAAGTGCGCTCACAGGCAGCGATCCTGTACCCAAGGATGGCGCGTCCCATGGCATACCGATCACCTACGTTCCTGCGCGGAATACGCTGTTCCTGTCGCTTGCACTCGGGCTCGCGGAGGCGCGCGGGGCGCGCGATATTGCGCTGGGTATCAACGCCGTCGATTACTCGGGCTATCCCGATTGCCGTCCGGCATTTCTCGAATCCTTCTCAGCCACCGCCAATTTGGCGACACGGGCGGGTGTCGAAGCGGCGCAGCAGGGTCACCTTGCGTTTCACTTCCACGCACCGCTCTTGAACTTGAGCAAGCCGCAGATCATCCGACTCGGCGATGAACTTGGCGTCGACTTCGCCCGCACATCCAGTTGCTACGACCCGCTGCACGATGGCAGCCCATGCGGGCAGTGTGACTCATGCCGCATCCGCGCGGCGGGCTTCGCATCAGCCGATCTCGTCGATCCAAGAATGCGGTGAACCGCCGCGCACCTCTCAGACATCGAGATTCTTGACTTCGAGCGCATGCCGCTCGATGTAGGAGCGGCGCTGCTCCACATTCTCGCCCATCAGCACCGTGAAGAGATTGCTCGCTTCGGCGGCCGCTTCGATCGTCACGCGAAGCAGAGCACGACGCGATGGATCCATCGTGGTGTCCCACAACTGCTCGGCATCCATTTCACCGAGACCCTTGAACCGTTTGATTTCGATGCCGCGTCGGCCACACTCGTGCAGGCTGCGGAGAATGCTCGCGACATTTGGACACTCCGTGAGCGTGGGCTCGCCCTTCTCGGGTGTCGCCTTCCAGCAGAAGCGCGTGGGCAGGCGTTCGCCCGTGATCGATTCTTCCTGTGCCAACGACCAGTCTTCGATGTGGATGCCTCCCGCAGTGAGTTGCCCGAATATCCGCTCCAGTTCGGCGACTTCATGCATCTCGCGCAGGGAAGCAAGACGAGCTCGTGCACTGCCCGAGGGGACGATGGGTTCGGCGCTGCCGCCACCAGTCTTCGCCGATGCATCCAGATCATCGATCACGAGCCCACGACTCGCAGCCTGCGCGTGGGCCTCTTCCTCGCTCCATGCGAGAAGGTCTTCGCCTGTCCATGTGAGATGGTGGGTGGGAAGCCGATGAGCGCGGGTGGGATCGTTCCGGCGCGCCTCGAGCAGCTTTTGGAAGGGGATGCCTCGTCGCTGCACGACACCAACAAGATCATCGAGACGGTGAAGGATCCGCAGGAGTTTGCGAAGTGCATCGCCTTCGAGCGTCGCCACAACAGCACCGTGGTCATCGCGGATCATGAGCACTGTGTTGCGCAGCGCCAGACCCTCAAGCGTGTCGTTCATCTGGCGATCATTGAGCACGTAGGTGCTGTGCTTGCCCTGAATCACTTGATACAGCGGCGGCTGCGCGATGAACACGCGTCCCTGCCGGACGAGTTCGTACATCTGTCGATAGAAGAAAGTCAGCAGCAGCGTGCGGATGTGGCTGCCATCCACATCGGCGTCGGTCATGATGATGATGCGTCCGTAGCGAAGCTTGGAGGCATCGAGATCGCTGCCGATGCCGCACTGCAGGGCCTGCACAAGCGTCTGGATTTCCTCGAAGGCGAGCACCTTGTCCAGGCGGCACTTCTCCACATTGAGGAGTTTGCCGCGCAGAGGCAGGATCGCTTGGTGTACATGGTCGCGGCCGCCCTTTGCGCTTCCCCCTGCGCTGTCGCCTTCGACGATGAAGATCTCGGTGGATTCAACATCATCACTCGAGCAGTCGGACAACTTCTGTGGCAACGCGCTGTCGCCGAGCGCCCCCTTGCGCTTGATGAGTTCGCGCGCCTTTCGTGCCGCCTCCCGAGCTTCCGCCGCAAGGATCGCGCGCTGACAAATCAGCTTCGCATCGCGCGGGTTGGAATCCATCCATGCCGTCAACTCCTCGCCGACCGCGGCGCTGACAAAGCTCTCGACCTCCTCATTCAGCAGCTTCTCCTTCGTCTGGTTGTTGAACTGCGGATGGGGAAGTTTCACGCTGATGACACACGTCAGTCCCTCGCGCAGGTCGTCGCCGCTCGGTACGAGATCCTTCACGATCCCCTCGCGCTTGGCGTAGCCGTTGACCACGCGAGTCAGTGCAGACTTGAAGCCGGCGACATGCGTGCCGCCATCGGGGTTGCGGATGTTGTTGCCGAACGCCAACAGATTCTCTGCCGTCGCGTCGGTGTACTGCATCGCGATGTCGCACTCCAGACCGCGCTCGCTGTCCGTTCGCCGCACCGCGATGCAGGGGCTCTGTGTCACCTTGGCATCGTTGAGCCACCGAACATACGAAGCGATCCCCGCCTTGTCGCAGAAGGTCACATCGCGCTGCGAACCGTCCGAGCCGACATGTTCATCGATGAAGCGGATGGAAACGCCGGGATTCAGGAATGCCAACTCGCGCAGGCGCGACTCGAGCATGTCCGCTCGGAACTGCGTGTCGGGGAAGATCTCCGGATCGGGGAGAAAGGTGATGCGAGTCCCGTTCTTGGTGACGCCCGTCTCACGAATGCGGTGCAGCGGCTTGGTGCACTGACCGCGCTCAAACGAGATGCCCCACGCCACACCGGACTTGTGCACCTCGACTTCCGTCCATGCACTCAGGGCGTTGACGCACTTCACACCGACGCCGTGCAGACCCCCGGACACCTTGTAGGCGTTGTTGTCGAACTTGCCGCCCGCATGCAGTTCGGTCAGGATGACTTCGATTGCGGGGCGACCATCAATCTTCGGATTGTCGCTGCGCATTGGATCGACGGGCATGCCGCGCCCGTCATCGATGACTGTGCATGATCCGTCCACGCCAAGCCGCACAAGTACTTGGGTCGCAAAACCCGCCATCGACTCGTCAATGGAGTTGTCCACGCATTCGTACACCAGATGGTGGAGGGCATTCAGGCCCGTCCCGCCGACATACATGCCAGGGCGCTTGCGGATTGCTTCCAGACCCTCAAGAACCTGGATGTCTTCGGCGGAATAACGGGTTTCTGGCTCAGTCTGTTGGGTCATCTGTGGAGTGGCGCTCAGGGCGCCGGAAGGACTTGAAAGTCTACCCGAACCGGGGGCGGAAACGGATCGTAATCTTCAGGTGTCTCGCGGGTTGGGCCGATAGCAAGGGAGGCAAGGAACGATGTCCAACTCAGCGTCCGATGATCTTCCCGAAGTCGGGAGGGAGCGGCTTCTGCCGCACCTTCCGCGGCGCACCATGTTGATGCTCGGTTTGGGTGTGCTCGCGGGATGTGCGACAACACCCGTGCGCCGCGCCACGCGCCTTCCTTCGCCGCTGTGGCCGGATGACACACTGCTCGCCGCCTCATCGACTGTTGTTCCGCCGCCACCAGCGCCGCTCCCCCCTGCGCCGCCGATGACGGGGGTGATTCCGCGCAGTTCCTGGACAAGTGGAACCCCGGATACGCGCAACATCGACCCGATGCTGCCCGTTCGGTGGGTGACGGTCCATCATGATGGGATGACTGCGTTCACCGCAACGGACATGGCGGCATGCAAGGGGCGACTCGAACTCATTCGCAATGGTCACCGCGGGAAGGGCTGGGCCGACATCGGGTACCACTACGTGATCGATCGTGCAGGGAGGGTCTGGGAGGGGCGCGATATCCGTTATCAAGGCGCGCATGTGAAGGACAACAACGAGGGGAATGTAGGCATCCTGATGGTCGGCAACTTCGATCTCCACACGCCGAGCATGGCTCAGCTGGCAGCACTGGATCGGCACTTGCGCATGTGTCTGAAAAAGTATGGGCTTCGGAGCACGCAGGTGCGTTCTCATCAGGAGTGGTCGAGTGCGCGTACGGCATGCCCCGGGCGACACATGCAGAGCAAGATGAGCGGCATTCGCCGCGCGATCGCATGATTCCCAGACGCCAGCAGTGTCGTCTTCCAATCCGTCGATCAGTTTTCTTCGCTTGATCGCTGTTCCGCCTTCGGTTCCGCATCACGCGCCGCGTCTCTGTACGGTTCGAGTCGGCTCTCGCGCGCGAGGCGTGCGCGTTCGTCATCGGCATCAAGCGTTCGTTGGAGGTCGCGGTCGCCGGCTTCCTGATAGTTCACCAGTTTCCAGACGCCAAAGCCGACAGCTCCCATGCTCGCGACGGCGATGATGGTGAGCAGCACGGAACCCATCGCTGCAGGGTAACGGCACGCATCGATCCAAGACCGATACATGCACACGCCGAAATGGCTTGGTGGAAACGATCGGAAGAGCCAGGCATGTCTGGTCGAAATGGTGTGTGCAAGGCGGCGGGAAGAAAATGAACTGCATATGCCGTGCGTGCTTTGCGGTTGTTTAGTGTTCCGCGCAACGCGGCGCACGTGCGCCGATGCTTCGGAGGGGTAGAACGACGGCAACTCAGGGGGAACATATGCAGCAAAGGGACTCGTGCAGGCATGCGCCATCGCGCGCAGAGATCGAGCAACTCCATGCACAGAAGCGCCGCATGCGCGCCGAGGCGATCGACCGTCTGGTATCGGAGGCGCGTGACAAAGGCGGTTGCACGGACCGTATGTATTGGACGATTGTGCATGACTTTGAGCGAGCAGAGTGGACGACCAACCTGCAGCAACTGGAAGAGATCGGCATTCACCCGCCTGCGCCGGGCGAGGTGGGCGACACGGAGTTGTCGCTCGTGCTGTGGGAACTGATCGATGCGCTCGCAGACCTCGGCATCTCCCTCTTGCACACCGACCATCTCACGGATCGCGAGCTGTACGAGCGGCTGATGCTGCATGTGCTGCGCGAACCAGTGCGCGATCTACCGCCCGACGCGAGCGTGCATGAATACATCGATCTTTCACCGCTGCTGAAGCGCGCCACGCCCGACGACGATCAAGGTCAAACGGTGCAAGCCGCTGGGCCGCCCACATGGCACGATGCGATCCACACACCTGCTGCGGTGGATGGGCGCCGCGATCATCTTCTTCGAGAAGCAGCTCGAGCGAGGAGTACTCGAAGTCCTGGCGGAAAGGGACCGCGAGAAGCCGCAAGCGACTGAGTCGCGCGAGTGGGGCTTCGTCGATCTTGGCTGGGAGCCAAGCGAAGGGATCTGCGGATCGAAGGAGGGCCTTGACGTCGCCAAGTCGAGATACAAGCCCCAGTCTCCTTTGATCGGAAGCAGTGAGCGAGGAGGTGCTGGCAATCTTTGGTTTGTCGGGCACGCTGAATCTCGGCAGCACCGAGTACCTGCGTGTCACGCTGAACATCTGGTCAACCGCCAGCCTCGATTCGTCCGTCTGGTGCAAATGTGTGATGTCGAAACTTCCGCTGAAGAATCGACCGCTGCCCGATCTGTGGCCGGCAGCATCGTTGGGCAGCGTGGGCGCGATGATCGTGAAGGACTTCTGCTCGAAGCCTGCGACTCCGCCAAACGACACCACGGCGGATCCTCGGGGGAATGCTCATGCAGACAAAGGCAGGCCGATGCTGAGCAGCTCGCCGGCCAGCAGGATTTTTCTATGCACGAACGCCACGCCAATGCAGAAGAGTTTCGCAGTCTTGTGCGCTCGGGAGGGACGGAGACGGCTTTTTGGGCTGCCGAAAACGCCTTCAAAAAAAGCAACTGGCGGGTCGGCACCCGCTGAGGTGCGCCGACCCGCCTCGTTGGCCAACGGTTGTTTGTTGCGAAACCTCACCGCACCGATGGGCTTGGAACAACGGTGAGATTCCTAGGCACACACCGCAAGGAAAGAACGGGATTTTTGAGCTAATCTTTCCTCCGATGCGACAGACAGCGATGTGCGAGCCATTGCGTCCCAAATCGCAAGTGCCGCTTGCGAAGCCAGATAGGTATCGCGCATGGTTCTCTTCGCTTCTTAGCGCGCGGAACCCGCGTGGAGCCACTTTCACCGTGTTGTGGCTTGCCGCGTGCTCGAGCGGGCCCCGCGCGGTGACCGTCCCGACCCCACTGGTGGGGAAGTGGTTCGGCCAGAACTCTGGAGATTCGATCGAGTTCACCGACTCTGGCGTGTTCGTTCTGGAACTCCGAGGGATCGATCCGCTCATCGGTCGTTGTGTGTTCAAAGGAACTCGCATCACGCTGCGGTACCAGTTGGGTTCCATTATTTGTCCCGAGGAACCAGGCGAATACACATTGGAACTGGATGGACCATCGCTGATATTCAACGATGCGGTCGACACATGCAATACGCGCAAGGATGCGTTGTCACAGTCGTGGCGGAGAAGCGTGCAGGGATGACGTGGGCGTTTGGGGTGATCGTGTCTGTCGTCTGCCTTTCGGCATCTGTTCCGACCGGACGCGGCGCTGCAGCGCCCACGAGTGTGCTCGATTGTTTTGGCGAGGCGGGTGAGCAGAGGATTGTGCGGCTTGCGGGTGGGTTAGGTCAGGCCGATGAGGAACTGAAGGGCGCTCGCGAAGACCTATCAAAGAATGCAGCGGAAGTCTTGGCGGCAGTCAAGCCTCTGCAGGCATCGAATGACAAGCAGCCCAAGACAAAGGCAAACGCAGGCAGTTCGTCCAAGCGAGGCCCGGCGTTGGCTGCACTTCAACCGAAACTGGAAGCGCTCACACAGGCGGCGGCAACTGTTCGCATCATGCAATTGGTGGGCAGTGCGCCCGATGCGGAGCGGATGAGTGTGGCACAGGAGTATCTCACGCACCCCACATTCGCGCGCGCTCTGGCGCTGATCGTCGATCTCAGCAGTGAAGATGGGGGGAAGGTGCAGCGTGTCGCACGACTGCTGATGCAGGAGCGTTCTCGCGCGGTCGATGCAGCGCCCGAACTCGCGGCAGCTGTGTCGGTGGTCTGTGATGCGCCCGTCGTTGCGCAGGTGAACGAAAATCTCGCCAGTGGGAGCGGAGCGCTGCCGGTGTTCGATCACTTCTGCCGCAACGAGCGCAGCATGATCTTCGGGATCAAGGATGTTCCAAGTGAAGCCTGGGTGTTTGTGGTGGATGTCGCTGCGTCGGAAGCGGAGATGCAGTGGGCCGTGCAGCAGTTTGCAAAGCAGCAAGACCTGGGTGCGCTGTACGACAAAGTGGAGTACGACAACGACCACCTCGAAAAGGGCACGCCGAAGAAGGTGACGCAGGCCGGGTGGAACTTGCGGAACATCTTGCAGCATGGGGGTGTCTGCGCTGATCAGGCTTACTTCTGTGCAACAGTCAGCAAGTCGCTCGGTGCGCCCGCCGCGGTGACGGTCGGTCGCGATGGCAGTCTGAGTCATGCTTGGATCGGCTATGCGATGCGTGGGCGTGGTGGTCCAACGTGGGCCGAGTGGGGACGCTTCGGCGGATATACGGGAGTCGAAGGCATGATCCTGCATCCACAGACGGGGAAGTCGGTGTCAAGCACACTGATGCCGATGCTGACTGAGTACGGGCGAATGCCCGCCGCCGATCGAAGGTTGGTGGCTGGGCTTCGTATCGCTGCGGCCGAGGCGAATTCTGTCGACGATGCACTCGAACTGGCGCGCCTTGCGCTGAAGATCGGCACCACGGATTCACGGTCATGGGATGTGGTGGCACGTGCGGCCGCGAGCGGGAAGATGAGCGATGCACAGAAGACACAGTGGTCGAACGATGTGATCACGCTGTGCCTTGACTCCTATCCCGAGTTCTCGTGGCGCATGATTGAGCCGATGATCACATCGATTCCCGATGCGCAGGAACGCGTTCGCACACTCGATCGGTTTGCGGGCGTCTTTTCCAGTCGCGGAGACATCGTGGGGCAGATCCTCATGCAGGAGGCTCGGCTGTTCGAAGCCGCAGGCGACTTGACGGCCGCGGGACGCTGCTATGACCGCATCATTTCGGACCATGCAAACGATGGCCCCTTTGCATTTGATGCGGTGCTTTCGGGAGCCAAGATTCTTCGCCATCAGGGCAACAGGATGGGGATCATCCAATTCGTGCAGCGCGCGTTTGGGAATATGGAGGCGCCCAAAGGAATCAGCCCAATTTTCGCGCGTCAAACAAACTGGTATCGCTGTGGATCGATGTTGGTCGATGTGCTCCGTGCCGCAGGCCAAGGCCAGCAGGCGGATCGCATTCGTGCCCAAATGGACTCTGTCATGAAGTGACGCGCACGCTTGCGCCGACGCTTTCGCCGCAGGGGACGTCGCTGGGCATCGATGAAGTCGCGCAGGGATGCCGGCAGGGATTCCATGGGAATCGTCACACGGGGTTCGTAACCCACGAGCCGCATGCAGTGCCGCCAGGGCGAGCCGTGTGGCTGCGCCCGATGGCCAAACTGCCGATACACGGCCACATGCGCCAACTCGTGGCAGAGAACTTCACGAAGCAGCAACTCACAGCCGCTTTGCGCAAGCCCATTGTTCAGCCGAATCAGCCCCTGTCCGCTGTAGGCGCGGCCGAGGCTTCGAACCATCCTTCCACTCCAGCGAACGCGGCACTCGTGCGCGAGTCGTTCATCGTTCCATTGGCGGCACCAGAACACCGCATCCGTACGCAGCGATTCGCAGAGGTCGGGCGGCCACGGCAGCACAGCGGACGCGTCGACGGCATTCGATGTGGCGCGATCCATCGCGGTACGAGTGTAGATGCCGATTGCTCGCCGCCGCACCGCCCTCCACACACTCGCGTCCCCCCGTGGTACACCTGTTCTTCCTATGTCTGATTCCGACAACTCTCGACCAAGTGCATTCCAACTCCTCTTCGATGCTCGCCTCAACAAGGCGGGTGCATTCACTGAGGAGGAACGCGTCACGCTTGGGCTTGAGGGCCTTCTCCCCGACGCGGTGGAATCTCATCCTCTGCAGCTCCACCGCGCTCGAGCGCAGTTCGATGCGCAGCTCACCGACCTTGGGCGTTACCAGTTCATGTCGGCGCTTCACGACCGGCAAGAGCGCCTCTTCTTCGCACTGATTCGCAGCGACTTCCAGCGCTTCATGCCGATCGTCTACACGCCGACGGTCGGGGAGGCGTGCCAGCGCTTTGGACACATCATGCGGCGACCGAAAGGGATGTACATCTCGATCCGTCACCGTGGTCGTATCGCCAAGGTGCTCCGCAACTGGCCTGTTCGAGACATTCGCTTCATCGTGGTGACCGATGGTGAACGCATCCTCGGATTGGGCGATCTCGGCGTCTGCGGCATGCCGATTCCGATCGGCAAGCTCGCGCTCTATACGGCTTGTGCCGGAGTTCCACCCGAGGCCACACTGCCTGTGGTTCTTGACAGGGGGACGAACAACCAGTCGTTCCTGGAAGATCCCCTGTACCCCGGACTTCGTCAGCCGCGCGTTGACGGAAACGAGGCAATGTCGTTTGTCGATGAGTTCGTCGATGCGGTCCAAGAAGTGTTCCCACGCTGCTGCATTCAGTTCGAGGACTTCACCAACCGCAATGCGATGCCCATGCTCGCGCGGTACCGAAACCGCGTCTGCATGTTCAACGATGACATCCAAGGCACCGCAGCGGTTGGCGTTGCGGGAATCTTTGGCGCCTGCCGTGTTACGAAGAGCGATATTCGTGAACAGAGGCTGCTTTTCCTCGGTGCAGGAAATGCGGGCGTCGGCATTGCAGATTTGTTCGTGCGACACCTCGAATCGATCGGTGTGCCACAACGCGACGCGCTCGCGTGCTGCCACTTCATGAACTCGCGCGGACTTGTGCACGCGGGCATGACCGGTCTGCCCGACTACCTGCACAGGTACGCGCATCCCATCGTTGCTCCCGTGCCGTCCGGAATAGTTGGGAACGAACACTCGCCGATCACGCGACTGGTTGATGCAGTCGAGGTCATCCGTCCAACGGCACTCATTGGGGTATCAGCCGTCCCCAACTCGTTCGACGAGGCGGTGATTCGATCGATGTCCCGCATCAACTCGCGGCCCATCATCTTTCCGCTGTCGAACCCGACATCGAAGTCCGAGTGCACGGCGGAGGAGGCGATCCGCTTCAGCGATGGCCGAGCCATCGTGGCCACGGGAAGCCCCTTCCCGCCCATGCACTTCCAAGGCCAGTTGTTTGTGCCCGGGCAGGGCAACAATGTCTACATCTATCCGGCGATCGGCATGGCGGTCTTTGCCACGCAGGCGCGGCGAGTGACCGATGAGATGTTCCTGCGGGCTGCGGAGTCGCTCGCTGCGCAGACCACCGATCAAGATCTTTCAGTTGGGCTCATCTTTCCGCCCATTGCATCGATTCTTGAGAAGAGCATCCGTATCGCGATCGATGTCGCATCGCTTGTGTTCGATGCTGGGCTCGCGCGCGTCGATCGACCCGAGGACATCGAGGCGTTCGTGCGGAAGCAGGTCTACGACCCCACCTTCTGAGTGGCGCTCGGCATCGGTGCAGGCACTTCGGCCGGGATGAGTTTCGCATACACCCAGAAGTCGCTGCTGCGCGTGTTGCCGCTGGGATCCCGAGCTGTCATCGTTATGGGTGCGAGCAGGATTCTCGTATGGTCGGTCGTGGCCGTGGCGACAGCCGCGGCTCCCACAGGAGCAGTCGCAACCATCGACACCATGGCGCCATCGCTGTCGGAACGCTGTCCAACAAACTTCACATCGATGCGCGGGTCCTTCGATTGCACGCCCGTCACAGTCCAACCCTGCGCACGCTTGAGTTCAAAATCGAACGGCAGCGGGACACCCATCTGCAGCGATCCGAGGTTGGCACGGTATTCCGCGAAGGGCAGTTGAGGCGTGATCTTGGTGCACGCATGCCGCACGCGCATGTCGATCACCGGAGCCAGCGGGTGGTCGGTCTCGATGATCAGGTATGGGGGCATGCGCTCGCAGGGAATGCCCTGAAAGTCGTACGCCACGTCGTAGGCGGTCTGCGGTTCGTCGCTCGCCGGGTTCCACCCGATGAACTGCGGCGGTTTCCCCATGACCGACAGCACTCGAAACGGTCGGCCATCGGTGCACGACACCTTCATCTCGCCCACGAGTGGTGGCGGCGCGACCGAGGGGCTGCGCTGCGGGTCAGCAAAGACATTGATGTAGGGCACCCGCTTGTTCTCGATCACATCGATGCACGTGGACCGCACGGCATACGCAATCTCGCCCTGCATCTGCAACGTGATCGGAGCACTTCGATCAGAAAAGGTGAGCGTCACCGCAGCTGTCTTGACGCCCGTGGATGCGGCGACCTTCATCGTGAGTGGAATCTCGATGCTTCCTTTGGGGGGAATGACTTTGCCCGTGGCGTCGATAGTCGTGCAGGTGCAGGTCGGTACGACAGACGCGATCGTGATCGGCTTGTCGGTGATGTTCGAGAGCCGAAACGACCGCGTCACTGTGTCTCGCGGCTGCATCAGTCCGAGGCTGATGAATGGCGGGTCGACAAGGATGGTTGCGTTTGTCCCCTGTGCCAAGATGGGCTGGGTGAACCACAGTCCGATCATCACGATCCAGACGGGTGCGAAAGCCATGTATTGGAACACGGCGCCAACCGCTCTTCGAGGGCTCATCATCGGCGCACTATAGGATCGCGAATATGAAATCCATCGTGATCGAGCGGCAAGGGAACCCAGTCGCAGCGAATGTCTCCTGTGTCGACGGAGTCGATCAGCCCCAGCCACGTGCAGGCGAAGCGCTCGTGCGCACGGAGGCATCAGCGCTCAATAGCCTCGATTTGTGGGTCGGGCGCGGCCTCCCTGGAATTGAGACGCGTTATCCGTTTTCGTCAGGATCAGATGGAGCGGGCACGATCGTTGCAGTTGGGCAGGGCGTTGATCCGGCGTGGCAGGGCCGACGCGTTCTCTTGAATGCCGCAGTCGTACAGCAACCGCAGCCGCACCCGGACCGCGCAGAGGCTGGCGAGGACATCTCGATGATTGGCGAGCATGTCGAAGGCACCATGCGCGAATTCTTTACGGCGCCCGTGACAAACCTGCTCGATATCGGCAACACAGACGCGGTGCACGCAGCCGCGTTCGGGCTCACCCACTTGACCGCATGGCGAATGCTGGTCACGAGGGCTCGGCTTCGGGCTGGATCGACCGTGCTCGTGACGGGCATTGGCGGGGGCGTTGCGCTTGCGCTTCTTCATATTGCGAAGCATTTCGGTTGCCGAGTCGTCGTGACGAGTCGGCATCAGAGCAAGTTGGACCGCGCCTTGGCACTTGGAGCAGATCTCGGGGTGCTCGATGATGGATCGGATTGGTCGAGGGCAGTACGCGCGTGGACCGGTCGGCGGGGGATCGACGTGGTGGCTGACTCGGTTGGAAAGGCAGTGCATTTGCAAAGCATCAAATGCTTGGTGCGCGGCGGTGTCTTTGTCACGTGTGGCGCGACCACGGGTGGCGATGCAACAACCGATCTGACACGGGTCTTTTGGAATCAGTTGTCCATTCTGGGATCCACCATGGGGGATATGTCCGAGTTTCGAGCGGTCACAACCCTGCTGCAAAGTGGTGCTATCAAGCCAGTTTTGGATTCCGTCCACGCTCCCTCGAAGGCGAGGGCAGCCTTTGAGCGGCTCGAGTCACGGGAGCAGTTTGGCAAGGTTGTCATCGACTGGCGCTGAGGAGAAGCAATGAGTCCTATAACACAATTATTGACCAATTTTTCATAAATCCAAAACAAAATTGGCATGGTTGTTCACTGGCTCTATGTTTCAACCGATTCTCGGCTTGTGTTTAACGCAATGGCGATTCATTCGCATTGCACGACTTTGTTCAATTTCACTCACCTTCGTTCGGTCGGCAAATTAAGTAAGGAGTTCAGATGAACATCACTGGAGTCTGTAACAGATCATTGGTCGCTGGCACTTTCGCCGCGGCCTTCATTGCTGCCGGAGCGGCGGCGCAAGGTAGCGATGAGTGTTCGGGTGCAACGGCGCTTGCGAGCGATACGCCCGCAGCATTCAATACAACCTCGGCTACCCCAAGCGCAGGCGCAGTGGACGACGCGCTTTGCGCTGACACCTTCCTCAACTGGCTCCCCACGCAGCAAGATGTGTGGTTCAAGTACACGGCATCTGAGTCTGGCTTGCTCGAAGTCAACACCTGCCAGTCTGGCAGCTATGACACATCAGTCGTGGTGTATTCAGGATCTTGCGGTTCCCCGACGGCCATCGCCTGCAACGGCGACGGCGCTGGACTGAGCGGTTGCCAAACCTACTACTCACGCATTACCGACATTGCCATGACCGCAGGTCAGACCGTGTTCATCCGCATCGGAGGCTATGACGGTGAAGTCGGCTCTGGCCAGGTCGTCGCAATCTTTGCGGCCACTTCCTCATCGTGCCTCGGTGCGACGGGCGCGTGCAATGACGCGCACCTTGGACTTGGTTGCAACGACGCGGCCTGCTGCCAAGCGGTGTGCAATTTCAACCCGCTCTGCTGCGACGTCGGATGGGACCAAAGTTGCGTGACGAGCGCTATTGAGCAGTGCGGCTACTACTTCTGCCCAGTTGTGCAAGGTGCGCCTACAAACAACTGCGCAACGTCGCCAATTACGTGTCCGGGCAGCGCGGACAGCGAATTTAACTTCAATACCGCCGCCGCCACGATGGACGGACCTGATCACCCAGGCGCGGCCTGCCAGTCAGGCAGCGAAATCATTGACCATGATATTTGGTACAAGATCGTTCCTGCGAATAACGGTTCGCTCAAGGTCTCGACATGCGGGTCGGTCACTTACGACAACAAGCTCGCCGTGTACAACCTCGGCACAGACCCCGCTGCGTTTGACTACAACGAACTCGCTGAAGCTCTCGTTGGCTGCAATGATGACGGGACGAACTGCAACACGACGGGCACCCCACAAACCCCCTACGCCTCCGAACTGACGGTGACTGTTGTTGCGGGTCGCACCTACCTCATCCGCCTTGGCTCCTTCGCCACCGGCGAGACCGGAACGGGCACGATGCGCGTCACAGTTCCGCAAGCCTGCGTCCTGCCTTCGGGTGGAGCTGAGGGCGAGAACTGCGGTAGTGACTCGAATGACGGCTGCAATGCATCCGGTGGATTCGCCAACATTAACATCGGGGAGACGATCCGTGGCAACTTCTGGGCCGACCAGGACACTCGTGATACGGACTTCTACCAGTTCCAAGTCACGGCTCCGACGCAGGTCACTGTGGACGTCAAGTCGTCAAGCTTGGCAACGGTTCTGCTGCTCAAGGGTGATCTCACTGTTCCAGATTGTGGTGGAGTGCAGGTCCTCGGTACGGGCTCTGGTACCTGCCCAACCTCGGCGTCGTCATGTCTGTCTCCAGGACTCTATTACGCCTTCGTGGCGATCACCGGTTTCACTGGAGCGCCCTGCGCAGCAGGACTGGTCAACGAGTACTCCATCGCGTTGTCCGGCACTCCTGCGACGTGCCCCATCACCCTCTCGGGTGGCTTCGACGGCACCGCCACGCAGCCTGGTGTATGCGCTGCCCCTGGTCCGGACAGCTACTCGACCTCAACGGCTGCTGCTGGGGGGGGACTCGTGGCCTGCGCTGCAGCCCCGGCGTTCCCGAACTGCTCGGGCGGCGGAACTGGGGCCAACTCGTTCGCCAAGGTGATCCCGGCCGGTCAGATGTCTGGTGAGATTTCGTGCCTCGACCTCGGCGTGTTCTGCGTCGCTCGCGACCAGAATGCGGCGGGCACTGCGTGCGCCACCTACATCAGCGATATCGCGCTTCCTGCCAAGGTCGGCATTTATGCTGACCTTGACGGCGGCACTCCTCGCTTCAAGACCGCCGATGGCGGTGCCGACGGCGGCGATCTGGAACTAATCGAGCAAGTCGATGTCCTCGTCCCGGGCGGAGCCTATGTCGCGACGCTCAACTACCCCCAGCCGGTCTGCGTGTCTGACTACGCAACCAAGAACCTGGTGGTCATCATGGACTGCCCGGACATGATTGTCGGTCAGCCGGGCGTCCCCGCTGCCTCGGGCTACAGTCTCCGTGCTGGCGGCGGCACCGTTGCGGGTCAGGACTCCGGCACCTATGTGCGGCTCAGCTGTGCGGACGCTGCTGCTCAGTACGTTCTCGCGGAGTCGCTCGGTGCGACGTTCACGGCGCAGTGGATCGTCAGGGCGAATGGCACCGATGTAGCCTCCTGCAACGCGCCAGCGTGCCCGGGTGATTTCAATAACGACGGCGTGCGCAACGGTTCGGACCTCACCGTGATGCTCTCCTCTTGGGGAACCCCAAGCGGCGATGTCAACAGCGACGGCACCACCAACGGGCAGGATCTCACGATCCTGCTCAGCGGTTGGGGCGCATGCCCGACCGGCTGATGCAAGTCAGTTGAAAGGAAGGGCCGCCTGCGCGGCCTGGACGAGAACAAGGTGATTTGAACAAAGGGTCCCTCGGCAAT